>JAITVD010000002.1 GCA_031285965.1 Azoarcus sp.
CCAGGGTTCCGCAAAACCGCAGTCGGGCTTGCGCCCTTTGTGCGGTTTTACTCCACCCACAGTTTGGGCAGGGGTCGTTGCTTCGCAACGCCCTATAACCTGCCCAAACCGTCGCATACAGCCGGAACGTTATATGACATGTGGACTAAAATTGGTGGAAGATACTTGAAAAAATTATAAATATAAAATAAAATATAAACAGGAGAATAAAGGAATGGAAAGTTTTTTTGAAAAATACAAAGTAACATCTACTCTGGTTAATACTATAATTGACAAAGAAACTTTTATAAATGAATATGGAAATAATAATTTTTTGTATAATGTTATAGTAAATTATGGTGGTAATATATATAATAATGGGTTATTAAAAATACATACATTTGATTATGTAAAAAAATGGACATCTTTATTGGCTGAATATTTTAAAGAAGAAGTTAAACCATTTAATATGTGTTGTTTTGCCTCTAACTGGCAAGGCAATATGTGTTGTATTGATAAAAACAATAAAAGAATATCATATTTTGATCCGGCAACTTGTGAAATTTTCAGTGCTGATATATCAATAGAACAATTTTTTAATAAAACATTGACGGATGGAGAGTATGATATAATATTTGAAGAATATTTCAATGAAGCGTATAAATATATGAAAATAAAAACATTGAATTATGAAAACAGTGTAGGACATAAACAGTATTTGCATTTGGGTGGAGAAGATGATGTAAGTAATTTTGAAATTACAAACACAGAAGTATTATGGGAATTGCAAATGCAAGTTTGTGAAAAAATAAATAAAATTGGAGATAATGATGGATAAAATAATGAAGTACGCCCACACGTCATATAACAGGACTGTATGCGTTCCGCCGCCATTCGGGCGCTCCAGGGTTTCGGTCGGCTAGGTCATTTCATTTCCACGCTCCCCTCCACCCACATTTTGCGGTTGCTGGACTTTGCTCCCCTGTCGCCTCTGGTGGCATCCCCCTCAATTAAAACCCGAGAGTGGCGGCGCGAAGCGTCAGAGGGAGGACGCAGGAAGAAGCCAAATGCGCACGGGCGGCGCAGCGCCAAAAGAAGGGCGGCCTCAAACGAACCCGAAAAACGAATCAGCGCGTTTCCAGCCCGAATGGCTCCAGGCGACCGCATCCCGCGCGCACCAGTTCCGGCACGCCTGTCGTCAGGTCGATTACCGTTGTCGCCTCGGGACGGCACGCGCCGGCCTCAATGACCAAATCCGCCTCTTTCTCCAGCCGCTCGCGGATTTCCCACGCATCCGTGAGCGGCGCGTCGGTTCCCGGCAGCAGCAAGGTGGAGGAGAGCAGCGGCTCGCCCAGTTCCGCCAGGAGCGCCCCGACCACCGGATGCTCCGGCACGCGGATGCCGATTGTTTTGCGCTTCGGATGCAGCACACGGCGCGGCAGCTCGCGTGTGGCTTCCAGAATGAACGTGTAGGGGCCGGGCGTGACCGCCTTCAGCATCCGGTATTGCACATTGTCGACGCGGGCAAACGTTGCGATTTCCGACAAATCGCGGCACAGCAGGGTGAAATGATGCCGCGCATCCACCCCGCGCAAGCGGCGGATACGGTCGAGCAGCGCCGCGTCCCCCATGTGTCCGCCCAAGGCATAGGCGGAGTCCGTCGGGAACGCGGCCAGCCCGCCTTCCCGGATGATGTTCGCCGCCTGCCGGATCAGCCTTGGCTGGGGAGATTCAAGAAAAAGAGAGAAAAACTGCGCCATGTCCTTCTCTCAGATCAGGCGATGCCAGACCGGCTCCAGATCGGGCGGCAGCGGATGGCAGCGCCCAACATCCACCGGGCTTTCGCCTTCTTCGTGGAAATCCGAGCCGACCGACGCCAGCAGGCCGCGCTGCCGAGCCATCGTGGCAAAGCGCCGCGCCTCTTCCGGGCCATGCGCCCCGGCCACCACTTCCACGCCTTCGCCGCCCGCCGCCATGAAATCATCGAACAGCCTTTCCAGCGCCGAGGCTGAAAGCCGCAGGCAGTAACGCGCCGGATGCGCCATCACCGCAATGCCGCCCGCGCCCCGTATCCAGCCCACCGCCTCTTCCAAGGCCGCCCAGCGGTGCGGGACGTAGCCGGGCTTGCCGTGCGCGAGATAATGGTCGAACACCGTGCGCACATTCGGCATCGCCCCGCTCGCTACCAGATGCCGGGCAAAGTGCGCCCGCCCAATCATCGCCGGATTGCGCGCAAAGCGCCGCGCCCCCGCGAGCGCACCGCCAAGCCCCGCCCGCGCCAGCGCGTCCGCCATGCGCCGCGCCCGCTCCTCGCGCCCCGCCCGCACCCGCGCAAGCCCTGCCAAAAGCGCCGGATTCTCCGGGTCAACGCCCAGCCCCACCACATGCACGGTCACATCCCGGTACGTCACCGAGGCTTCGACCCCCGGCACGAAGCGCACGCCCAGCAAAGCCGCCTCACGCGCCGCTTCCGCCGCGCCGCCCAGTTCATCATGGTCGGTGAGAGCCAGCAGCGTAGCGCCATTGCCATGCGCCCGACGCACGACAGCCGCCGGTTCGAGGCAACCGTCCGAAACAGTGGAATGGCAATGCAGATCTGCGTTCATTGGGCAGATGATAGCAAAAGGCCTGCGGCGACCCGATGCGGACAGCACAGGCCATTCGCCAGACATTGCAGAATTTCTGTCTTGGTTCAAAATCCGCTCACCGAACCATTCCAAAAAGGGAGCCTCCCATGACCATCATCCAAGAAGAAGACTTCGTCCTGTCCATCGCCGACGCTTTCCAGTTCATCAGCTATTACCATCCGCTGGACTTCGTTCAGGCGCTCGGCGAAGCGTGGGCGAACGAAGAAAGCCTCGCCGCCAAAGACGCCATCGCGCAAATTTTGACCAACTCCCGCATGTGCGCGGAAGGGCTGCGCCCCATCTGCCAAGACACTGGCATCGCCGTCGTCTTTCTCAAGGTGGGCATGGACGTTCAATGGAAAGCCAAGCGGAGCATTCAGGAAATGGTCGACGAAGGCGTGCGCCGCGCCTACACCGACCCCGACAACAAATTGCGCGCCTCCGTGCTGCGCGACCCGGCGGGCAAGCGCCAGAACAGCCGCGACAACACCCCGGCGGTTGTCCATTATGAGATTGTCCCCGGCAGCCAAGTGGAAGTCATCTGCGCGGCTAAGGGCGGCGGCTCCGAAAACAAGGCCAAGCTCGCCATGCTCAATCCGTCCGACGACATCGTCGATTGGGTGCTCAAAACCGTCCCCACGATGGGCGCGGGCTGGTGTCCGCCAGGCATCCTCGGCATCGGCATCGGCGGCACGCCGGAAAAGGCCGTGCTCCTTGCCAAAGAATCCCTGATGGCACCGGTCGACATCCATCTGCTGCGCGAAAAATCCGCAAAAGGCATCACGCTCACGCGCGCCGAAGAACTGCGGCTCGAACTCATGGAAAAAGTGAACGCGCTCGGCATCGGCGCGCAAGGGCTGGGCGGCCTCACCACCGTGGTCGACGTGAAAGTGCTCGATTACCCCACGCACGCCGCGTCCAAGCCCGTGGCGATGATTCCCAACTGCGCCGCCACCCGCCACGTCCATTTCCATCTCGACGGCACAGGCCCCGCCATCCTCGTCCCGCCCAAACTCGACGACTGGCCCAAAATCATCTGGCAGCCCAACGCCGAGTCCGCCGCCCGCGTCAATCTCGACACCCTGACCCAAGAAGAAGTCGCCGCGTGGAAACCCGGCCAGCCGCTCCTACTGAGCGGCAAGATGCTCACCGGGCGCGACGCGGCGCACAAGCGCATCCAGGACATGCTCGACAAAGGCGAAAAGCTGCCCGTCGACTTTGCGGGGCGCGTCATTTATTACGTCGGCCCGGTCGACCCCGTGCGCGATGAAGTCGTCGGCCCCGCAGGCCCCACCACCGCCACGCGGATGGACAAATTCACCCGCATGATGCTGGAAAAAACCGGCCTCATCGCCATGATTGGCAAATCCGAGCGCGGCCAGGCCGCCATCGACGCTATCCGCGACAACCGCTCCGCCTACCTCATGGCCACGGGCGGCGCGGCCTACCTCGTCTCCAAAGCCATCAAGGCCGCCAAAATCGTCGCCTTCGCCGACCTCGGCATGGAAGCCATCTACGAATTCACCGTCGAGGACATGCCCGTCACCGTCGCGGTCGATGCCACAGGCATCAGCGTCCACCAAACCGGCCCGAAAGAATGGCAGGCGAGGATTGGGAAGATTCCTGTGGTCGCCGCCTGAAATCCGCCGAACGTCCCCGCAAAACGCCCCTTCCGCCTGTCGGAAAGGGCGCGGCGGAGGCCGTTCCTCCAACTCGTCAAAAACAAATGGCTCCGTTCGTTCTCCGTCATGCGTTAGGCACAGATGAGAGCGGGAAGAATTTTGAACAAGCATTTGACATTGCTGCGCCAATCAAGAAACCCTATCCTTAACAACCTTAGTAACTTCTGTTACAAATTTCTTTGTATCAAGAAAGTAGTTTGGATATATACGCTTTAGCGATTTAATAGACGAAACAGAAACCAGCACTATTTGACTTTGTTCTTCTTTTGACTTGTTTCTTTCTGCATCTATATATGCTGCGTTTGCAAGTTTGTACTCTTTTTTCTTAAATCTTCTTATGCCAACTCGTTTAGCCACCGGATCCAAAATAATAAGACAATAGTAATCACTTTTACCCACTTTATTCTCAGTAATTTTAATTGCATTAGCATAGCCTATAAATAGGTTAACTATATTATATTTTTCACACAGATTTTTTATTTCTAAGCATAGATCATCATAGGAGTTAGGCGTTTCAGGGACAAGCGGACACTTCTCCCACAATGCAAATACAGACCCCATAAGAGCAAAAAATCTTTCCCATTCTGGCTTTCCGCGACTGGCTTTTATCTCTTGCTGCGTAAACACTTCAGCCGCTTCTACAGCGGTAGCCCATACATGCTGAAGCATAGTGCGTATTTGAATTTCAACCTTCAAACCATTATAACCGGATTTACTTCCTTCCCCGCGATACCTATATCTAAGATGAATACCTCTGTAACCGCTATTCTTGGGATTTTTAATATAATTTTTTCCTTGCAGTTTTTCATGCTTCCATCTCGAAGATTCAATTTTCTCCTGTAAACGATAAACTTGTTGAATATCGTTAAGTATTACGCGACAACCGCCAATATCTTGCATTTGCGACAGTTTCATCTCTTTCTCTTTTTCTAACTTTTTAATTATAGAAGGTAGGCGTTTAATACGCTGCCCCACCTGAGCGCCCTTAAAAATACTTTCAGCACGGCGCTTTAGAGTTACAAAAATAACTTGTGTAGGATAGGCATGAGCAGCACGCCAGTTATCAACAATATCAATGACATGATTTGATTCTTCTAATTTATCCTGTGAAAGCAATAGCTTTCCAGAACGATTTACATCTTCTCTAGAATATTCAAGTTTTCCATAAGACATAAAAACCCCTGTGGAAGAGATATGAACTGATGCTCATCTTACCCTCTCAAGTCTGCGGTGGGTACACAAAGCATAATATTGTTTTTATTATGCTAGGGAGTATTGTGAGGTCGTGCGCCATAATAGTTCCTCATCGTGTCCTGTCACATATAAAGGCATTCAGTCTAGCGGCAGGAAAAAACAAACATATTTGTTACACATAATTAAAGCGCAGCGACAAATTTTTCCAGTCAGGTTTTTCTACGTCTCCACCCCCAACCATTCCCCCACGACCCGCTCGCATTCCTCCGTGCCGGTTTTTGTCAGGCTGGAAAACAACTGCGCGGTCAGGCGCTCGCCGCCACGGTACTGCTTCAGCGCACCGCGCACCTGATTCAGGGCGGTGGCTGCCGCGCCTCGGGAGAGCTTGTCGCTCTTGGTGAGCAAGATGTGGATGGGCCGCCCGGAAGGCGCGAACCAGCCAATCATCTGCCAATCGAGCGGAGTCAGGGGATGACGGGCGTCCATCATCAGCACAAGCCCGGCCAGATTTTCCCGCGTGCAGAGATATTCCTCGATCAGCCCTTGCCACTCGCGGCGGATTTTTTCCGGCACGGCAGCGTAGCCGTAGCCGGGCAGATCGACGAGCCTCGCGCCGCACTGGAGGCGGAAAAAATTGAGCAATTGGGTGCGCCCCGGCGTTTTGGAAACGTAGGCGAGCCGCGTGTGGTCGGCCAGCGTGTTGATGGCGCTCGACTTGCCCGCGTTCGAGCGTCCGGCAAAGGCAATCTCCGGGCCATCGGGGAGCGGCAGCGCCGAGGGCTTGGCAATGGAAGTCTCAAATTGGGCATGGCGAAAGATAGGCATGGGCGGCAGCGGCGTGGCGGCTGGAAGGTCGTACAAAGGGATTTCGTGTTATAGAATAGCGTGGTTTGAAACATCTTCCATTGTTTTCTGGGGACATCATGATTAAGCGCACTTTGCTACTGTCGTTGTTGCTGGCCACTGGCATCGTCAAGGCTCAAGATCAGGCAGCCGCCACAGCCGAAGTTCAAAATCCAGCAGCCGTAGAAAAATGGGCGCCTCCGGCGCTTTGCGTGACCTGCCACGGAGACAATGGCAATAACTGGGTCAAGAAAGAGGATGGCACTTTCGGCAAAACGGATGGCGGAGCCGACTCGCCCAAGCTGGCGGGGCAGCACAGCGACTATCTGATGAAACAGTTCAGCGAATTCAAAAACGGCACTCGCGCAAACGCCATCATGGTCGGCATGATTCCTGCACTGCCCGAAAGCGATTACCAAAAGGCCGCCGAATTCTACGCGGCGCAGCCGATTGTGTCCGCTGCCGCCCAGAACAAGCCTGATTCCGATGCCTTCGCGCTTGGCCAAAAAATCTGGCGCGCCGGCCTTGCTTCCAAGGGTCTGCCCGCCTGCGCCGCCTGTCATGGCCCCGCCGGAAAGGGCATGTCTGCCCAATACCCGGCGCTTGCCGGACAGTTCCCGGAATATATTGAAGCCCAGCTCAAAACTTTCCGTGACGGCGCGCGCGCCAACGACCCTTCAAAGATGATGCGCGACATCGCGCTCAAGATGACCGACCCGGAAATCAAAGCCGTGTCGGATTACTCGGCTGGCCTGCGCTAACACGCGATGCGCCCCGAATGAAAGCGGGGGGAGCTTCGTCTCCCCCCTTTTTTTGTGCGTCATCCCGTCGGAACCATGATGCGACAATCCGCCAAGCGAGCCTCCTTTTTGGATGACCTCATTGAACTGCTCAGTTCGATGCGCTTTGCCATCAGCCTGCTCACCCTTTTGGCGATTGCCTCGATTATCGGCACGGTCATCGAGCAGAACCTGCCGCCAAACGCCTACCTCAACCAGTTCGGTCAGTTCTGGGAACAAGTTTTTTCCCGGCTCTCCCTTTACACGGTCTATAACGCCGGCTGGTTCGTCGCCATTCTCGCGTTTCTGGTTCTGTCGACGACGCTTTGCGTCATCCGGCAATTCACGCCGATGCTGCGCGACATCCGCAGTTTCCGCGAGCAGGCGCGCGAGGCGTCGCTGCGTGGCTTCTCCCACCGCGCAAGCCTTGCGCCCGCTTTGCCGCCGGAGGAGCAGTGCGCCGCCGCCAGCGCGTACCTGAAAAGAGCGGGCTTCCGTTTCCGTGTCAATGAGCGCGAGGGCGGCACGCTCATCGCCGCCAAACAGGGCGGCCTTGGGCGCGTCGGCTATTTCCTCGCCCACGGCGCCATCGTCCTGATTTGCCTCGGCGGGCTGCTCGACGGCAACTTGCCGCTCTCCATGCAGATTAGCTTGAGCGGTAAAAAACCCGTGTCCGGCAACATGAGCATTGGCGACATCCCCCCCTCCGGGCGGCTCGCGGCGGGCAACTGGAGCTTTCGCGGCAACATCTACATCCCGGAAGGGCAAGCCGCCAACAACGCCATCCTCAATGTCGATGACGGCGTTCTGCTCCAGCCTTTGCCTTTTAGGGTTGAACTGAAGCGTTTCAACATCGAATACTACGAAACTGGAATGCCGAAACGCTACGCCAGCGATGTGGTCGTCACTGATAACGAGACTGGTGAGGCATTCGAGCGCACGCTTGAAGTCAACAAGCCTTTTGAGCACCGGGGCATCACCCTCTATCAGGCCGGTTACGACGATGGCGGCTCCGTCCTGCGCTTCACCGCCCACGGCATGACTTCCGCCGCGCATCCGCCCTTTCCAATCAGCGGCGAAGTCGGCGCGCAAATCCCGCTCGGCAAAACCGGCCATAGCATCGAAATCACGGGCTTCCGCCCCTTCAACGTCGAAGATGTTTCCCCGCCGCCCGGCTCCGGCACGAACAGCCAGCCGGAAACCGCCATGCTTGGCAGCGGCGCGCGCGCGGCAAACGGCAAGAACCTGCGCAACCTCGGCCCGCTTTATACCTACAGGCTCCGCGACCCTGCCGGACAGGCGCGTGAATATAACAATTACATGCAGCCCGTCCAGATTAGCGGCCATTGGTATCAAATCAGCGGCGTGCGATCCACTCCGGCGGGAGAGATTTCATGGCTGCGCATCCCGCTCGATGAGGACAACAGCGTCAACACCTGGTTTGCCATCCACCAGTCCTTTTTCGACCCCGCGCGTCAGGCTGAGCTTGTCAAACGCTTTACGTCGAGCACTGCCGACAAGGACGAAAAAGCCAGCCTGAAAACCATCGCCGACCATCTTCTCGGCCTTTTTGCCCAAGGCGGAATGGCGCCTATCAACAAGTTCATTGAAACAAGCGTCCCGAAAGACAAGCACGAGGAAGCTGGCGAGGCGTTCATCCAGGTTCTTCAAAGGCTCATCTGGGACGCTTGGATGATGGCGCGTGAGTCCGCCGGAAAAGCCGCGATGGAACCCGACGAAACCAATGCCCCGTTCGTCCGCGACGCTTTCTTCGCGCTTACGGCCAGCCAGCGTTACGGCGCGCCGCTCTATCTCAAGCTCGACAGTTTCGAGCAGCGCCAAGCCACCATCCTGCAAGCCACGCGCTCGCCCGGCAAACCCTTGGTCTACCTCGGCTCGCTACTGCTGACGCTTGGTGTCTTTGCCATGCTCTATATCAGGGAACGCCGCCTGTTCGTGCTGCTCAAACAGGGCGAGGCGCTCGTGGCAATGTCCTCTGGCCGCAAGAGCGTCGGGCTGGAGGAAATTTTCGCCCGCCACCGCGAAGGCTTGGCAGCCGTCCTCGGCGCACCGCACACCACATAATTAATTCCCCCGGAGACACCTTTCATGGAAGCGGCCACCTCATCCCCTCCCCTTCCCCAGCCGCCCGCCGTCCACGCGAGCCGATTCAGGCAAATCCGCGCGACGGACTGGCTTTTTGCTATTGCCGTCATTGCTGGCGCAGGATTCGCTTGGTCGCGCTATGGGCATTCGATGGATGGCTACGACATCGCCATCTTCCTTTTCCATGTTCCGCTGCTCATCGCGCTTGGCTGGGCATGGCGGCCATTCCGCCCGTTCGCGGCGGTCGTGGCGGCGCTGGCACTGGCGGGCTTCTGGCTCTATCAGGGCGACCTCACCCGCGCCGACCAAGTTTTCTTCCTCAAATACCTGCTCTCCAGCCAGACCGCGATTTCGTGGATGAGCGCCCTTTTCTTCACCGCGACCGGCGCGTACTGGCTGGGATTCATCGCCCGCGCCAGCTTCGCCGAGCGCACGGGCAACGCGATGACATGGTGCGCCGCCGTCATGGGCACAGCGGGCCTGTTCGTGCGCTGGTACGAGTCCTATCTGGTCGGGCCGGACATCGGCCATATTCCCATCAGCAACCTGTATGAAGTGTTCGTGTTTTTCAGCCTCATCACGGCGCTTCTCTACCTGTTTTACGAACGTCGCTACAACACCCGCAAGCTCGGCATCTTCGTGATGCCCGTGATTTCCGCCGCCGTCATTTTCCTGCTCTGGTACTCGTTTACCCGCAACGCCTACCAGATACAGCCCCTCGTTCCGGCGCTCCAGTCGTACTGGATGAAGATTCATGTTCCCGCCAACTTCATCGGCTACGGCGGCTTTTCCATTGCTGCAATGGTCGGCGTGGCGTATCTGCTGGTCTCCAGAGGCATACTCGCGGCTCGCCTCCCCAAAGCGGAAGTGCTTGAAGATGTCATGTACCGTGCCATCGCCATCGGCTTTGCCTTTTTCACGATTGCCACCATTCTCGGCGCACTCTGGGCGGCAGAGGCATGGGGCAGCTATTGGTCATGGGACCCGAAAGAAACTTGGGCGCTGATTGTCTGGATTAACTACGCGGTCTGGCTGCACATGCGGCTGACCCGCAACCTGCGCGGCAACATGCTGGCATGGTGGGCCGTCGTGGGGCTTTTCGTCACCACGTTCGCCTTTGTCGGCGTCAATATGTTCCTCTCCGGGCTGCACTCCTACGGCTCCCTCTGAAACGGCGGGCGGCACATGAACCAGGACGCGCTGAAAAAAGCGGCAGCCCTCGCGGCGCTGGAAGAAATCCGGGCGCTTGCTCAAGATGCCGTCATTGGCGTCGGCACGGGTTCCACCGTCAATCATTTCATCGATGCCTTGGCAAGCAGCGGCATATCTATTCGGGGCGCGGTCTCCAGTTCGGAAGCCAGCGCGCGGCGGCTGGCCGCGCACGGCATTCCGCTCCTCGGCCTAGATGCCATCGCGCCCGGAACGCTGCCCTTCTACATCGACGGCGCGGATGAAATCGACCCCGGTTTTTGCATGATTAAAGGCGGCGGCGCGGCGCTCACGCGGGAAAAAATCGTCGCGGCAGCGGCGCTGCGCTTCATCTGCATCTGCGACGCCAGCAAAAAAGTCGACGTGCTCGGGCGCTTTCCCCTGCCCGTCGAAGTCATCCCAATGGCGCGGGCGCAGGTTGCCCACGAAATCGCCCGCCTCACCGGTGGCAGCCCGCGCTGGCGCGAAGGTATCGTGACCGACAACGGCAACCACATCCTCGACATTTCCGGCCTCGCCATCACCGACCCGCCCGCCCTTGAATCTGCCCTGAACCAAATCGCGGGTATCGTCACCAACGGTCTTTTTGCCCGCCGTGGCGCGAACGTGCTGCTGCTGGCAACCCCGGCGGGAATTGAGCGCAGCGAGAGATAAAATTACGTTATTTTTAATAATGACATGGAGAAGAAAATGACAGAAATAAAAGTAACGGATATTCTGCAACTCGAAGAACTCAAAAAATACAAATTACATCTAGGCAGTCATGATGGTAAATCGGAACCTTTAGATTCGTATCTGAAAGATGAGAAAGAATGGAAACGCTGGAATGAATGGCGAAATCCAAAAACATACAAAAACGAATGGAACAGGGGCTATATTTTTTCTTTGATTGATTTTTATCCCAGAAAAAATACTTGGTTATTTGGCGGCATATTCAAAGTAAAGAACCGCCCTGATAACGCAAACTATATAATTGAAGAAATCGAAGAATACAAAAAATATGTTGGAAAATTACTATTAAATTTTAAGCGCCCTAGTTCTATGCGTGGACGTTCATTTTTATTGGAAAATCAGATAGACAAGATGGCAATAAATCAATTACTGGAACATAAATATACAGGGGAAGTATTTCCTGGTTTTGATAGTATCAACCATGATTTTTATCATTTGGTAAATATATTCAAACTTGAAAAATTCGATTGGGAAACAGCTTTAGAAAGTGTCAAAGGAATATATTTATTAACTAACAAAGAAACTGGAAAATCATATATTGGGTCTGCATATAGTGATGGCGGAATTTGGTCAAGATGGTCACAGTATATAAATACTTCTCACGGATGGAATGAACAAATTATTGCATTAGTAAAAGAAAAAGGAGAAGAATATATAAGGAAAAATTTCAAATTTTCTATATTAGAAATTCATGGAATGTATGTTTCGGAGGCGGAAATAAAAAAACGGGAATCATATTGGAAAGAAAAACTAATGACTAGAGAGCATGGATATAACTCCAATTAAAAATTACTTTCTTCATATAAAACCGGAACGTTACATGCAAATAAAAGTGCACAAAAGCCCCGCTCGCGCCTCTACATTCCCCCTTCCTGTTCTTCACCAGAATATTCGGAAATTTGTGCGACATATTGAGCGACAATGTACCTGAGAAGGGAATGGCGCAATCGTCACAGCCTCTCTGCCTGCCGCCCAGACCAATTTTTTTGATTTACTCCATTGGCAACTGCCAGCCTTCTTCTTCATCCCATTCCAATTCTGTATCGTCCATATTTACAGACCAGTTTGCGTCTTTTACGATATTTCTTATTTCAGTCAAACAATCCACCCAGTACAAACAAGCCTTTACTGTATTCATTGGATTAAACGACATTGGCAAACCCGTTGAGCCATTAAAAATAACTTCCGGCTCTTCTGAATCATATTCATAAACACAGAAATCTTCCCCTTTTTTGAATTTTTTACCTTCATCGTATTTTTTGACAATAGCTTCGATAAGTTTATTTTCCTCGTCCGTTAACGGATAAGAGCGTTCAGCGGTGTAGTAAATCGAAATCCCCATTTTGACCTCCATAAATTATGATTTATGATACTCCTCTAGCTTATTTTGTCAAGCCATTTTTAGTCATCATTTCCCTGTTTTTCGGTCATTTTAAGTGACGTTTCGCGTCGCTTTTTTCGATGCAGGAACGCACTGCAAAAAGCCCCGCGAGGGGCTTTTGTTGTTTAGGGTGGATATTATGAATGATGATTGAATTACTCAAAATGCTCCAGATACGGGTCGCCGCCTACTTCGGGAACTTCTATGGTTACGTTCAAACCTTTATATGCCTCTTCCGGCAAACCGCCGGCAACGGCATCTTCAAACCAGTGCGAAAGTTCCTCTTCATATACCAAATAGAAGTCGTTCTCGATATATGAAATACACCATGAAAGCACTTCGCCGAGCTCAAATTCATAAAACGGATTAACGTCACCGGGGCAGTAAAACTGCATCGTTTCTTTTTCGCGGTCGATTTCGATATTGATTTCGGTTTCATCGGTTTCGCCGCTTTCCACTCTCCTGCGAAATGCCGCCAGCCCTTCCAGCAATCCCATGCGTACAGCCGGCGTGAGCTCACCGTTTGCCACATCCGAATAATCTTCGCCTTCATAACCACTATCTTCAAATTCATAGTCGTCATGTATGGATATACAGCCTTCCGTATCCTCCTCTTCCTCCTCCACTGCCAAGTAGAGCGGCTCGCCCGAATGTTCGGTCGCCAGCGTACGGAAGCAGGCGGAAACATCTTCAAGCATCCGGACAAACGCTGTTTCGCCTGTAGCCAGAAATGTTACCGTCATAAATTCTTTAGGTGTGATGATTTCAAATCCTGACTTTTCGCTGTACTCCATTTGTCGGTGCAGCCATTCGCCAAAACACCGGTTAGGTGGCGCTCCCTTCTCCACGTTTTGCTCTCCCCAGTCTATAATAAACCGCAACAGTGGCGCGAAAGCGGAATTATCGGCATCGAACCGCAACAGATAATCCAAATTGTTATCTACATCATCTTTTTGAAAATCATGCTCCATTATCTGAACAGTAAACGGGTCAAAATCTTTCATCCACATATTGTAAAGCCTGTTGAACTCACCGCCGAAATAACCCTGTTCCATCATTTCGGGCGTAATCTCACGCGGATTGGCAATCACTTCTCCGTAATTTTCGGGAAGGACAACCGTTTCCTCCAAATGCAGTGTCTTTAAATCCATATTATTATATTTTGATGCCCCGCAGGGTGGTTTGTCATTTTAAAAGGTTTGAGGATGCAAAGGTAATGATTACTGCGGAAGCCGCATGGAGGGTTAAATGTCTGCAAACTCCCCTTCACCCATTCTTCACCACAATATTCGGAAACTTATGCGACATGTCGCGGGGAATGGCGGTGAGGGCAACGGCGGTTTTGCGGGCGATGCTGCGGTAGATTTCGGCGACGCGGCTCTCTGGGCTGCTTGCCACGGTGGGCGCGCCGGAATCGGCTTCTTCGCGGATGCGGATGTCGAGCGGCAACGCGCCGAGGAAGGTGACGCCATAGTCGTCGCAAATCCGCTGACCGCCGCCCGCGCCAAAAATATGTTCCTCGCGCCCGCAGCCCGCGCAGATGTGCAGCCCCATGTTTTCGACCACGCCGAGAATAGGCACGTTGACCTTTTCGAACATCTTCAGCCCTTTGCGGGCGTCAAGGAGGGCGATGTCCTGCGGGGTGGTGACGATGACCGCGCCAGTCAGGGGGGCGCTCTGCGAGAGCGTCAACTGGATGTCGCCCGTACCCGGAGGCAGGTCGACCACCAGATAGTCGAGGTCGCGCCAGTTCGTTTCGGTCAGCAATTGGGTCAGCGCCCGAACCGCCATCGGGCCGCGCCAGACCATTGGCGAATCGTCGTCGACGAGCAAGCCGACCGACATGACTTGCATGCCATGCGCTTCGACAGGCTCCATCGTTTTGCCGTCCGCCGATACAGGGCGCTGCGCGGCAATGCCGAGCATCTGCGGCAGTGAGGGGCCGTAAATGTCCGCGTCGAGCATCCCGACGCGAGCGCCTTCAGCAGCCAGCGCGAGCGCGAGGTTGACCGCCGTCGTGCTCTTGCCGACCCCGCCTTTGCCCGAAGCCACCGCGATGACGTTTTTCACGCCCGGCAGGAGCTTCACGCCGTTCTTGACCGCCCGCGCCTCGATTTTGTCGCCGACCTTGATTTCGACCCGCTCCACGCCCGGCAGGGCGCGTACCGCGTCGGCAAGCAGATTTTGGATGGATTCGCGCTGGCTACGCGCCGGATAGCCGGGCTCGACCTCGAAGCGCACCGTGCCGCCTTCAACCGTCAGCCCACGGATGCGACGGGTAGAAACAAAGTCTTTGCCGGTTTCGGGATCGGATACGCCCTGCAAGGCATCAATGACGCTTTGCGCGGAAAGGGAGGCTAAATTTGGGGACATGGATGTTTTTCCTTTTCTGAACGGAACGCGGGGACGCGCCGGACAGCATCAGCCGGAATCATACCGGACATGCCTGCCGCACGTCGTTCCCCCTTTCCGGCTAGCGGGCGGACACTCGGCGTTCAAGCCATAAGGCCAGCCCTTGCGCGTTGAGTTCCATATCAATGTTCAGCATCGGCCCGAGCGCCTTGCGGCTCGCCGTAGGCGCTTCCGCCAGCAGGTAACGTCCGATGGCGTCATGGATGGCGACCTTCCTGTCCGTCCCCGTTCCCGGCGCGGCCTCCGCCAGCGCGACAAAATCATCGATTCTGCGCAGCAATTGTTCGCCCAGCCGCCCCACATCGTCCACCCGGCTGAAATGCGTGAGGTACATCGCCTCCGGTTCAAGCGCGAGCAGCCGACGGATGGAGGCTTTGAGCCGTTCCGGGTCGAATTGCGTCGGGGTCGTGGCGGGAATGAGGAAGGGAACGCCATCCTGATATAGCACGCGGTACGCGATGCCGAACGTGTCGCCAGTAAAACAGGCGCGGGCGCGTTCGTCCCACAGGCAAAGATGATGCCTAGCGTGACCGGGCGTGTGCAGGCATTGCAGGGGGCGTCCCGCGAGGCTGAAAACCTGCCCGTCCTCTGGCTTGATGAGCCTGTCGGCAGGAACCGGAATCAGCTTGCGACCATAAAGATAAACCGTCTTGAGCCAGCCATACACGGCTCGCGTGGAGGCGTAGAGCTTGCTGGGGTCGGTCATGTGGAACGCGCCCTCGGGATGCACGACCAGCTTCGCGTTCGGAAGGCGCGCCATGTAAGCCCCAGCGCCTCCGGCGTGGTCAAGGTGCACGTGCGTGAGAAAAATGTAATCCACCGCGTCCGGCTTGAGACCTAGTTCGGACAGCGCGGCGAGAAAGCGCGGCAAGGAACGGTTGTGGGCGGTATCGACAACCGCCACGCGCCCCGCTTCCACGATGAGATGCACGGCGGCAAGCCCCTTACGCGCATAGCCGGAATCCACGGCATAAATGTTGTCAGGCCATGCAATAAGTCTGTTTTTCATGATGGTTGGGGGTGAAGAAGTTAAGGTATTATATTGAATTTAATAGATAAAAAATATCTCATCTACACTGATACTCACAATTTTGTAGTGCCACCGCAGTCTATTCTGAACGATTTCGGTCATAGGGATAGTACCCGCAAAGGCACAGACGTTGATTGATGGGTATTCAAATTTCCATTAAGAGCGAATCTAGCCTTATCGTTGACGATAGCCATTTGAGAAGGTATCGTCCCTCAACTTCTTCAAGGAACAAAGATGTCAAATCAATTGAAAATTAAAATCGAAGCGGCTGTCAACACCGACAACGATTTCAGCATGGTTCAACTTGTTAGTGAGGCATGGCCGATTATCGAGACCTCCTCTCGTTTGCAAAAACTTATCCCAGGACTGCGGCAAATTTTTGGGGATAAAGGTTATAAAAAATTATCTCAGGCAATTTTACGAAACGCCTTTCTTATCGAATTAGTGAAAGTTCCGAAAATCGAAACAACAAAATTCAGGCAACGGTGGTATCAACAGCTTGATGATGACCCTCGTGGATGTCCATTTGAAGAATGTTTTGAAATAGCATTAGATTTATTAGAGCATTTACCAGAATGGATAAAAAATCCAAGTCATGCAGAAGCTCTTAAACTATCATTTGATTATAGTATTCTTCCATATGAAGCTCCGATTGACTATTGTGAACGATTAACAGATAACGGACGAATCCATTCACGAGGAAATCTCATATGGTACTATGATGAATTGATTCTTCGCACACTAAAACTAAGAAAATATCTTATAGGGTCTGAGCAGAGTCCAGATGTTAGTTTTTTTAGACAAGTTTTAACGGATAAAATAAAGGTTAAAACATATCTTACAGACCGTGTTTTAACCGGAGATTATAAAACAAACCGTGAGAAACGATGGGAAACACATCCGTTATCAGTCCATTTTGCCGAACGTAAAACATGTATGGCAATAGAATACGCTCTAGTAACAGAACTTTGCTGTTTTAAAGGATTCCCCGAAAGTTTTCGCCAACGGCTTCAAGAAGAAGGCATCTTAGCTCAACATCTCCCTATGGCTTTATGCCCGATTACAGGAGATGCGCTGTCCTATGAGGCATTTCGGAGCGAGCTTTTAAATCCCACTCATGGAAAATCAGATTTTCAGGTTGGGCATCGCAATCCTCTTAAGCATGAAGCTATAAACGACCAAGGCTCTGGGCATACTGCGCAAAACATCAGTTGGATTTCTGCTGACGGCAATCGCATACAAGGAAGTCTAAGCCTTGATGATGTGAGAATATTGATTCAGCGAATTTCAGATAACTATACTGTACATGGTTGGTGGCCGGAACATCGGACGGGCAGAGCGTAGCTCACCAAAAACTCAAATCTTTACTGACGTTCGCCGCTAATGCTGCTGCCCGCATCGTTTACAGCATGCACAAAGCCAAGGAGCTAATCAATCTCTCTTATGCACCAACCGCTCGTTTGGCCTCAAGCGATAACTCCTTTGCCTCCATACGGCGTTCAATTGCAGACCGCACAAGTTCAGTAATTCTTTCTCTATCTTTCTTTTTTTTAGGGACTGGAATGACAAGTTCATTTATTCTCTCGCCAAGGCTATCAATGATGTCTTGTGTAAATTGCTTGGAGCGAATTTGTTTTTGTACTGTTGAGCTAGAGAGCAATGCCAAAAGAAGATATGGATTAATGTCAACATCATTCTTGTTAACTCTTATCTTGTATATGTGACTTTGATATAATATTTTTTTGTCCTGTTCAGTGACAAGCGCACATGTCCCAATAAGATATGTGCCATCCCGAACCATGAAGATGTCTTCCGCCTGAACATCTTGTTTAGAATTTAATGAATTGTAAATCTCTTCTGAAACACCATGCTTAGGGTCTGCTTTTAATTCCCAATTACTCATATCTGATGTTCTAATAAAAGGTATTACCCCTGTACCATAAGCAAGTTTTCCTATTTCATTCCCGGTAGATATGCTCAAAATTCCATTTTTAACTAAATCACCAAACATATAGATATCATGCGTACTGTATAACGCATCAATATCTTGTTCTTGTTGTGGGTCATAATACCGTGGGCAGAGAATGTTTGACGATAGTTTTATTTTTTGAATGATAAATCCTAAGCTAGAATTATGAATTGATTCACCAGCAGTGTATTTCTTAAAATTCACACAAATATCTGGAATGTCGTTATGAGGAATAGTTCGGGCCCTAGAATCCTGACCACACCATTTTGCTTCTGCCATGAATATGGTAGAACTTTTAACTGAATCTTGGTTATGTTTTGTTGCCACGAAAAGGCAAGTTTTTGTGTGTGTTCCACCTTTTCCTGAAGTTTTAAAGAGAGCTTCCGGCATCCCAAGAACAGCATGGATATCTGTGTGAGTCATCAAATAATCAACAACATGCCGATAAGATTTGTTAGATAACAAACTTTCTGGAACAACCATCCCGAGTCTACCGCCCGGCTTAAGCAAAGAGAGGCAGCGTTCAACAAAGAGCACTTGGGGAGGGACATTTCTTTGTACTTCACATAAGGGCATAAATCTCCCAGATTTTTTTTCTTTTATCCATTTTTTTGCAAGATCAAAATTTTGTAAAATTTCAGAATTCGCAGCAACGATATGTGCACCAAATGGGGGATTTGTTAAGATTATATCTACTCCGCCTGACGGTAGATGCTTGAGAATACCCCCATTTCCGGTTGTCATGGCGAGACTATCGCCACAAATAACTTGAGGATGTCCTCCGGTTAACAGTGAAATATGTACTCTAGCTAATTTTGCAAGGTATGCGTCTTTATCGATGCCATAAAAATTTTGTGATGATTCTTCTTTTATCTTTAATGGAGATATTTTATTTTTAATATAATACGCACAAACAGAAGTTAGGAATCCACCGGCACCACAAGCAGGGTCAAGAATTGTTTCACCAGGTTTAGGATCTAGTGCTGCTACAAGAAGACTTGTTACAGACCTTGGCGTGAAAAATTGTCCAGAATTTCCTTTTGATTCACTTCCTGTAAATATTTCAAAAGCATCACCAATAGGATCGCTAAGAGCATCCATTATTGAAAAATCAAGTGACTTTATAACATAAGCAAGAGTATTTGGGTCTAAAAGTATTTCAGTATTTTTATCATATATATCAGGAAACTCCAATCTGACATTTGTAAATATTGTTCGTATCTTCTTTGCAAGACTGAATTGGTCTGTGTCGATTAAAAATTCTTTTTCCTCTTCTTTTTCAATGAATAATTTGCAAAAAAAACATTTTAAAACTTCATCCAAGAGAAAGTCGTCCCGCGTAGCTCCCACGAATTGACCTGCAAGAAAATTGCGGATGTCTCGGAACACTTCTTTGGGAGTGCGAGCGTTTTTGACCAAAGTAAGCTGCTCTATCAGCATGGCGGATTTCTTCCTCACGGCTTGCTCCAACAGGATGTGTTTTTCATTTTTTTAAAAACATATCCTGTTTTTCCGTTTTTTGCAAGGGGAAACGCGCTCAGATCAAAGGCTCGTGAGAATAAATCGCAAAGGCTTGCTTGGGCAAATATCCGCCTAGGGCGACTTTGATAGAATGTCTGTTTTGCAGAAAAAATCCGCCATGTCCCGCAAGATTCTCGTCACAAACGCCCTGCCCTACGCCAACGGCGACATCCATCTTGGCCATCTCGTCGGCTACATTCAGGCGGACATCTGGGTGCGTTTCCAGCGCATGCGCGGGCATACCGTGCATTACGTCTGCGCCGACGACACGCACGGAACCCCCATCATGCTGCGGGCGCAGGCGGAAGGCATCCGCCCGGAAACCCTCATTGGCCGCGCCCACGGCGAGCACCTGCGTGATTTCACCGATTTCTTCGTTGAATTTGACAACTACCATTCCACCCACAGCCCGGAAAACCGCGCCTACGCCGAGGACATTTACGCCCGCCTGAAAGCCGCAGGCTTGATTGACGCCCGCGCCATCGAACAGTTCTACGACCCGACCAAAGAAATGTTCCTGCCCGACCGCTTCATCAAGGGCGAATGCCCCAAATGCGGCGCGCAAGACCAATACGGCGACAACTGCGAAGCCTGCGGCGCGGCCTACGCGCCCACCGAACTGAAAAACCCCCGCTCCGCTGTTACAGGCGCAACGCCCGTGCTGCGCACTTCGGAGCACTACTTCTTCCGGCTCTCCGACGAACGCGCCGTCGCCTTCCTGCGCGAATGGACGGCGGGCGCTGAACGGCTCCAAAATGAGGCCGCCAACAAGATACGCGAATGGCTGGGCGTGAGCGGAGAAGCCAAGCTCACCGACTGGGACATCTCAAGGGACGCGCCTTACTTCGGCTTTGAAATCCCGGACGCGCCCGGCAAATACTTCTACGTCTGGCTCGATGCTCCCATCGGCTATCTGGCGAGCTTCAAAAACCTTGCCGACAAAGCGGACGGCATCCTTGTTGAGGACTACATCGACGCTGAACGGGCTGACGCGGCGCAAACCGAAATGGTGCACTTCATCGGCAAGGACATTCTTTATTTCCACGCCCTTTTCTGGCCCGCGATGCTGAAATTCGCGGGCTACCGCACGCCAAGCCAGCTTTTCGTCAATGGCTTCCTCACCGTGGACGGCGCAAAAATGAGCAAGAGCCGGGGAACCTTCATCACCGCCCGCTCATGGCTCGACCAGCAGCTTGACCCCGAGGCGTTGCGCTATTACTTCGCCGGAAAATCCAACGGCAGCATGGAAGATGTCGACCTCAACCTCGACGACATGATTGCCCGCGTCAATGCCGACCTCATCGGCAAATTCGTGAACATCGCCAGCCGTTGCGCGGGCTTTATCACCAAGCGGTTCGAGGGCAAGCTGTGCCAAATTCCTGATGACCCCTCTATGGATCAAAGCATCCGCTACGGATTAAACGGCGGAAAGATCGTAGAACTTAGTCGATCACTGTATGACAAAGGTATTCATGAATTCGGCGATATCAGGATAGATGCCTCACCTTTCAACCTCACGCTCTTTGCATCGCTAGATGTTATCGAAAAATTCCGCAACGAATGGAAGGATGGAACCATCAGTTATTTGTTCAATCACCGCGAGTACAGTTTAGCTCTGCGCGAAATCATGCGGCTCGCTGACATCGCCAACCAGTACATCAATGACCTGAAGCCGTGGGAACTCGCCAAGCAGGAAGGCATGGAAGATGCCTTGCACGTTGTATGCAGCACCGCGCTTACCCTGTTCCGCGACCTTGCCCGCTACCTCAAGCCCGTGCTGCCCGCGCTGGCGGAAAAAGTGGAACAGTTCCTCAATATCGAGCCGCTCGACTGGCTGGGCGAATGGCAGCCCTTGCCCGCCGGACATCTCATCAACCCATACAGCCACCTGATGTCCCGAATCGGACGCGAACGCATCGACGCGCTGATTGAAGCCAACCGCGACACGCTGTTGCCCGCGCCATGAACCCTACGGCGCTTCAGGCGGTTGGCGCGTTGCTGTTTGCTGTCGCCATCCTGCATACCTTTTCCGTCGGCTTCATTGCGCGGCTGGCGGAAAAATATCCTTCGCATGCGGGATTCTGGGAACTGTTCGCCGAGGTGGAATTCGTTTTTGGCTTTTGGGCGGGCGTGCTGATTATTTTCATGGCCATCGCCGCCATCGGAACGGAACAGGGCGCTTTCCGCGCCGTCACGGGCTATCTGGAAAACCGCAGCTACACGGAACCCCTGTTCGTGCTGACCATCATGGTCGTGGCGGCCAGCAGGCCGGTGCTGCTCGCGGCGAAAGCCATTGTCGATGCCATTTCCAAAATACTGCCCATGCCGCGCGGCGTAGCGTTTTATTTCACCGTTCTAGTCGCTGTCCCGCTGCTTTCCTCCTTCATCACCGAACCCGCCGCCATGACGCTGGCGGCAATCATTCTGGGAGAAACGTATTTCCGCAAGGTCATGTCCTCGCGGCTGATGTACGCCACTCTCGGCGTATTGTTCGTCAACATTTCCGTCGGCGGCACGCTCACCAATTTTGCGGCCCCGCCGGTGCTGATGGTCGCCGCCACATGGCAATGGGATAGCTGGTTCATGCTCTCCCATATTGGCTGGCGCGGCGCGGCAGCAGTATTTGTCAACGCGCTGGTCGTCAGCCTGATTTTCAGGAAGGAACTGCTCCGGTTTGAAATCGAGGAAAACAGCAAAAACCTAGACGTGCCCGTTCCGGTTATCGCGCTGCATCTGGCGCTTCTGGGGCTAATCGTGCTCTTTGCCCACCACCCGCACGTATTCATCGGCGTCCTGCTGCTGTTTTTGGCGCTCGCCCACGCTTATCCCCGCTTTCAGGACCGTCTGATTCTGCGCGAGAGCCTGATGGTGAGCTGCTTTCTGGCGGGCTTGGTGACGCTCGGCGGGCAACAGGAATGGTGGCTCCAGCCGTTGCTCTCAAAAATGGATTCTTCCGCCGTGTATTACGGCGCGACGGCGCTCACGGCGTTCACGGACAACGCCGCCCTCACTTATTTGGGTTCGTTGGTGCATGGCCTGTCGGATGAATTCAAGTACGCGCTGCTGACGGGCGCGGTGACAGGCGGGGGTCTCACGATTATCGCCAACGCGCCCAACCCGGCGGGAATCTCCCTCCTGCAAGGGTATTTCAGCGACAGCAAAGTCAGTCCCCTCGGCTTGTTCGCGGCAGCCATCCTGCCAACGCTGGTCGCGGTGGCCGCGTTCCGGCTGCTCTGAAAAAAGCGTATCGGAAAATGCCCCGTCCTTTTGGTCGGGGCAGCCGTCAGAATTGCCAAGGAAGAACCAGAAGAATTTTCAGGTCGCGCTCGTCCTGAAAGAGATTTTTGTAGCCCGTCCAGCTTGGCTGCTGGGTTTTGTTGTCGTAGCAAGTGTAGTGGAGGCTGACGCGCGCGTTTTTCAGGAAACCGCTTGGCACGGCATACGCCAAATCCGCCGACCACGCGCTTTCCCGCAAGCCTTCCTCCACATCATGGACGCGCCCTCCCCAGCCATACGCGCCCGAAATCCCGGCGGTGAAGCCGGAAACGCCCAAAAGGTCATCCAAACGGCGGGAGATGCCTAAAAACACGGCGCTCTCGCGGTGATGGTTCCAGTCGGAACGGTTATCCCACCAAGGCTCATACGCGCCGTTCGCGCCGCCATATCGGCCAATCAGCCGATAGGCGAAATAACCCGTGTGCTGGGGCTGGTTGTTTGGCGCGCGGGTATGGAGAAATTCCGCCCTCAAAACCCAGAGCGCCGGACGCCAAGCCGCAGCCAGATAGTGCTGATGAGCCATATCGCCGCTGTACTGCTCGTTTGCCAAACCCGCGCCTTTGAGGTCGCCCATCCCATATAGCTGATAGCTGAGATAGATTTTTTCGTCCGATGAACTGTATTTCAGCTTGAGATGGGCGCTTCGCAAAAAATCCCGCGATTCGCCATAGGCTGCCTCCAGCGAAAACCGGGACAAAAAACGGAGGCGCGCGCCAAGCGACCAGAGGTCATTGACGCGGGTCTGGCCGTCATTTTTGCGGAAATGGTAAAGGTCAGAATACCAAGGCGATTTGTACTGGTCTGCCCAGGCAAACGCTATGGCGAGTGCCCCATCCTCCAGCCCCATTTCCATCCCCCGGTAAGTACCGGGCATGAGCGACCAGTTAACGCCAATCACGCCGGGGCCGGATGGCTGGAAATACCCGAACTTGCCCCAGAACTGGCGGTTTCCCGCAACATGCCGCAGTTTCAGGTGGGCGCGATAGAGCGATGTCCCGCTTTTCGCGTCGCGCCGCGACCAGTCCGGCTGCCACGGGTTGTCCCAAGGGAAAAAGCTCATTTCGTGGTCGGGACTGGCGCTGCTAGAAAGGTCGCCCGTTGAAAAAAGCCCCAATTCAAAGCCAACAGCATCGCCATAAAAAGGCGTGCTGATGTCGAGGCTCCCTTGCAAAGTCTGGTGATGAAGGTTATCGACGAAAACGCCTTTTTCAACGTCATAGCGTTTCCGCTGGCGGCTGAAATAGAAAAGATTGCCGGAAACCGTTGGCAGCCCGCCCTCTTTTGCCTGCGCGGCAGGCTCTTGCGCCACAGCGGGCGCGGTCTCGTTGGATGCCTGCGCCGCCTGGATATGGAAAAGAAAGGGCAGCAGGAAACAACAGCCCGATGCCGGAATTCTCATCCAGCCCATCCTTCCTCATTGCCGTTCATGCTAAACACGTATTTCAGAAGGTTTTCCCCCGACACGGGCGGGCTATAGAAATAGCCTTGGAAAACGTGGCAGCCCAGCGAGCGGAGCATGTAGATCTGCTCCCTGTTTTCCACATACTCGACGACGATCTTCACGTCCAGCGAACGGCACAGATCGACGATGGTGCTGACGATTTCGACGCAGACTTTGTTTGAGGCAATGTCCTTGGAGAGCGCCTTGTCGATTTTCAGGACATCGACCGGAAAATATTTGAGATAAACCAGCGAGCTATGCCCCATTCCAAAGTCATCCATCGAAATGACGAATTTCTTTTCGCTGAGTTCTTTCAGCACGAGGTTATGCGGGCTGTCCGGGTCAAGGGCAATGGATTCGGTGACTTCAAGCCCAATCATGTGATGCGGCAAACCGTGGTTCGCCAAACAAGCCACTACTTTATCCGCCAAGGTTTCGTCGCTGAGTTGCTGGATGGAGACGTTGACCGAAGTCTTGAAATGCTCGTCGATGCCCGCGTCCCGCCAGCGCACCCGCTCGGCGCATGCCTCGTCCAATACCCAGAGGCCAAGGGGGTGCATGAATCCGGCATCCTCGGCAATCGCCACCATGACCGGAGCGGGAATCAGCCCATAGAAAGGATGCCGCCAGCGCACCAGCGCCTCCGCGCCAATGACCGTATTGCTTTCGCAATCGAACTGCGGCTGGTATTCGAGATAAAGGCCGTTGCCGGTTTTCAGGGCGCGCTCCAGATCATGCGCGAGCGCAAGGGCGAGCGAGCTGACTTCATCGCCCCGGTCGAAGCATTTCTTGCCTGACGGCCCCACCGTGTTGGCGCAGGCAACTTCCACGAGCGCGCTCATGGTTCTTTTCTGCCTGTCCGCTTTTTCGCGGTCGGAAACGCGGACAAAAGGGATGTAGATCAGGGTTCCCAGCACGAGGTTCACGGCTTGCAGCAGAGCGCCCGAAAACGCGCCGGTGGAAAAATAGCCCCCAATAATCGGCGGCGTCGTCCAGCCCAGTTCCCGCACAGGCAGGGGAACAAGCCCGGAAGACACCGCCACATAGCTGGTTCCGGTCAGGACGAGCGGAACCAGCACGAAAGGCAGGAAAAAAATGGGATTCAGAATGACGGGCAGGCCAAAAACCAGAATTTCATTGATGTTGAACACGCCCGGCACGAGGGAAATTTTCGCCAGTCTCCGGCTGCCCCGGTTCCGGCTGGCGATAAACAGCGCGGCAAGCAAACAGATGGACGCGCCAGCGCCGCCCATGAACACGAAGGTATCCAAAAAATTCTTGGTAACGATATAGGGCGGCTGCAAATTCATCGCCATCGCCTGCTCGTTGGCAAGCTGCGCCGCCCCGAACAAATCCCGGGTCAGGGGATCGAGCGTGTTGGAGCCGTGGATGCCGAAGAACCAGAAAACATCAACGAAAAAGACATAGGGGATGCTCTTTTGCAACATCCCCCAATCTCCCTCGAACTGGAAAGGCCAGAGCAGCGCGTCATGCACGACCTGATGGATCGACGCGCCGAACACCGTCAGAAAAAAGGCGTAAAAGGCGGCGAACAGGCAAACGGTGAGGATGCCCGGAATCAGCACGACGAAGGCTTGCTGGATCGAAGCATCCACGCCTTCCGAATAAACCAGCATGGACAGCCGCCGGATGCGCGCCAGACGGATGAAAATCCGGCTGGCGGCAATAGCCACGAGGATGCTGACGAACAGCCCCGGCACGCCCATGTATTTCAGAATTCCGCCCTCTTCCCCTGAAGGCAAAATCACCATCAGGCAGACAAACGACATCAGGGCGGTCACGAGCGGGCTAACAGGCTTGTCCGCGTGCTGGCGATTCTCCAGAACGGCAAGGTGGTAGCTTGTGCCCACCAGCATCGGTATCGAGAGCACCCCGAACGTGCCTTGCCAGATAATCAGCCCAAGCTGGTTCCAGTTTTCCCCGAAGGCTTCCTTCATGAAGTCCTGATAACCGGGCAGGGGCAGATTATTGAAAAGAATGCTGAGCGCCCCTGCCGTGACCAGCGGCAGACAAAACAGAAAACCGTTGCGGATGGCCTGTATCGTCGGGAACCAAGCCCAGTCAGGCACGGTCAGCGCGTTGAAACGGGCAAACATCCAAGCGCAAAAGGCGCTGCACGAGTCCCTGCCCGCCGTTGCCTCTGTCTGCTCGTCTCCGTTCATGGGCGCTTCTTTACCAAAACGAATGTTTAATGGATGAATAAAACTTACTAAGAGTATCCTGTAAAAGAAATTTCCATAACGTCAAAAAAGTCCAGTTTCCGGCGATACCGCAATGGATAGAGCCTAAAAAAATCACCTAAAAACCGCGAATCGGTTTCCGTCCTTATCCATCAGCGCAGGGAAATCGAAAGGGCATGGGCAGCCAGCCAATACACCCATATAAGATTTTTGCGGCGGGCGATACGAGTTTATCGCCCTACCCTTGCTGCCCCCGGTGGGTGGCCGCCAAGCGTTCTGGTTTTTCTTCCAGCCACAAGCGCACCCGCTGCGCATCGACCGTGCGCATGCTGCGCCCGCTCGCGTCCATCAGCACAATCAGCAGCGGCTGGTCCTGCATCCACGCCTGCATCACGAGGCAGCGTCCCGCTTCGCTGATATAGCCCGTCTTGGAAACCG
The DNA here is from genome assembly GCA_031285965.1 of Azoarcus sp. Classification (GTDB taxonomy): domain Bacteria; phylum Pseudomonadota; class Gammaproteobacteria; order Burkholderiales; family Rhodocyclaceae; genus WRNU01. The sequence goes on from JAITVD010000002.1 coordinate 26,821, forward strand.
TGATGTTCCAGTCGGCGCTCCTGACCAGCCCATTGGTATTGCCGAAACGCTTCGCCCGACCGTTGATGTAGACGTAACGCTCATCGGTTGTCGAAAACTGGCGAATCAGCGGGTAATTGCTGGCGGCGGCGACCAGGCGGGACAAATCGCGCGGACTGGAAACATTGCGCGGGGTCAGCCCCGTGCTGTCATAGAAATGGGAGTCGTACATGGCAAGCAGCCGAGCCTTGGCGTTCATCGCTTCAATAAAGGCCGACCGACCGCCCGGATAGTGCCGCGCCAGAGCCGAAGCGGCACGGTTTTCCGACGACATCAGCGCCAGTTGCAGCATCTCCTCCCGCGTGAGCCGCGTCCCGACTCCCAAGCGGGAACCCGTGCCTTTCAGGTAATCAACGTCGTCTTCGCTGATGGTCAGCATCTCGTGCAGGCTGCTCCCCGATTCGAGCACCACGATGGCTGTCATGAGCTTGGTAATCGAGGCAATCGGGATAACGCCGCGCGCGTTTCTCTGGAGCAGGACTTCGCCCGTGTTCTGGTTGGTCACATAAAAAGCTGAGGAACTCAGGCGGGGCAAACCGTGCTCGTCCAGCCGCAGCGTGATGGGTTCATCCGTGCCCCGCCGCCGCGCTCTGGCGACCCGTTTTTTCGCCGCCGACAACCTTCCCGCAACCGCGCGCCGAACGCCTGCACGCCTGCCCTTTCTCGCGTATTTCCTTTTGCTTGCCTGCCTTTTGCTTTTGCTCGCCTGCTTTTTGCTCGCTTGTTTTTTACTCGCTGCCGCCCTGCATGCTTTCGATTTTGAGGCACTCGTGCATTTAGGCGCGGCAAAAGCAGGTTCCCCCGTTGTCAGAGCAAAAGCCAGAGCCAACAGAACGGCTAGCAGCAAACGAAGTCTCATCAGGTCTCTCTTGCCCCTAGTTTAAGGGGCTATTTATAGTTAAAAACAATGGGATAACAGCATGTGACCCTTGTTGCCCCAAAAAGAACAGGTTCATATCCTAACATTTCCGCATCCCGCCAACAAACCGCGCATCGCTAAATAATGCACAGCATGGGCGGTTCTTTTTCTTGCAATGGCACAGAAACAACATTGTCTTAAAGGCCAGCGGGGCGATTCGCCCGTTGATGCCTTTACTTCTCTAAACATCCCGCCTCGACGACGGTAAGCGCGGTGATGTTGATAATCCTGCGCACCGTGGCGGAAGGCGTTAGCACATGCACGGGCTTGGCCGCGCCAAGCAAAATCGGCCCGACCGTCACCCCGCCGCTGGAGGCGATTTTCAGCAGGTTGAAAGCGATATTGGCCGCATCCAGCGTTGGAAAAACCAGCAGGTTGGCTTCTTCTTTCAGGCGCGAATTTGGAAAAACGTACTGCCGCAGACGGGCATCGAGCGCCGCGTCGCCGTGCATTTCGCCTTCAACTTCCAGCTCGGGGGAACGTTCCCGCAGCAGGCGCAGCGCGGCACGCATTTTCACGGCGGTCGGCGTGTCGGCGGAGCCAAACGAAGAATGCGACAGCAGCGCCACTTTTGGCTCAACGCCGAAACGCTGCATCTCCTCTGCGGCCAGCAGGGTCATTTCGACGATTTGCTCGGGTGTCGGGTCGTAATTGACGTTGGTATCGGTCAGAAACAGCGTCCGCCCCGACGTGTTCAGCACATTGACCGTGTAGTAGTGGTTAACGCCGGGGCGGCGGCCCACTGCGGCCTCGATGCTCGCCATATGGGCGCGGTGCGCCCCCCTCGTCCCGCAGACAAGCCCGTCCCCATAGCCCAGCGCCAGCAGCAAAGCGCCCGCCAAGGTCGTGCTGCGGCGCACACGGTTCCGCGCCTCGTCCTCTGTGACGCCCTTGCGCTGCATCAGATCGTAGTAATGCTTCCACATCTCCTCGAAATGCGGGTTATACGCAGGGTCGATTAGCTCGAAGTTCAGCCCCGCGTTCATGCGCAGCCCCAGCCTGTCGATAGTTCCGATGATGGATTCCGTGCTACCAATGAGAATCGGCCAAGCCATGCCTTCGTCGATTACGCCGCGCACCGCCCTGAGCACCCGCTCCGATTCGCCCTCGGCGAAGATGATGCGCTGCGGCATGCTGCGCGCGGCGGCAAAAACGGGCTTCATCAGAAGCCCCGAATGCCAGACGAGATTGTTGAGCTGGGTGCGGTAAGCGTCCCAATCGCTGATATGGCGCGTCGCCACTCCCGAGGCAATGGCGGCCTCCGCCACCGCCGGAGCAATCTTGACGATGAGCCGAGGGTCGAAGGGGCGCGGAATGATGTAGTCCGCGCCAAAGTCGCTCACCTTCTCGCTATACGCCGCCGCGACGACTTCGCTTTGCTCGGCGCGCGCCAGATTGGCAATCGCCCGCACCGCCGCGAGCTTCATCTCGTCGGTGATGCTGGTCGCCCCCACATCGAGCGCCCCCCTAAAAATAAACGGGAAGCAGAGCACGTTATTGACCTGATTCGGAAAATCCGAGCGCCCCGTCGCGATGATGGCATCATCACGCACTTCGCGCACCTCGCCGGGCCAAATCTCCGGCGTGGGATTGGCAAGCGCCAGAATCAGCGGGCGAGCCGCCATTTTGGCGACCATCTCCGGTTTGAGCACGCCCCCTGCCGACAGCCCCAGAAAAACATCCGCGCCTTCGATGATTTCGCCAAGGCTGCGGGCATCGGTTTTCTTGGCGTAACGCGCCTTGACCGTGTCCATCAGCGCCGTGCGCCCTTCATAGACGACGCCCTCGATGTCCGTCACCCAGATGTTTTCCACAGGAATGCCGAGCATCACCAGCAAGTCAAGGCAAGCCAGCGCCGCCGCGCCCGCGCCCGAAGTCACGAGCTTGATTTCTTTCAGGTTCTTGCCCTGTATTTGCAGCCCGTTCAGGATGGCCGCGCCAACCACGATGGCCGTGCCGTGCTGGTCATCGTGAAAGACCGGAATTTTCATGCGGCGGCGCAGCTTCTGCTCGATATAGAAGCATTCGGGCGCTTTGATGTCTTCCAGATTGATGCCGCCGAACGTCGGCTCCAGCGCGGCAATCATGTCGACCAAGCGGTCGGGGTCAGTTTCGTTGATTTCAATATCGAACACGTCAATATCGGCGAATTTCTTGAACAGCACCCCTTTGCCTTCCATCACCGGCTTGGCGGCCAACGCGCCGATGTTGCCCAGCCCGAGCACCGCCGTGCCGTTGGTGATAACGCCAATCAGGTTGGCGCGCGCAGTCAGGTTCGCCGCCTCGCGCGGGTCGGCTACGATGGCATCGCACGCCGCTCCCACGCCGGGCGAATAAGCGAGCGAAAGGTCCCGCTGGTTGGTCAGCGCCTTGATGGGCGTCACCGCAATTTTCCCGGGCCGGGGATGGCGGTGATAGTCGAGCGCCGCAGCGCGTATTAAGTTATCCATGATGTTCTCTAGCCCTCGTTTTTTGGAAATGATAGCCGCGCCCAGTCAAAAAACGGCCCCGGATCCGTTTTGCGCCCCGGCGCAATGTCCGAATGCCCAGCGATGTCGCACCCCGGATACAGCAGGCGCAAGCGCCGCAGCAAAGCATCCAGTGCAACATACTGGCGTTCATCGAAAGGCAGCGTGTCGCAGCCTTCCAGTTCTATCCCGATGGAAAAATCGTTGCAGCATTCCCTGCCCCGCCATGCCGATGCCCCGGCATGCCAAGCGCGGCAGCCCGTCGGCACAAATTGAATCAGTTCGCCATCGCGGCGGATGAAAAAATGCGACGACACCCGCAGATGATGAATTTCCGCGTAGTAGGGATGCGCGGCGGAGTCAAGCCGATTCGTGAAAAGCTCGAACACCCCGGAGCCGCCGAACTCATCCGGCGGCAAGCTGATGGCATGTATCACAATCAGGCTGACGCTCGCGCCCTCTGGGCGAGCATCGAAATTGGGCGACTCGATTTGCCTCGCGCCCGCCAGCCAGCCGCACGTTTCGCTTTCCTGTTCGTCCATCTTCGTCACCCCACCCATTCCCGCGCATTCCTGAACATCCGCATCCACGGCGAGGCATCCGGGCTTTGGTCGCGCAGCCATTGGGGCGACCATGACATTTGGAGCGTACGGGCGGTTCGTTCGGGGTGCGGCATCATGATGGTGAAACGCCCGTCCGCCGTCGTGAAGCCAGTCGCCCCATCGGGAGAGCCGTTGGGGTTGGCGGGGTAGCTCTGCGCGGGTTCGCCCCGATTGTCGATGTGGCGCAGGGCGACGAGGGCGGCGCTTTGCGCGGCCTCATCCCGAAAAACGGCGCGGCCTTCGCCGTGGCTCACGACGATGGGCACTCGGCTACCCGCCATGCCCGCCATGAGGATGGAAGGGCTGTCCCGCACTTCCGCCATCGTGAAACGCGCCTCAAACTGTTCGCTGCGGTTACGGTGGAAACGCGGCCAGTCCTGCGCGCCGGGAATGATAGGCGCAAGGTGCGCCATCATCTGGCAACCGTTACAGACCCCCAGCGCAAAAGTGTCGGCACGGGCGAAAAAAGCCTCAAACCGCTCGCGCAGCATCGGGTTGAAGAGGATGGATTTTGCCCAGCCCTGCCCCGCGCCGAGCACATCGCCAAAAGAGAAGCCGCCGCAAGCGGCAAGCCCCTTGAATTGCGCAAGCTCGATGCGCCCCGATTGCAGGTCGGACATGTGCACATCGACGGTGTCAAATTCCGCATGCGTAAAAGCCGCTGCCATTTCAAGCTGCGAGTTCACGCCCTGTTCGCGCAGAATGGCGATTTTGGGGCGCATGCCCGTGGCGATGAAGGGGGCGGCAATATCTTCGCAAACGTCGAACGTGAGGCTCACGGAAAGGCCGGGGTCGTCCGCGTCCGCAAGCGAGTTGAACTCTTCTTGGACGCACTGTGGGTCATCGCGCAAGCGGGCAATCTGATAGCCCGTTTCCGACCAAACGCGCAGCCAGTCCGTTCGCGGCGCGGAAAGCACGAGGCGGGCGTTGCGGCGGAAACGGATTTCGTCCTTGTCGTTGGGTTCCCCGATGAAGTGATAGTCCAGCCCCGCCCCGTTCAGGACAGCGCCCACCGCAGCGCGGTCGCGCCGACGAATCTGCACGACAGCGCCCGCTTCTTCGGCAAAGAGCGCCCCAAACAGGCGGTCGTCGAAACGGCCTTTAAGCAGTTCCGGGTTTTTGTCCAGCCCGTCGGCATCGTTCATCTGGTTGTCGTAGCAAACGGTGTCGAGCACCAGCGACAAGCCGCAACGGCTGGCAAAAGCCATTTCGCAGAGGGTGGCAAAGAGGCCGCCGTCGCTGCGGTCGTGGTAGGCAAGGATGAGGCCGTCGCGGGAAAGCTGGCGAATCGCGCCGAAAAAGGCGGCAAGCTCTTCCGGGGCAACGTCGGGCGCGTGCTCGCCAACGGTGTCATAGACCTGCGCGAGCACGGAGCCGCCCAAGCGGTGCGCCCCGCGCCCCAAGTCGATGAGGAGCAGTTCGGTCTCCTCGCCTTCCGGGAACTGAAGCTGCGGCGTCAGGGTGCGGCGGATGTCCGCCACGGGCGCAAAAGCGGTAACGATGAGGGAAACCGGGGCGATGACCTGTTTTTCTTCCTCCGCGTCGTTCCACGCGGTGCGCATCGAAAGCGAATCCTTACCGACGGGAATCGACAGTCCGGCGGCGATACAGAATTCGGATACGGCTCGAACGGTATCGAAAAGCCGGGCATCCTCGCCCCGATGTCCCGCTGCCGCCATCCAGTTGGCGGAGAGCTTGACCTTGCCCAGCGCGTCGATGTCGGCGGCGGCGATGTTGGTCATCGCCTCAGCAACGGCCATGCGCCCGGAAGCAGGCGCACTGACGCAGGCCAGCGGGGTGCGCTCGCCCATGGCGAAGGCTTCGCCCTGCATTCCGGTAAATGAGGCGGCAGTCACAGCGGCATCCGCGACCGGAATTTGCCACGGCCCGACCATCTGGTCGCGCGCGGTCAGCCCGCCCACCGAGCGGTCGCCGATGGTGATGAGAAAACGCTTGCTTGCCACAGCGGGGTTGCGCAGCACACGAAGCGCCGCGTCGGCCAAGTCAAGCTCGGTCACTTCAAAGGGCGGCAGGTGCGTGGCGCGGCGCGACACGTTGCGGGTCATCTTCGGAGGCTTGCCGAGCAGGACGGTCATTTCCATATCGACGGGCGCGTCGCCAAAGTGGCGGTCATTGACCACCAGCCGCCCGTCATCGCTCGCCGTGCCAAGGACGGCAAACGGGCAGCGTTCGCGGGCGCAAATGGCGGAAAACGCGCCGAGGTCGTCGGGGGAAACCGCCAGAACGTAGCGTTCCTGCGATTCATTGCTCCAAATCTCCCGTGGGCTCATGCCGGGTTCTTCAATCTTGATTTCGCGCAGTTCAAAACGCGCCCCCAGCCCCGCGTGGTCGGCAAGTTCGGGCATGGCGTTGGACAGCCCGCCCGCGCCGACATCGTGGATGGCGATGATGGGATTGTCCGCGCCCCGCTGCCAGCAAGCGTCGATCACCTCTTGGCAGCGCCGCTGGATTTCGGGATTGCCGCGCTGCACGGAAGCAAAATCGAGGTCGGCGGCATTGGTTCCGGTCGCCATGCTCGACGCCGCGCCGCCGCCCAAACCAATCAGCATTCCGGGGCCGCCTAGCTGGATGAGCAAAGTCCCCGGCGGGAACGTGGGTTTTTGGGCTTGCCGCGCCTGAATGTTGCCGATGCCGCCCGCAATCATCACGGGCTTATGGTAGCCGCGCACTTCGCCCGAAACGTTCTGCTCAAAGGCGCGGAAATAGCCCGCCAGATTGGGTCGCCCAAATTCATTGTTGAACGCCGCCGCGCCCAGCGGGCCTTCAATCATGATGTCGAGCGCCGAGGCGATGCGCGCCGGCTTGCCGTAAGGTTTTTCCCACGGCTGGACAAAGCCGGGGATGGCGAGGTTGGACACCGAGAACCCGGCCAGCCCCGCCTTGGGACGCGCCCCGCGCCCGGTTGCGCCTTCGTCGCGGATTTCCCCGCCCGCGCCGGTCGACGCGCCGGGGAACGGCGAGATGGCGGTCGGGTGGTTGTGCGTCTCCACCTTGGCGAGGATGTGCGCTGTCTCCCGATGAAAACGGAAAACGCCTCCGGCATCCGGGTAAAGCCATTCGGCTTCAAAACCTTCGATGATCGAGGCATTGTCCGAGTACGCTACGACCGTGCCGCCGGGGTGCGCCTTGTGGGTATCGCGGATCATGGCAAAGAGCGATTTTTCCATCGGTCGCCCGTCGATGACCCAGTCGGCGTTGAAAATCTTGTGGCGGCAATGTTCGGAGTTGGCCTGCGCGAACATCGTCAGTTCCACATCCGTCGGATTGCGCCCTATGCGGATGAAATTTTCGACGAGGTAATCAATCTCATCGCCGGAAAGCGCCAGCCCCAGTTCCGCGTTGGCGGCATCGAGCGCCGCCCCGCCTCCGCCGATGACATCCACTGTGGTAAACGGCACGGGCGCGTAATGATGGAAAAGCGCCGCCGCGTCATCGAACGTTGCCAGCACCGATTCGGTCATGCGGTCGTGCAGCGCGGCGGGCGCGGCATCAGGAGCGCGGGCGACATCAATGAAATACGCAGTGCCGCGCTCGATGCGCGTCACCTTGCCAAAACCGCACTGCCGCGCAATGTCCGTAGCTTTCGACGACCACGGCGAAATCGTGCCGAGCCGGGGAACAGCCAGCCGCAAAAAACCGGGGGGAAGTTCACCGTCCGGCACGCGGGCATCGAGCAATTCGCAGAGCCGCGCCAGTTCTTCGCCAGAAAGCGCATCGCTGGCTTCGATGAAATACCAACTGTCCGCTGTCAGTCCGCAGGGTTCTTTTGCGTCCGGGGCGAGGCTGCGGGCAAGCCGTTCGAGCCGGGGGCGGGAAAACGCGGACGCGCCGCGAAGCTGGAGAATCGGTAGGGACATGGCAGAGACGGGCAAAGCGGCAAAAGATGGGCGGGACTTGGGTCGCCCCGGAAACGGCGGGAAATTTTCCGCCGGGAAGTTTTGAATTATACGTGCCTCGCCGCTTCGCCTCGCCTGCCCAAATTCCGTTCGCCGTGTTTATCCCTTTTTTCCATAAAGGATAGATTCTGAAAAAAACCCCTTTTTTTATCTCTGTTTTTGACTTAACAGAGAAAACAGCGTGTCACTATCCGTATTAAACTACGGGTATACCTTTACAGCGAGCCGCGCAGCCCTGATGGCTCACATGGCACTGCATCATGAACGGGCAATCGGAACATAAAAGGAGGATGGGATGGAACGCGAATCAATGGAGTTTGATGTCCTGATCGTTGGTGGCGGTCCGTCAGGCTTGGCGGCGGCGATTCGTCTCAAGCAGCTTGCCGCTGAGCGCAACCACGACATTTCAGTCTGCCTCATCGAAAAAGGCGCGGAAATTGGCGCGCACACAATGGCCGGAACGGTGCTTGACGTTAAGCCCCTCACGGAACTCATCCCCGACTGGAAAGAGCGCGGCGCGCCCATCAAGACCGCCGCAAAAGAAGACAAAGTTCTGTTCCTGACCGAAACCAAAGCGTATGCCTTTCCGCCCGCTTTCACGCCGGACTGTTTCCACAACCACGGAAACTACATCGTCCGCTTGGGCGAAGTCGTCAAATGGCTGGGCGAACAGGCCGAGGCGCTGGGCGTGGAAGTCTATCCGGGGTTCGCCGGGGCGGACGTGCTCTATGACGAAAACGGCGCGGTGAAAGGCGTTGTGACCGGCGACATGGGCGTGCTGCGCGACGGCTCGCAAGGGCCAAATTTCCAGCCCGGCATGGAACTGCTCGCCAAGTACACGTTTTTTGCTGAAGGATGCCGCGGCCACCTCGGCAAGCGCCTCGAAGCCCGCTACAGCTTGCGCGAAGGCGTCGATCCGCAGACCTACGGCCTTGGCGTCAAGGAAATCTGGGAAGTTCCCGGCAATCCCCATCACAGCCCCGGTCTGATTATCCATACGGCGGGCTGGCCGCTGACCAACGATGTTTACGGCGGCTCGTTCATGTACCACCTGGACGACAACCTCATCCAGACGGGCTTTGTCGTCGGCCTGAATTACGCCAATCCGTTCCTGTCGCCGTTCGAGGAAATGCAGCGTTACAAGACCCATCCCGAAGTTCGCAAATATCTGGAAGGAGGCAAGCGCATCGCCTACGGCGCGCGCACTATTGCCACCGGCAACCTTCAGAGCTTGCCTCGGCTGGTGTTCCCCGGCGGGGCGCTCATCGGCGATGACGCGGGCTTTCTCAACGCCGCGCGCGTCAAAGGCGCGCATGCCGCCATCAAGTCCGGTTCGCTGGCGGCGGATGCCGTGTTTGACGCCCTTGTCGCGGGTCGCCAGCGCGACACCCTCACCGCTTTCCCCATTGCGTTCCGCGAGTCGTGGCTCTACGCCGAACTGCACAAAACGCGCAACTTCAAGCCGCTGATGAAAAAATCCTTCTGGATCGGCTCCACCCTCTTTGGCATGGATCAGAAAGTATTCTTCGGCAAAGCGCCGTGGACGTTGAGCAACCACTGCGACTACGACAAGCTCAAGCCCGCCGCCGAATGCCAGAAAATTGACTATCCCAAGCCCGACGGGGTGCTGACGTTCGACCGCCTGTCCTCGGTCTATCTCTCCAACGCCAACCACGCCGAGGACCAGCCCTGCCACTTGCGCCTCAATAATCCCGAAGTCGCCATCTCCGTCAATCTGGAAGTCTACGATTCGCCCGAGCAGCGTTACTGTCCGGCAGGCGTATATGAAATCGTGAACGACGGCGAAAACGGCAAGCCCCGGCTCCAAATCAACGCCCAGAATTGCCTGCACTGCAAAACGTGCGACATCAAAGACCCAACGCAGAACATCGACTGGGTTACGCCGCAGGGCGGCGAAGGGCCGATCTATCAGGGATTGTGAAAACGGCTTGTTTTGCCATTCACGCGATGCCGCCTTCGGGCGGCATCTTTTTTTCTTTGGCAGGCGCGTAGCCAGAACGCAGCACCGCGATGGCGGCCTGAAAGGCTTCCTTGACCTGCGCTTCGTCGCAGCCCATCAATACCGCGTCTTCCAGCGCGTCCTGCGCGTATCGGCGCAGTTCTTCCATGTTCTCTTGCATGATTTTCAGTTTTTCGGTGCAGGAAATCACGCTGCCGTCCGGCGCGCGCCACGGATTTTGCGGCGTGCCGTAAGGGGCGGAAGAAGATGCGGGGCGCTTGGTGCTCATGGCGGCGGGATTCTAACGCGCTTCACGCGGCGTCGCCATGCGTGATTCGGGCACGCGCCGCCGCCCTGACGGCGAAATTTGCCGCTTTCCCTGCTGGCAAGGTTCTTGCAATGCTGAAGCAGGAACGTTTTTTTCGGGGAAACATCATGGCCGGTTTGCTCAATATTGGATTGTCAGGCGTTAATGCCGCGCAGGGACACCTGATTACCACCAGCCACAACATCGCCAATGAAGATACGCCCGGCTATCACCGCCAGCGCGTCATCCAGGCCGCGCAAGCGCCGTATTTTTCCGGCGTGGGCTTTTTCGGGACAGGCACGAAGATGGCGGCTGTAACCCGCGTCTACGACCAGTTTCTTGAAAATCAGGTCTTGAGCACGAATACGCGCCGGACGGAGTACTCGGCTTACGCCTCGCAAATCAGGCAAATCGACAACATGCTCGCCGATTCAAGCGCCGGGCTTTCCCCGGCAATGGACGCATTTTTTGCCGGACTGCGGGAAGTTGCCGCCGACCCGACGGGTTTGCCTGCGCGTCAGTCTTTGCTCTCTTCCGCGCAATCGCTGGTTGGGCGCTTTCATTCGCTGGACGAGCGCCTGACCGAAATCCGCGAAGGCGTGGAATACGACATCCGCGCCGCCGTCGACAAAATCAACACGCTGGCCAGCGGCATTGCCGAACTCAACCAGCGCATCGTGGTGGCGCAAGCGGCAGGTTCCAACAAACCTGCCAATGACTTGCAGGACCAACGCTGGCAACTGGTGAGCGAACTCAACGAAATCATCCAGGTATCGACCAAAGAACAATCCGACGGCACGCTGTCCGTGTTCATCTGCTCCGGGCAAAGCCTGGTGCAAAGCAACCAAGCGTCGAAGCTGGGGGCGATACAGGGAAAGAACGACCCGCAACGCTACGACGTAGCCATCATCCCGCGCAATGGTTCGCCCATCCGAATTCCCGAGCGCCTGATTAACGGCGGCGAGCTTGCGGGGCTGATCGCCTTCCGCCGCGAATCGCTCGACAGCACGCAAAATCGCCTCGGTATGATTGCGGCGTCGGTAGCGTCCGCCATCAACAACCAGCAAAAACTCGGCATCGATCTGGGCGGGGCAATCGGGCTGGACATGTTCAGCTTGCCCGACATTCACGTCATGCCCAGCGGCGCGGCGGCGGTGAGCTTCGATTTCGATACCAACGATACCGCCGACGACATATCGAACCTCGGCCTTCTGACCGACGCGGATTACGAACTCACATATGACGGCACAGACTACATCATCACCAACCTGAGCACGAAAGCCCAAAAAACGCTGACATCGCCGATAGATACGTTTGAAGGTTTGAGCATCGACCTGAGCGGCTCCGCGCTCGTAGCGGGAGAAAGCGCCCTTATACAGCCGACCCGCTTCATGGCACGCGATATTGCGATGGCCATCACCGACCCGCGCGAGATTGCCGCAGGCTGCCCGGTCATCAGCACTGTGCCGACGACCAACAGCGGAACGGGCAAAGTGTCGGGCATCGTGATGAACGACGTGGGCGGGCCGGGAACGCCGGGTGCGACGCTCCTCACCGGATGGAATCTGAAAGCGAGCTATAGCGGCGGAACCCTGACGCTGACCAGTTCCGGCGGCGCAGCGATTTCTCCCGCGACATTGACTTTCAACCCGGCGACCGATTCTTCCGGCAAGACATTTACCGTGACCGACGCAAGCGGATTCGAGTTCGAGTTTACTTTCTCCGGCACGCCCCAAGATGGCGACACTTTCGACCTGCATCGCACGGAAGCGGGCGTTGCCGACAACCGCAACACGAACTTGCTCGCCGCGCTGCAAACTTCCAAGTTGCTGTTCAGCAACAGCGCGGGCGAACCCACTGCCACGATGGACAGCGCGTATTCGCAACTGGTGAATAAGGTTGGCAACAAGACCCACGAAGCCCAGACCAACGAGGCAACCCAGGCCACGCTTTATGGGCAGGCATGTGAGGCGCGTGACGCGCTTTCCGCCGTCAATCTTGATGAAGAAGCCGCCAATCTCATCCGTTACCAACAAGCGTACCAAGCATCGGGCCGGGTAATGTCCGTCGCGCAACGCCTGTTCGATGAAATTATTTCTATCGTGCGCTAGTTAATTAGGTAAGAGAAAAGGAGACAGCCATGCGCGTCAGCACCAGCATGATTTACGACAAAGGGATTGGAAGCATCCAGCAAATCTGGTCGGACTTGCTCCATACCCAGCAGGAAGTCGAAACAGGCCGCCGCGTGCTCGTTCCGGCGGACGACCCCGTCGCCGCCTCGCGGGCGCTGGATGTCAATAAATCGCGCACCATCAACACGCAGTACAAAACGAACATCGGCACATCCACCGACAATCTCCGGCTGCTGGAAAACAAGCTCGCGTCAATGGGCGAAATCCTGCAATACGTGCGGCAAGGCGCGGTGGGCGCGGGCAACGGCATCCTTGAGCAAGAACAACTCGATTTCTTCGTGACCGACATGCGCGGCCAATTCGACGCGATGCTCGCGCTCTCCAATACGCAGGATGTCACCGGAAATTACCTGTTCTCCGGCTACAAAGCGAATGTCCAGCCGTTCCAAGGCGCTTACGGGAATGTCCATTACGAAGGCGACCAAGGCACGCGCACCATTCAGGTTTCTTCCTCGCGCCACATGCCGGTGAGCCTTCCGGGTTCCGACCTTTTCGACAACACGCGGACGATGGAGGGGGCGATCAGCACCTTTGCCGGAAAAAGCAACAGCGGCGGAGCCAGCGTGGCCGTCAGCTTCAACCCGAATCCTCCGTCGGAAGCCAATACCGGGCATCGGTATGAAGTCAGTTTTAACGGGGCAACTTACGATGTTTCCGAATACGTGCCGGGTAACCCCACGCCTGTGACGGTTGCCTCCGGCCTGAGCGGACCAACTTTGAGCTTCAACGGCATCGACCTAAACGTTAGCGGCACGCCGACAACCGGGGATTCTTTTGAAGTCTTCGTGGCTTCAAAGAATTTCTTCGACAATTTCGCCCTCTTCATCGACACGCTTGAAAAACCGGGTTCGAGCGGTGTCAGCAGCGGGGTCAGCTTCGCGCTCAACACCATCGACAACACGCTCGACACCGCGCTGAGGATTCGCGCGCAGATTGGCTCCGAACTGGTCGAGCTTGAACAGTTGGACAGCATCAACGCCGACATGGACATCCAGTACGCCGGCACGCTCAGCCGCCTGCTGGACACCGACTACGCCGAAGCCTATTCAAGGCTGACCCGGCAGCAAACCAGCCTTGAAGCCGCGCAACTGGCGTTCATGCGGGTGAGCGGGCTGTCGCTCTTCAACTACCTGCAAGCATGAGGCCATGATGCGAGAGCCAAAAAGATACGCCGCGTTCCTGCTGCCCATGCTGATTGCCGCGTGCGGCGGGTTTGGCAATACCGTCAAGGAAACCGCCGCCACGGCGGCAAAAACGGCAAAAGAATCCCCTGGCCCCGTTGCGGGCGCGGTAGGCGGCATCTGGACGGCGCAGCAGCTTGGCTACCTCAAGCCGGAATTCATCGCGCCCGCCCTCATCGCCTACAGCATTTACGACCCCTTCGCGCCCACGTGGGAAATCAAGGTCACGGAGCTTGATGCCGATTATCGCCGCATCGACCTCAACATGAAGCGCCTTGCCACTGGCGGCGACGGCGAAGCGCGACAGACATTCCTCCGCGCCGCCCGCTCGCTTACGGCAAAAGGAAGCTACGCCGGATTCGACGAACTGCGCTATGAAGAAGGCATCGATTCGACTCGCCCCTTCGCCCGCCGCGTTGCCAGCGGGGAAATTCGGCTCTTGAAATCGCGGCAATTTCCGGGGATGTAACGCCCGCCGAAATTGCGCTGCCGCACATCCTGAAATTCTGAGCAAAACAGGATAAGCGCGGCTTGCGCGGCGCGGCTTGAAAATCCGATTTGGTTTGATTTGATGCGCGGGAAAACCGACCGTTTTGCGGTTGGCAGCCTTATGGCTGTTGCGCGGCATGCTGGATTGCGTATCCAGCCCTGGCTAATAAATACCAAGCTGGATATAGGAGAATCACTGTAAAGATGTTGTAATGCTTTGCTTCTATGCTATGCCTTGGTGCCCAGAAGAGGACTCGAACCTCCACGCCTCGCGGCACTAGTACCTGAAACTAGCGCGTCTACCAATTCCGCCATCTGGGCAAGAGGGGCGCATTATACGGACAAGAAGAAGAAAGTCAATGATTCAAAAACGGGCAAAAAACCCCATGAAAATGAGCAAGATACGGCGAGCGGACCCTTTTTTCGAGCGCGAAAAGCAGAACTACGATTCGCCGCTGCCAAGCCGCGAGTACATCGTTCAGATTCTGGAGCGCGAAGGTGCGCCGATGGCGCTGGACGCGCTGGCGCAGACGCTCGACATCCGAGATGAGGAGCGCGAGTTTTTCATCCGCCGGCTGCACGCGATGCTGCGCGAAGGCCAAGTCATGCGCAATCGGCGCGACGCTTGGCTGCTGCCGGACAAAGCGGATTTAATCTGCGGGCGTGTGCAAGGGCATCCCGATGGTTTCGGTTTTCTGATTAGGGACGACAAGGGCGAAGATATTTTTCTCGAACCCAAGGCGATGCGCGAAGTGTTCCACGGCGACCGCGCCATCGTGCGCATCAGGGGGCTGGACAGACGGGGACGCGCCGAAGGCAAAATTGTGGAAGTGCTGGAACGCGCCCACACGCGCATCGTCGGTCGCGTGCTTGATGAACATGGCGTTCGGGTAGTCGCGCCGGAAGATAAACGGCTGGCGCAGGACATTCTCGTCGCCCCCGGCGGCAAGCGGGCCGCGCCCGGACAGGTGGTGACGGTGGAACTGGTCGTGCAGCCCTCGCGCACCGCCCGTCCCGTAGGGCGCATCGTGGAGGTGCTGGGGCATTATGCCGACCCTGGCATGGAAATCGAAATCGCCCTGCGCAAGCATGAATTGCCGTTCGAGTTCTCGCCCGAAGCGCGGGCGATGGCGCGGAAACTGCCAGAGACCGTGCGCAAAAAAGACAAGGCCGAACGTGAGGACATTAGCGGCTTGCCGTTGGTAACAATCGACAGCGAAACGGCGCGTGATTTCGATGACGCCGTTTTCTGCGAGCGCAACGCAAATGGCTGGCGGCTGGTGGTGGCGATTGCCGACGTTTCGCATTACGTGGCATCCGGGGACGCGCTGGATGCCGATGCCCGCGAGCGCGGCAACTCGGTGTATTTCCCCCGCCGCGTCATTCCCATGCTACCGGAAAAGCTCTCCAACGGGCTGTGCTCGCTCAACCCGCAGGTGGAGCGCCTGTGCATGGTGGCCGACATCAGCGTTTCATCGAACGGGGAAATCAGGGCATACCGTTTCTATCCGGCAACGATGCTCTCCCATGCGCGGCTGACCTACACGCTGGTCGCGGCGGCGCTTTACGAAAAAAACACCGATGCCATCGCCTCGCTGGGCAGCCAGTTTCCGCACCTCCAAGAACTCGATAGATTGTTCCGCGCCTTGCTGAAAGCCCGCGCACGGCGCGGAGCCATCGACTTCGAGACCACGGAAACGCGCATGGAGTTTGACGATGCGGGAAAAATCGCCCGCATCGTGCCAGAGACGCGCAACGACGCGCATCGGCTCATCGAGGAATGTATGCTCGCCGCCAATGTGTGCGCCTCGGATTTTCTGCGCGACAACGACCATCCCGCCCTGTACCGCATCCATGAAGGACCGTCGCCGGAAAAGCTCGAAAAGCTGCGCGGCTTCCTTGCCGAATTCGGCCTAGGCTTAGGCGGGGGCGACAGCCCGACCGCCAAAGACTATGCCGCGCTGCTCGAAAAAACGCGCAGCCGCCCGGACGCGCAGTTGTTGCAGATGGTCATGCTGCGCTCGCTGCGCCAAGCCGTCTATAGCCCGGACAACGTGGGGCATTTCGGCCTCGCGTATGAGTCCTACACCCATTTCACTTCGCCCATCCGCCGCTATCCCGACCTGCTCGTGCATCGCGCCATCAAGGCCGCGCTAGCGGGCAAGCGGTATTTCCCCGGCAACTGGGAAGAAATCGGGCTGGCCTGTTCCCAGACCGAGCGCCGCGCCGACGAGGCCACGCGGGACGTGGTGGACTGGCTCAAGTGCTATTACATGCGCGACCGCGTTGGCGAGACGTTCTCCGGCAGCGTCTCGTCCGTCGTGCCTTTCGGCCTTTTTGTGGTGCTCGACGACGTGTTCATCGAAGGGCTGGTGCACATCTCCGATCTCGGCAGCGACTATTTCCACTTCGACGATGCCCGCCATGAACTGCTGGGCGAGCGCACCCGCAAGCGTTACCGCCTCTCCGACCGTGTGCGGGTGCAGGTCATCCGCGCCGATTTGGAAACCAGCAAGATTGATTTCCGCTTGCTCGAAAGCGAGGCACGTCCCGCCGAACGCAAAGGCAAGACCGAGCGCGAGCGGAACCGGAGCGAAAAAAAGCCCGAAAAGGGCGCGAAGAAAAGCAGAGGAAAGCGCCGTGGCTGAAGCGAGCCGTCTCATTTACGGCTTCCATGCCGTGCTCGGGCGATTGCAGCGCGACCCGGAATCCGTGTTCGAGCTTTACGTCTCGGGGCTGCGCCACGACGCGCGGGCGCACGAGGCGCGCGAACTCGCCGAGGCGCTCGGCATAAAAATAAACCGCGCCAACAGCGAGCGCCTTGATGGCATGGTGGGTACTCGCCGCCACCAAGGCATCATTGCCCGCGTCGATGCCCGTCAACGCACGACCACCCTCGACGACGTGCTGGAATCGCTCCCGGCGCTCACTGAGCCGGCACTCTTGTTGGTGCTCGACGGTGTGCAGGATCCGCACAACCTCGGCGCTTGCCTACGGGTCGCGGACGCGGCGGGCGCGCATGCGGTGATTGCGCCCAAAGACCGCGCCGCGAGCCTCAACGCCACGGCGGCCAAAGTCGCCAGCGGCGCGGCGGACAGCGTCCCTTACGTCACCGTCACGAACCTTGCGCGGGCGCTGGAGCAAATTAAAAAAGCGGGCGTCTGGGTGGTGGGCGCGGCGGGCGAGGCCGAAAAAAGCCTGTTTGAAACTAACCTGAAAGGGTCTGTCGCGTGGGTGCTGGGCGCGGAAGCCGACGGCTTGAGGCACCTCACGCGCGCAACATGCGACGAACTGGCGCGCATCCCGATGCAAGGCTGCGTGGAAAGCCTCAATGTTTCAGTGGCAAGCGGCATATGCCTATTTGAAACGCTTCGGCAACGTTCTATTCAAAATAAGAGTTTTGGGAAGAAAGTAGAAGTACAGGTCAATAAAGGGTAGATTCGTCTGTTGTGAGCAAAATACCGTTTGTCACGAAATGCCGTTTCTTCTTTCCCCATCACATCGGCTTGTGGGATTTTTATGCTAAAGGCTTTTAGCCAGTATTTCTCGCGCCACGTATTGCAGCGGATCGGCCTCGATTCGCTCCTGCTGATAGTGGCTGTCATCGTATCCGCCATATTTTGGGCGGATAACCACGGAGTCGGGCTGAAAGGGCTTCTCCCGTCGGCGCTCGGGTTTGTCGTGGCGGTGATTGCCGCCAATTTTGCTTTTGGCCTGTACCGTCCGGTCGACGATGACAGTTCTTACGCCGCGTTCGCCCGGTTTGTGCTGTCCGCCCTGTTCTGCCTGCCCGTGGCCTACGGCACGATGGTGTTCCTGCCTTGGCAGGGATTTGCCTCGCTGGCGCTGCGGCTTCAGGTGCTCGTTCTGGTATTGGTCGTGCTGCTGGTGCGGATGCTGATTAACCGAGGCCAGGCGCATTCGATTTTTGCGCCCAAGATACTGATTGTCGGCACGGGCGAGGAAGCGCAGGAAGCGGAACGCATTCTGTTGCAGCCGGAACATGGAAAAACAGGCGTACAGGGATTTTTTCCCGTCAGCGACGACGCGAAACGTCTCGTCGACGCGGAAAAAGTCATTTCCGGCTCCAGCCTGACCGAAGCGGTCAAAAGGCTGAAAACCGACCTCATTATCGTAGCCATCCGCGAACTCCGGGGGCGGGCGCTGCCCTTGCGCGAACTGCTCGACTGCAAGCTCGCCGGCGTGCGGATCATCGACTGGCTCTCGTTCCACGAACGGATTAGCCGTCAGGTGCGGCTCGATTCCCTGCGGGCAAGCTGGCTGATTTTTGGGGAGGGTTTCCAGCAGCCCCTTGGCCAAATGTTTTTCAAGCGGGTGTTCGATTTGGCGATTTCTTCCTGCCTGCTCGTTTTGGCCTCTCCGGTAATGCTGCTGGCCGCGCTCATGATCGTCTTTGAAGACCACGGGCCGATTTTCTACCGCAAAGAGCGGGTGGGCCTGGGCGGGCAGGTTTTCAATGTCATTCGCTTCCGCTGCAAACACATCGATAGCAACAGCATTGATGCGGGCGGCTCAAATAACGGCTACGCCGGAGAAGAATCGTTTTCGGGCGTAGGGCGCATCGTCTACAAGCTGCGCGTCGACAGGCTGCCGCAACTGTTCAATGTGTTCAGGGGCGAAATGAGCTTGGTCGGCCCGCGACCGGAGCGGCCTTCTTTCGTAGACCGTCTGGCGCGCGAAATACCGTTTTACGGTGTGCGCCACTGCGTCAAGCCAGGCATGACCGGCTGGGCAAGGGTGCAACTGAAATGCCGGAACGATGATAATTCGGTGTCTGGCGCAATACGCAGATTGCAATACGACCTCTATTACGTCAAAAACTATTCGCTGATGCTCGACATGCTCGTGCTGCTCGAAACCGTGCATGTGGTGCTCATGGGGAAACGCGCACAATGAATCTGAACGATTTCGCGGTTCGGGGCTATGGGATTGAATGATTTTGCGGTTTGGGGCTACGGGCTGACCGCGCTCATCTATGGCGGGTTCGCGCTGTACCTGTACGCTGCGTGGCGCGGGGCGGCGGTCGGGGGCATCCTGCTGGCGGCAGTCATCCTCTCCTGTGTCTGGGCGCTGGGCTGCCTTTGGTACGCGGGACGCCCCTCGGAGATGAAGTATCTGCTGTCTTCCGTCCTGGACACGCTGCGCGGCGGGGGCTGGTTCGCGTTCCTGCTGATTTTGCTGCACCCGCTGCTTGGCCGCGCCTGGAAACGGTTTATGGCGATCATCATCCTGCTGATCGGGGCGCAGCTCGCGGGCGCGGTCTCCTTCGCCACGCAGACCTTGATGCCGCTCGAATGGGCGCTCAAGCTGATTTACGGCAGCACGCTGGCGGGCGCGATATTGGGGCTGGTCATGATCGAGCAGCTTTACCGTGGGATACCAATGGATGTGCGCCGGACGTTCAAGCCCCTGTGCATCGGTTTGGGCGCGGCCTATATGTTCGAGCTTTACTTCTTCGCCGATTCCTTTCTCTTTGGGCGGCCAACCGCCATCATCTGGGCGGTGCGCGGCCCCGTCCAGACGCTCATCCTCCCGCTGGTCGCCATTTCGGGGGCGCGCAACCCTTCATGGTCCCTGCACATGTCCCTGTCGCGGGAAGCGGCTTTCCATTCCACCGCGCTGGGGCTGTCCGGGCTTTACCTGCTTGCGGTCTCCCTCATCGGCTTTTATGTCAACAGCATCGGCGGGGAATGGGGGCAAGCCTTGCAGACGGTGCTGCTGTTCGCGGCGCTGCTGCTGCTGGCCGCGCTCATGGTGTCCTCGGCGCAACGCGCCAGATTGCGGGTGCTCATCAATAAGCACCTGTTCCCGTACCGCTACGACTACCGCGCCGAATGGCTGCGCTTTACCCGCTCGCTCTCTTCGGCGGCCAGCCTGTCGCATCTTGGGCAATCGGTCATCGCCGCGCTGGGCAATCTGGTGGAAAGCCCCGGCGGCGCGTTATGGCTGCGGGATAGCGCGGGAGAAAGCACCGATTACGTCATCCAGACAAAAATTGGATTGACCGCGCAGCCGAATGCGGCGGAGCCAGCAAACAGCTCGCTGATGAGTTTCATGTGGCAAAAAGGATGGATCGTCAATCTGGAGGAATACCGCCGCAGCCCGGAAAACTATCCCGGACTGGTTTTGCCGGACTGGCTCGCGGCGCACTTTCCAAACGCCTGGCTGCTCATCCCGCTCATCGGCAGCGCGGGGCTGATCGGGTTCGTTCTGCTGATAACGCCCCGGACGCGCTTCGACATCGACTGGGAAGTGCTCGACCTGCTCAAGACCGCGCAGCACCAGGCCGCCAACGATTTGGAAAGGATGCTCGCCGCCGAAGATTTGCTGGAGGCGCGAAAGTTCGAGTCCTTCAACAGAATGGCGGCTTTCGTCGTCCACGACCTGAAAAACCTCGTCGCCCAGCTATCGCTGCTGCTGCGCAACGCCGAGCGCCACAAGGACAATCCAGAATTTCAGGCCGACATGCTCGAAACCGTGGCGCACGCCGAAACCAAGATGCGCGGGCTGATGAAGCAATTGCAGGAAAAGCGTTCCATCGACCCGCCCCGCATGCTCAATCTGGCAAGAAAACTGGAAAACATCCGCAGCGCCCGCCAAGGGCTGCACCCCGAAGTGGAACTCGACATCCCGCCAGACTGCGAGGCAATCACGGTGCAGGCGCATCCTGAGCGGCTGGAGCGCGTCATCGGGCACGTCGTGCAAAATGCAATCGAAGCCACGCCCGAGAATGGTAAGGTTCGTCTTTCGTTGCAGGCTCACGGCCCGGATCGGGTGCGCATCATCATCACGGATACAGGCTGCGGCATGTCGGAAGAGTTCATCCGCGAGCATCTTGCCCGCCCGTTCCAGACAACCAAGTCGAGCGGCATGGGAATCGGGGTCTATGAGACCAGCAAATACATCCACGAACTGGGCGGAGAAATGTCTTACGAAAGCAGGAAAGGCGCGGGCACACGGGTGACGCTCGAATTGCCCCTGCACACAAGGCTGGATTTAGAGCACAAATATGAATCAGGCGACGGACAAGCATGACTGACAAGCAAAGAACCCTGTTGATCGTCGAGGACGATCTGGCCCTGCAAAAACAGATGCACTGGGCATTCGATGGCTTTGAGACCGTGGTGGCGGAAAACCGCGAAAGCGCCATCGCGCAGATGCGCCGCTTTGAGCCAGCGGTCGTGACAATGGATTTGGGGCTGCCGCCCTGCCCCGATGACGTGAGCGAAGGCTTCGCCCTTTTGAGCGAGATTCTGGCGCTGGCGCCCGAGACCAAAATCGTCGTCCTGACTGGGCAGCATGACCGCGAAAACGCGGTACGCGCCGTCGGACTGGGGGCTTACGACTTTTTCAGCAAGCCTTTCGAGCCGGAACTGCTGACGCTCACCATCGAGCGCGCTTTCCGCCTTTACGATTTGCAGGCCGAAAACAGGCGGCTCCAGCAGGCGCGGGCAGGTTCCGTGACGGGGCTGATCACCCGCGACGCGGCCATGCAGAAGGTCTGCCACACCATCGAGCGCGTCGCTCCGTCCGCCGTCACCGTGGCCCTGTTCGGTGACAGCGGAACCGGTAAGGAAGTGCTGGCGCGGGGGCTGCACCAACTCTCATCGCGCGCTGCGGAACGCTTCGTCGCCATCAACTGCGCGGCGATTCCCGAAAACCTGCTGGAAAGCGAACTGTTCGGCTACGAAAAGGGCGCTTTCACGGGCGCAGCCCGCCAGACACCCGGCAAGATTGAAACCGCGCATAAAGGAACGCTTTTTCTGGATGAAATCGGCGACCTGCCGATGGCGCTGCAAGCCAAGCTGCTGCGCTTTTTGCAGGAAAGAGTCATCGAGCACCTCGGCGGGCGGCAGGAAATTCCCGTCGATGTCCGCATCGTCTGCGCGACCCACCGCGACCTCAAAACCCAGATACAGGCGGGGCTGTTCCGCGAAGACCTCTATTACCGGCTGGCGGAAATCGTCATCACGATTCCGCCCCTGCGCGACCGGGACGGCGACGCAGTGCTGCTCGCCCATCACTTCATCCGCCAATTCGCGCAGGAAAACGGACGCGCCTCGATACAGCTCAGCGAGGATGCCATTGCCGCTATCGAGCTTTACCAATGGCCAGGCAACGTGCGCGAACTGGAGAACTGCCTGAAACGCGCCGTCATCATGGCCGACGGCAGCCGCGTCACGGCTGAAGACCTCGGACTCGATACGGACAACGACGGCGAAGCACTGGAATATCTCACCCTGCGGCGGGTGCGCGAAGTCGCCGAGCGGCAAGCCGTCGTGCGGGTGCTGGCGCGTACCAACGGCAATATCGCCCGCGCGGCGGAAGTGCTCGGCATCAGCCGCCCGTCGCTCTACGACCTCATGAGCCGGTTCGGGCTGAAGAAAGATAGCTGACGGGATTTCAGCGAAATTGGCCTGCGGGATACCCCTGCCCCGCGTGGTAGAATGCTCTGTTTCGTCTCACCACTAGCGGACGGGCCGCTACAGCTTGCGCATGACACAGTTTGCCAGGGAAGTCCTTCCCATCAGCCTTGAAGAAGAAATGCGCCACGCCTATCTCGATTACGCGATGAGCGTCATCGTTGGGCGCGCGTTGCCGGATGCGCGTGATGGTCTCAAGCCCGTGCATCGCCGCGTGCTGTTTGCGATGCACGAGCTTTCAAACGATTGGAACCGCGCTTACAAAAAGTCCGCGCGTATCGTCGGCGATGTCATCGGTAAATACCATCCGCATGGCGACACGGCGGTCTACGACACCATCGTGCGCATGGCGCAGGACTTTTCCCTGCGCTACATGCTCGTCGACGGGCAAGGCAATTTTGGCTCGGTCGACGGCGACAGCCCGGCGGCGATGCGCTACACCGAAATCCGCATGGCGCGTGTCGGCCACGAAATGCTGGTCGACCTCGACAAAGAGACGGTGGATTTCGGCCCCAACTACGACGGCTCCGAAAAAGAGCCGCTGGTGCTGCCAGCGCGTATCCCTAACCTGCTCATCAACGGCGCGGCGGGCATCGCGGTGGGCATGGCGACCAACATCCCGCCGCACAACTTCGGCGAAGTCATCGACGCTTGCCTGAAGCTGCTTGCCGAACCCGAAACAGGCATCGACGAACTCATCGGCATCATCAAAGCCCCGGATTTCCCCACCGGGGCGCTCATCTACGGGCTGGCGGGCGCACACGAGGGCTACCGCACCGGGCGTGGCAAAGTCATCATGCGCGCGCGTACCCATTTTGAGCCAATCGGCAGCACCGACCGGCAAGCCATCATCGTCGATGAACTGCCTTATCAGGTCAATAAAAAGACCTTGCAGGAAAAAATCGCCGAACTGGTCAACGACAAGCGGATTGAGGGCATCGCCCATATTCAGGACGAATCCGACAAATCCGGCATGCGCTTGGTCATCGAACTCAAGCGCGGGGAAATGCCCGAGGTGGTGCTGAACAAGCTCTTCAAGCACACGCAGTTGCAGGACACCTTCGGCATGAACATGGTGGCTCTGGTCGATGGCAGGCCAAAGCTCCTGAACCTCAAGGAAATGCTGGTGTGCTTCCTTGAGCACCGCCGCGAGGTCGTCACCCGCCGCACCGTGTTTGAACTGCGCAAAGCGCGCGAGCGCGGGCATGTGCTCGAAGGGCTGGCCGTGGCGCTCTCGAACGTCGATGAAATCATCGCGCTCATCAAGGCCGCCCCAACGCCCGCCGACGCCAAACGCGAATTGATGCTGCGCACGTGGCGATCGGCGCTCGTCGAGGAAATGCTTGCCCGCGCGATGGCCGACCGCTTCCGCCCGGAAAACCTGCCCGCCGAATTCGGGCTTTCCGCGCAAGGCTACCGCCTCTCGGAAGCCCAAGCGCAAGCCATCCTTGAACTGCGGCTGCAACGGCTCACCGGGCTGGAGCAGGACAAAATCCTTTCTGAATACCGTGATGTCATAGAACTCGTCACCGACCTGCTCGACATCCTCGCTCGCCCGGAGCGCATCACCCAAATCATCGTCGATGAACTGGCCGCCGCAAAAAACCAGTTCGCCGACCCGCGCCGCTCCGAGGTCGTGCTCAACACGTCCGAAATCAACCTCGAAGACCTCATCACCCCGGAAGACATGGTGGTGACGCTCTCGCACGCGGGCTACTTCAAGCGCCAGCCGTTGGCAGACTATCGCGCCCAGCGGCGCGGCGGGCGCGGCAAGCAGGCCACCGCGATGAAGGAAGAAGATTTCATCGACCGGCTGTTCGTCGCCAACACCCACGACACCATGCTCTGCTTCTCCAACCGGGGGCGCTGCTACTGGCTGCGGGTGTTCGACGTGCCCGAAGGCACGCGCAACGCGCGCGGCAAGCCCATCGTCAATCTCTTCCCGCTTCTTGAGGGCGAAAAAATTACCGCCGTGCTGCCCGTCAAAACCTTTGACGAGGAGCATTTCGTTTTCATGGCCACCAGCGCGGGCACGGTCAAGAAAACCGCGCTCACGGCCTTTGCCAACCCGCGCAAGGCCGGCATCATCGCCGTCAGCCTCGATGAGGACGATTACCTGATCGGCGTGGCGATTACCGACGGCAGCAGCGACGTGATGCTGTTCTCGGACGCGGGCAAGGCCGTGCGCTTTGCCGAAACCGACGTGCGCCCGATGGGGCGCGATGCCCGAGGCGTGCGCGGCATGGCGCTGGAGGACAGCCAGCGCGTCATTGCCATGCTGGTGGCCCGCGACGAAATCCATTCCGTCCTCACCGCCACCGAAAACGGCTACGGCAAGCGCACCCCGGTTGCCGAATACACCCGCCACGGTCGCGGAACCAAGGGCATGATTGCCATCCAGACTTCTGAGCGCAACGGTGCGCTCGTCGGCGCGGCGCTGGTCGAACCCAAAAATGAAGTCATGCTGATTTCTACCACTGGCGTGTTGATTCGCACCCCAGTCGAAAGCATCCGCGAAATGGGGCGCTCCACCCAAGGCGTGACCCTCATCAACATCGACGAAGGCTCGGCGCTCGCCAGCATCGAAATCGTCGCCGAGTCGGATGTCGACATCGGCACGGATGCCGACAGCGGCGGCGTGGCGGAAAACGATGCCCCCCCGGCTGCGGACGCAGAAGGAACCGAACAGGAATGACCCGGCTCTGGAACTTCAGCGCCGGCCCGGCAGCCATCCCGCTCGACGTGCTCCGGCAGGCGCAGGAAGAATTCCTCAATTGGCGCGGCATCGGCGCAAGCATCATGGAAGTGAGCCATCGCGGCAAGGCTTTCATGGAAGTCATCGAAACCGCCGAAGCCGACTTGCGCGGGTTGCTGGCAATTCCCGACGATTACCGGGTGCTTTTCCTGCAAGGCGGCGCGTCCCTGCAATTCGCGCAAGTGCCGCTCAACCTCTCCGCCGGAAAAAGCGCCGATTACCTCGTCACCGGGGCGTGGTCGCAAAAAGCGCACAGGGAAGCGTCAAAGATTGGCGCGGCAAGGCGCGTCACCACAGCGGAACACGGCGGATTCACGCGCCTGCCCCGCACCGAAAACCTCGAATTCGACAAAAACGCCGCTTACCTTCATTTCTGCGCCAACGAAACCATCAACGGCGTCGAAATTTTTGAGGAAGCCGAAACCCGCCTTGCGGAAACGCTCGCGCAAGCCGCGCCCAACGCGCCCCTAGTGGCGGACATGAGTTCAAATATCCTGTCCCGCCCGCTGGACGTTCGCCGCTACGGGCTAATTTACGCGGGCGCACAGAAAAACATCGGCCCGGCAGGTGTCACCCTCGTCATCATCCGCGCCGACCTGCTAGAGCGCACCGGAGAGAAAGTGCCGGGGCAGTTGAGCTACCGCAAACTGAACGACAACGGCTCCATGCTCAACACCCCGCCGACTTTCTCCATCTACATGGCGGGGCTTGTATTCAAATGGCTGAAAGCGCAGGGCGGACTAAACGCCATTGCCGCGACCAACCGCGAAAAAGCGCGGCGGCTTTATGAAACCATCGACCAAAGCAATGGCTTCTACCGCAATGCCGTGGATGCCGATTGCCGCTCCGTCATGAACATCCCTTTCAGGCTGCCCACGCCGGAACTGGAAACGCAATTTGTCAAGGAATCCGAAGCGGCGGGTTTCATTGGGCTGAAAGGCCACAAATCCGTCGGCGGGCTGCGCGCCTCGCTCTACAACGCCATTTCCTTAGAAGCCGCCGACGCGCTGGTGTCGTTCATGGAAGCATTCGCGGCGGCGCGAAACGGGCGGTAAAACTCAATATTACGGATGAATGGCACGCTGGTTCCGCCTGCCGTGCTTCACAATCCATTTTGCCGCATCGGAAAGCATCCCGGCTTTTTCCCATTCCTGGATGATTTCTTCCGCCTTGTCAGGCGCTTCCTTATATAAATCGTTGAGATTGTTTCCCACGCTCTTTTGCACGAAACGCGAAGGGTCATCCTTCAAATTGCCCAAAACAGTCTTGAAATCGTCGAAGCGTTCCAGCGCAACGGACAGTTTTTTCGCCCACGGCAGACGGATGCGCATGCCTTCGCTGGACAGCC
Organism: Azoarcus sp.; assembly: GCA_031285965.1. Lineage (GTDB taxonomy): Bacteria > Pseudomonadota > Gammaproteobacteria > Burkholderiales > Rhodocyclaceae > WRNU01. The sequence goes on from JAITVD010000002.1 coordinate 53,442, forward strand.
GCCGAACATGGACGCTGCCGTCCACGCTCCAGCCCCGCATCACCGCCATCATCTCTTTTGGGAACGCCGCCAGCAGCGGACGGACGGCAAATTCGCCCGTATGGCGCTGGGTCAGTTCCCGAATGAAAGCCACCGATGCCGCAAAATCCTCCGTCGCGTGCCTTTCCACGTAACGCGCCACGGGAAACAGCCACCAGCCTTCTTTGAACATGCCGGTTTCCGTTTGCAGCGCGGGGCCAAGCAGCGGAACCAGCGCCCGAATGTGCTGCGCGTAAGCGCCGGGCAAACCACGCTCAAACGCCTGCGCGAAAAGCTCGATACACGCCGAAAACGCCTTGCCCTCAAGCTGCCCCACGAGCGTTTCCAGAAAACGGCTGCGCGAGAATCCGGGCAGAATCGCCTCAACCCGCCCCGCCAGCCCGACGGCAAACGCATTGTCATAAAGTGCGCTGAATTGCTGTGCCATTGCGATTCGCGGAAAGTTTCTGAATAGGGCAGTTTAGCTGAACGTCCGAATTCCAGCAGCCTATGCGGAAGGATACGGGCCAAGAAACCGCTCGCCGTTCAAATGAATCAGGTGCGACGGGGCATCCGCTATCCATACATCCGTTTCCCATGCGATTTCGCTGAGATAGCGTCCCATGACGGCTCGGTTTGGAAAGGCAGTCACATAAACCAGACCGGCCTTTGAACCGGCAAACAACTTGGCAAGCTCGGCATGCCGTTTCCCGTCAATCGGCCCGTGGCTGGTGACAGACTCAACCAGCAGCAACCAATTCTTCTCCGTAAAGTACAGGACTACATCAGGCATTTTTCCATGCGAATCTACGTTCACATTCAGCTTGGATAACAGCGCGGCATCAAAGTAACCCCACTTTTCGCCCGTATCGCCAACATAGGCCAGTACGCTTCCCGGCGCGAATCGCGGGGCGAAGTTTTCGATGATGGCTCGAATCAGTTCGCTATGCGCACCGGGGCTGAGGATGATTTGCTGGTTCGGCGCAATCTGCACCGGAATGTGGTTCTGCTCGCGCTCCTTGGCATAGCGAGCCACCAGTGTTTCACGCTCGCCCAAGTAGGCGGTGAGGCTGTCATGCCATGCCGGAGTACCGAAGGTGCGCAGCAGAGCCAGCGCGGCGGGTTCAATCTGATAGACCGCCTTCGGGCTATTCACCGGACGGTCTGGTTTATCCGGGTTGTAGAGCGCCACGCCAGCATCGCAGAACTGGTGCATGGTTTGGCGGCGCACCGTTTCGCGGGTATTGGGCGCATACACCTTGCCATAGTGCGTTTGCGCCCAATCCATGATGGGTGTGATGCCAATCAGCGGATTTTCTGCCTCGCTCCATGCCTTGTCCGGCGTGAGATTCAGAAGCGCCAGCAAACATAAGGCGGAACGCTCGTTGTGCTGCGCTTTGGGTAGCCTCAGCGAAAAGATAACCTGCCGCGCTGCCTCAATGTAGGCGTTCTTTTCGTCGCTCATGCCGCCAGTGTTCCCAGTTGCTCATCCAGCATTGCCTGCGTGATTTCGCTGTGCTGCTTGGCCCATCGACCCAGTTTGATGAGTACTTCTCGGCTCGGGTATTTCATCCGCCTGAGATCGGTTGCGTTGACCTGCGTATGGCCGCTGAAGCGCCGGAAATGCGCATCGACTGCTGCCGTGTTCAGGAACGCGGCCAATCCTCTTGCCAGCAATTCAGGCAAACCGCCCCGGTTCTCATGGAAAAGATTCAGGTGATTCTCGAAGCCCAGCATGGCATGGCTGCCAAAAGCTGCCGGATCCACCACGCTTGCCGCCACGCGCCGTTTTTCTTCCTTGGCCGAGAAGCGGCGTACCGCACAATAAAAGCCATTGGGATAGAGCCATTTTTCCGTCGCGCCGTTGCGCAGAATCGCGTTCGGCTTTTTCTGGCTCGATGCTGGCCAGACCGTTCCGGCAGCACGCAGATGGCATGGATAGATCAATGGCACTGTGTCCGCTTCGGGCATGTCCCGCAGGTGCTCTTTCAGCCGAAAATCCACGACAGGCCCAGTCGAGACCTGAATGCCCAAATCGGCCAGCGTACAGCGCACGGCGGGCGGCAGCCCGATAACCTCTTCTCCGTGCTGCGCAGGCACATGGATGAACCGCTCCGGGTCATCCGGGAAAACAATCTGCTCAAAAGGATATTTGTGGACGGACAAGTCGGAAAAGCTGCCATCGGTGGAGGTTGAAACCGTGACCGCCCCCTGCTGACCGCCGCGCTCCAAGCGGATGATAATGTTCTCTTGAAGAACATCATCATCCTTGAAAGCCTTGCTGCGCGACCCGAACAGGTGCATATGGCGGAGCGCGGCTCGCGCAAGGATGAAGTCGCGGAACGCCCGGTAATACGGCCCGTTGCAGAAACTGCGCGGAACGATGGCGACAATCTGCCCGTCCGGCGCGGCCTGCATAACGGCCAGCGCGACAAACGCCGAATACAGGTTCACCGTTTCAATGCCCGTCCGCCGCAGCGCCCGCCGATGCACGGATTGGCTGCCAATCTTTCTGTAAGGCGGATTAAGAATGACGTGGGTATAGTCTCTGTTTTGTTGGCTTTCAGCGCCCGCCAGCAGGATGAAATCTCCGCCAACGACCTCTGCCTTGACTTTATCGTAGCCCGCCAAGCGCCGCGTGAGATGCCCGCGCAGCGCATCATCAATTTCGTAGGCCGTAACCCTCACGTTTTTGAACCCGAAGCCGCCCACCGCCCAACGGTCGAGGAAAGCGCAGGACAGTGCGCCCATGCCCGCGCCCGCGTCCAGCAAGCGGCAGATCGACAAGGCGCTAGGCGGGAAAAGTTCCGCCATGAACCGGGCAATGTTTGCGGGCGTCATGAATTGACCGAATTCAGCCCGCTGCGACCGCGCAACGCGGGGAGGCGTTTCGCTGTGCGCACAGCCTGCGATGTCAAATTGTTGATGCATTCCGAGCCATTTTTTGAAAAGACGCACGACACCAAATCGTTATCTTATTTCATGGCGGCACGACGCGCCTCTTGCGTGACCCGCATTTCGTTTCGCGCCAACGGGAAAGGCACATGGCACAAAACGGAAAACTATCTCAATCCAGCCGACCCTACCCCATGCCGACCATGCCGTTGATGCGGATTGTGCGGGATTCGGGAACCTCGCTGTTGGCGATGACGCGCAGGGATGGGACGGCGCGGCGCAGGAAGCGCGACAGGAGCAGGCGCAATTGCGCGGGCACGAGCAGCACTGGCGGCAGGCCGATTTCTTCCTGCCGCTGGGCAAGCTGTGCCGTCTGGCGCAGCAGCGTGTCGGCCAGCCCCGGTTCGATCACGCCTTCGCCGCCGCCCATTGCCTGCATCAGGATGCGTTCCAGCCCCGGTTCGAGCGCCATGACCTGCACTTCGGCATTGCCGGGGAACAGCGTCTGGATGATGGCGCGGCCAAGCGCCTCGCGCACCCGCGTGGTGAGTTCGGCGGCATCCTGCGTGCGCGGGGCGTTTTCGGAGAGCACCTCGATGATGGTGCGCATGTCGCGGATATTGACTTCTTCGGCCAGCAGGTTTTGCAGCACCCGCTGCACGGTAGAAATCGGCAGCAGCTTGGGAACGAGGTCTTCGACGAGCTTGGGGACTTCTTTCGATATGTGGTCGAGCAGCGCCTGCGTTTCCTGGCGTCCCAGCAGTTCGGAGGCGTGGCTGAGGATGATGTGGTTGAGATGCGTCGCCACCACGGTGCTGGCATCGACCACTGTGTAGCCGAGCGCATGCGCCTGTTCGCGGGCGGCATTGTCGATCCAGTACGAAGGCAGGCCGAACGCGGGGTCGATGGTTTCCCGTCCGGGCAGCGGCCCCACGACCCGACCCGGATTGATGGCAAGGAACTGGCCGGGAAAGGCTTCGCCCGTGCCGACTTCGACCCCTTTGAGGGTGACGCGGTAAGCGTTGGGCTTCAGTTCGAGGTTGTCCCGAATATGCACGGGCGCGGTCAAGAAACCCACGTCCTGCGCGAACTTCTTGCGCAGCCCCCGGATGCGCCGCAAAAGCTCGCCGTTCTGGCTCTTATCGACCATCGGAATCAGGCGGTAGCCCACTTCCAGCCCAAGCACGTCGACGGGCGCAACGTCGTTCCAGCTTGCCTCCTGTGCCTCGGCAGCCCGCGCCTCGGCGGCGCTTTGCTCCGCTTCCTGCTCGGGCGCGGGCGCGGGCGGCTCCGCGCCTGACGGGCGCTGACTCCGCCGCCACGCAAGCCACCCAACCGCCGACGCGAAAAGCAGGAACACCAGATTGGGCATCCCCGGAATCAGCCCGAGCACGCCAATGATAATGGCGGTCAGCACCAGCACCTGCGTGTTGGAAAACACCTGCCCAATGACCTGTGCGCCGATGTCGGTATCGTCCCCCACCCTTGAGACCACCAAGCCCGCCGCCACCGAGATGATGAGCGACGGAATCTGCGCCACCAGCCCGTCGCCGATAGTCAGGATGGTGTAGGTATGCGCCGCGTCGCCAAACGCCATGTCGTGCTGGATGATGCCCACGAACAGCCCGCCAAGGATGTTGATGAGCAAAATCAGGATGCCCGCGATGGCATCCCCGCGCACAAATTTGGACGCGCCGTCCATCGCCCCGAAAAAATCGGATTCCTGCGCCACTTCCTTGCGCCGCTGCTTGGCGGTTTTCTCGTCGATCAGCCCCGCGTTCAGGTCGGCGTCAATCGCCATCTGCTTGCCGGGCATCGCGTCCAGCGCGAAGCGGGCGCTCACTTCCGCAATCCGCCCCGCGCCCTTGGTGATGACCACGAAATTGATGATGGTCAGAATCACGAACACCACGATGCCCACGGCGGTATTGCCGCCTACGAGGAACTGCCCGAACGCCTCGATGACCTTGCCCGCCGCGTCGGAGCCGCCATGCCCGGCAAGCAGCACGATGCGGGTAGAGGCCACGTTGAGCGAGAGCCGCAGCAGCGTGGTGACGAGCAGCACCGTGGGAAAGGCGGAAAAATCCAGCGGGCGGCGGGCGTACATCGCCACCATCATCACCATCACCGACACGGCAATGTTGAACGTGAAAAACACGTCCAGCAAAAACACCGGCAGCGGCAGCACCATCATCGCCAAAATCATGATGATGAGAATCGGAGCCGCCAGCGCCCGCAGGATAGCGGGCGTCATGAAGCGCCGCAGATTGAGGACGAGCGTGTTTTCGTTAGCCATGCCTGCTGATGCTCATATTCGTTTGGTCGAACCGTTCATCGTTCATTCCTGCGGGGAACCGGGGTCGAGCGCGGCGGGAACCGCCAAGTCAGACGGCGGCGGCGGCGCGGGCAGGTCTTTTTCCAGCGCGTCGCTCAACTGATAGACATAGGCCATCACCTCGGCCACCGCCGTGAACAGCGCGGCGGGAATCGCCTGTTCCAGTTCGCAGTGCGCGTAGAGCGCGCGGGCGAGCGGCGGCGCTTCCAGCAGGGCGACATGATGCTCGCGGGCAATCTCCCGTATTTTCAGCGCCAGCTCGCCGCGCCCCTTGGCGACGACGATGGGCGCGGCCATGCGGTCGGCGTCATAGCGCAGCGCCACCGAGAAGTGCGCCGGGTTCGTCACCACCACATCGGCCTTCGGCACTTCGGCCATCATCCGCCGCCGCGCCATTTCGCGCTGCATGGCGCGGATGCGCCCCTTCACCTGCGGGTCGCCTTCCTGCTCTTTGTTTTCGCGCTTCACTTCCTCTTTCGACATGCGCAGGTTCTTGTGGTACTGCCACAACTGGAACGGCACGTCGAAGAGCGCGAGCAGCCCGAGGCTGGAGACAATCAGCACCGAAATCCAAATCACCGACGAGGCAAAATCACCAATGGCCGGCACGAGCGGCGCTTTCAGAAAATCGAAAAAATGATCGCGGTAGCGCCACAGCACCGCCGCGCCAACGCCGCCAATCAGCCCCGCTTTCAGCACCGCCTTGAGCATTTCGGCCAGCCCATGCAGCGAAAACATGCGCTGGAAGCCCTTCATGGGGTCGAGCCTGTCCAGCTTCAGGCCAAGCACCTTGGGCGCAAACAGCAGGCCGCCGAGCATCAGCGGGGATGCCAGCGATGCCACCATCAGCACCAAAAAGAGCGGCATCAGCGTGAGCAGCGCGTCGCCAAAAAAACCCTGCAACCAAGACAGGACGGCCACTTCGTCCGTTTCATACGCCAAGCCTCGGTCAAAGGAAAAGCCCCGCCGCAGCAGCGCCAGCAGCCGCTCCCCCATCCAGCCGCCGAGCATCCAAAGGAAAAGCGCCCCCGTCACCGTCACCAGAAACGTTTGAAGTTCACGCGACTGCGGAACCTGCCCTTCTTCACGAGCCTGCTGTAATCGTCGGCCTGATGCAGGTTCTGTCTTGTCCTGGTCGCTGTCTTCCGCCACGGTCGGCTCCATGCCTCACATGCCGCGCCGCGCCGGGAATGGCGGAGGCGCAAAATGGCACGAGCCATTATCCCCACCGCCCCGCCAGACAATGCCCAGATGTGCGCGGGAAAGCCGCCTTAATTCGCGGACAGGTCTTTCACGCCTTCAATCCTGTCGCCCGGTTTTATCCCATGAGCGACGAACCAGCCCCGGTTCATCTCCAGCGCAAAGCGCACCGCCTTCGCCGCGCAATGGCTCTCCTCGCTCTGCGGCGACATATCCTCGATATTGAGGATGCGCCCGTCCTCATCAAGAAACGCCACCGAGAGCGGAATCAGCGTGTTTTTCATCCACATGCAGAGGCGGATGGGCGACGAATAGACGAACAGCATTCCCTGGTCGGGCGGAAGATGGCTCCGGTACATCAAGCCGAACTGCCGCGCCCTTTCAGTGCTGACGACTTCCGCCTTAATCTGATGCCCGCCCGCCGCCAGCGTCATCTGCTGCGCCTGCGCCGCGCCCGCCGCCAAGCACAGCGCCGCCGCCAAAACACCTCTTTTCAACGCCCTCATCAATTTTCCCTCCCAGTAAACGCGCAATAATATGCGCCTCGCACTTTCGGTTCCAACACTGCCATGCCCGCCACGCTACGCGCCATTTGCGCCGATATTACGGCATTGCCCGTCGACGCCATCGTCAACGCCGCCAACAACACCCTTTTAGGCGGCGGCGGAGTGGATGGTGCCATTCACCGCGCCGCCGGGCCGGAACTGCTGGCTTGCTGCGCTCGCCTGAACGGCTGCGCCACGGGCGAAGCCAAAATCACGCCCGGCTTCCGCCTCCCCGCCCGGCATGTCATCCACACCGTCGGCCCCGTCTGGCGCGATGGCAAACAGGGCGAACCGGCGCTGCTTGCCGCCTGCTACGGCCATTCGCTGGAACTCGCCGCGCACTTCGGACTAAAAACCATCGCCTTCCCCTGCATCAGCATCGGTGTTTACGGCTACCCGCCCGACTTGGCCGCGCCGCAAGCCATCGCCTCCGTGCGCGGGGCGCTGGCGCGGCTGCCCGACATTCAGGAAGTCTTTTTTTGCTGTTTTTCAGAAAAAGAGCGTATGCGATATGAACGCGCATTGAGCGCCATTGCGCCATCAGCGGCGAAATAGGCTTTCAAGAAACCGACGATTCTCTTTTTTTGATGCCCACAACATTCAATATCAGGAAAATTGCGGATTTTTCTGAACATCATTTTTCTTTTTTATGATAATATTTTTTATTGTCCATTTGAATTTTTTCATATTAAGAAATTAAGTTACATATAATAAAAAATGGAAATTTATACTTAACTTTTAACATTTTTCAAACGATATACCGCTAATCATAAAACTCAACATCAAGTCAAGCGATGCGTTGTTCGGATGTGAAACTGGATTACTTTGGCTCAGGAATAATCTTCACAGCGATAATCTTGCCCGAAGTTTTCTCCGCGATAAATACCAATAGATACCCCTTGCCATATTCGCTTTCAACGGAACTCGGCCCAACGAAATATGCGGGGTTTTCTTCGTAGTCATAGTATCCAGTAGGTATCCCGAGAAGTTCCTTGACACTATTAGACGTAAGAGACTTGAGGTCGTGCTGGGAAAGAAATGAAGAAACCATTTCTCCTCTCTTCTCTTGGCTTGCTGTGAGCCATGCCTCTTTGGAGAATTCTCTTGTTCCCAAAAGTTTTGCTTGCTCTGTGACAGGAGGCGGGGAGCATCCAAATAGACTTATCATAGCGATTAGACTCCAGATTTTAGTGCGCATTTTCCGCCTCATTTGACTAAAACTTTGAGTTGCCCAGTTAACAACGCTGCCATGCAGCGTTGACTTAGGATTTGATCTGAACCCCCAGTTCTGCCTATTGCAAGACCCACTCCGTTGTTATGGATATCCATCTCCTTTTCGTCCTTTGGATTAGATAACGATGATTCATGGGCTGTAGTGAACTGAAGCGCCCCCAGATAACCGATTTCGCGCACCAGTACGGCAGACCATAAACAATGGCGAAACGCATCTGACTTGTCATTTCGACCATTGAATCCAAAACGTTTTTTCGTCTCTTCAAACGCCAATTCTTTTGATTTTTTAATTCTTTTGATTTTTTTATTGCAAGTGTGTGATGAGGATGTGTCTTGATGTACTGTTGCTCTTGGGGTGTAAGCTGCTTGAATTGGTCATAAATAGATAGCGACATATAACCTCCGTACGTGAAAAATGGAAAAATCCGAAATTGTCCCGTATAGTACAGACCAAGAAGCAAACAGTCAACCAGTAATCTTTCTCTTACCGGGATGAACTCCGTCATGCCTTGCCCAAGTTGGCGGATGGCGGGATGAAGTTTTGCGAAGCGGCCTTGTTTCATGCGCGATACTCAAAAGATAAATCAGAAAATAAAAATAGCTCTTGCTATCAATTTATCATTATGCAGAGGTGTGGCGACTATGCTCGTCTCTTTATGTCTCCGTCAACATTTTTTACATGGATTATGCTACGGCGGAAATCAAGCGGCACTTTGCGATTTTCGCTCTGGGCATTCTCTGTTTTTTTGGAGGAATCGCATTTGTTGCGGAATTAGAATCTAAGTATATAAGTCATATAAAAATAATGCTCTAAATGAAATAAGCATTCAGCACAAACTTGGCAGCCCGCGTTTTGTCACGTAAAAGGGCAGCGCGAAAATCATTTGCTCCCATCGCGTTTTTGCAAACGCCCAGAGCCAAAAAACCCGCCAGATGGTAGAGTTTCGGTCTTAGCTCAAGCAATCGAGGCTCACAAAATTTCAAACTCCCGGCCATTTCTCAAAATCGCCGCGCTCCAGATGGTCTCCGGCGCGGACATGTCGGCGAATCTCGCGGCGGCGGATGAACTGATCGGCGAAGCTGCCGCAAGGGGTGCGCAGATGGTGGCGCTGCCCGAGCACTTCTCGCTGATGGCGGCGAGCGAGGCCGACAGGCTCCGCGCTTGCGAGCGCGAAGGCAGCGGGCCGGTTCAGGATTTTCTGGGCGAAGCCGCCGCTCGCCACGGCATATGGATTGTCGGCGGCACGTTGCCGCTGGCGGCGGACAACCCGAAAAAAACGCGCAATGCCGTGCTGGTTTTCGATGACAGCGGCAACCAAGTGGCGCGTTACGACAAAATCCATCTTTTCGGTTTCAGCCGCGACGAGGAACAGTACGACGAGGATGCCAGCATCGAGCCGGGTTCGCGTGTAGCGTGCTTCGATTCCCCCGCTGGCAAAATTGGGCTGGCGGTGTGCTATGACCTGCGTTTCCCGGAGCTTTTCCGCGCAATGGGCAAGGTCGACCTGATTGTCCTGCCCGCCGCTTTCACGCGCACGACCGGGCTGGCGCATTGGGAAACGTTGCTGCGGGCGCGAGCCATCGAAAACCAGTGCTATCTGGCGGCGGCGGCGCAAGGCGGGGCGCACCCGAATGGTCGCAGCACTTGGGGACACAGCATGATTGTCGACCCTTGGGGCGACATTCTGGCTTGCCGACCGGAAGGGGCTGGCGTGGTCGTGGCCGACCTCGATCCGGTCTGGCTCGTCACCGTCCGCAAATGCCTGCCCGCCCTGAGCCACCGCCGCCCGGAGCTTTTCTGACGGCAAATCCCTTACCCTTTCCCTCATCGAATGACTGGAACAACGCACGATGACAAAAAACGCGCTCAAAGCCGCTGACCGCGCCCTGCTCTCGCCCCACGGACTTGGCTTGGAAGAACTCGAAAAAGCTCTCCGCAAGCTAATGCGGCGCGACCTCGATTATGGCGACCTCTATTTCCAATACGCCCGCGCCGAGGGCTGGGGACTGGAGGAAGGCATCGTCAAATCGGGCAGTTTCAGCATCGAGGAAGGCGTCGGGGTTCGTGCGGTGAGCGGGGAAAAAACCGCTTTTGCCTATTCCGACGATATTTCGATGGACGCGCTGCTCGATGCCGTGCGCGTCACGCGCGCCATTGGCGCGGCGGGCAAAAAGCAGACGGTCAAGCTCTCGCCGCGCAAGCCGCCCGTTAGGCTCTATCGTGCCGACGACCCGCTCGCTTCGCTCGACGACACCGCCAAGGTGCAATTGCTCGAACGGCTGGAAGCCTTTGCCCGCGCCGAGGATTCGCGTGTCACGCAGGTCATGGCGGGGCTTGCCGGAACATGGGAAGTCGTGCTGGTGGCGCGCAGCGACGGCCATATGGCGGCGGATGTCCGCCCTTTGGTGCGGGTGTCCCTGAACGTCATCATGGAAGAGAACGGGCGGCGCAAACAGGGCAGCGCGGGCGGCGGCGGGCGTTTCGATTACAGCGAATTTACCGATGATGTATTGCGCGGCTACGCGGCGGCTGCCGTGCGCCAGGCTCGCGTCAATCTTGAAGCCGTCCCCGCGCCCGCAGGCACGATGACGGTGGTGCTCGGCCCCGGCTGGCCGGGCATTCTGCTGCATGAGGCCATCGGGCACGGGCTGGAAGGCGATTTCAACCGCAAGGGCAGTTCGGCCTTTTCGGGACGCATCGGCGAACAAGTGGCGGCGCGGGGCGTCACCGTGGTCGACGACGGCTCGCTCCCAAACCGGCGCGGCTCGCTGTCCATCGACGACGAAGGCAACCCCAGCGCCCGCACGGTGCTAATCGAGGACGGCATCCTGGCGGGCTATATGCAGGACATGACCAACGCCCGCCTGATGAACATGAAGCCCACCGGAAACGGGCGGCGCGAATCCTACGCTTGCCTGCCCCTGCCCCGCATGACCAACACGTTCATGCTCAACGGCGAACATGACCCCGCCGAAATCATCGCTTCGGTCAAAAAAGGGCTGTACGCGGCCAATTTCGGCGGCGGGCAGGTCGACATCACTTCGGGCAAGTTCGTGTTCTCCGCCTCCGAGGCGTATCTCATCGAAAACGGCAAAATCACCCGCCCCGTCAAAGGCGCGGCGCTCATCGGCAACGGCCCCGACGTGCTGACCCGCGTGAAATTGATCGGCAACGACATGGCGCTCGACCCCGGCATCGGCTCCTGCGGCAAGGACGGGCAGAGCGTGCCGGTCGGCGTGGGGCAGCCCACCCTGCGCGTCGACGCATTAACGGTCGGCGGGACGGGCTGAGCGTGTGCAAGCCGCGAACGTGTGCTAGATTGGCATCCCGTATAGATCACAACAACGTTTCCGCGTGGCGTATTTGAGGGAAGCGCGGATATTGAAATGGAAATATTTGTTCTCGTTCTGCTGATCGTCATCAACGGCATTTTTGCCATGTCAGAAATCGCGCTGGTCACGGCGCGGCGCGCCAAGCTCACCAAGCTCGCGGAGGAAGGCGACGCTGCCGCCAAAGTCGCGGTCAGCCTTGGGGAAGAGCCAACGCGCTTCCTGTCGACCATCCAAATCGGCATTACCTCCGTCGGCATCCTGATCGGCTTCGTGAGCGAATCGGCGCTGGCCATGCCGTTCGCTGGCTGGCTGCGCGAACGGGGGCTGGAACAGGGCTTCAGCGAAGTGACGGCCATCACCCTCGTGGTGGCGCTCATCACGTATGTGACGATTGTGATTGGCGAGCTGGTTCCCAAGCGGATCGGCCAAATCAGCCCGGAGGGCATCGCCCTGCGGGTGGCTCGCCCAATGGCCGCGCTCGCCATGCTCTCGCGCCCCGCCGTGCGGATGCTCTCCGGCTCAACCGCGCTCCTGCTGCGCCTGCTGGGGCTGCGCGACGAAACGCCCCCCGGCGTGACCGAAGAGGAAATCCACGCCCTGCTCGAAGAAGGCTCGGAGAGCGGCATCATCGAGAAAAACGAGCACGCGATGGTGCGCAACGTGTTCCGGCTGGACGACCGCCAGATTGGCTCGCTGATGATTCCGCGCTCGGACATCGTCTGGCTGGACGCCGAACGGCCTCTGGAAGAAAACCTCGTGCGCGTGGCGGAATCGGAGCATTCGCGCTTTCCGGTGTGCCGGAGCGGGCTGGAGGAAATTCTCGGCGTCATTTCGTGCAAGCAGCTTCTCGGACAGACGCTCAAGGGCGGGCATCCCAACCTCATGGGGCAACTGCAAAGCCCCGTCTATGTCCCCGAAACGCTGACCGGCATGGAACTGCTCGAACAGTTCCGCGCCTCCGCTTCCCACATGGCTTTCGTCATCGACGAATACGGCGAGGTGCAAGGGCTGGTGACGCTCCAAGACGTGATGGAAGCCGTGACCGGCGAATTCCGCCCTGATCGTCAGGAAGATGCCTGGGCCGTGCGGCGCGAAGATGGCTCATGGCTGCTCGACGGGCTGATTCCCCTGCCGGAACTGAAAGACCTGCTGGGACTGAAAGAAGTCCCCGAGGAAGACAAGGGGCGCTACCACACCCTGTCGGGCATGATTATGTGGCTGCTCGGCAGACTGCCGCGTACGGGCGACGTGATTGCCTGGGAAGCGTGGCGGCTGGAAGTGGTCGACCTTGATGGCAAGCGCATCGACAAAGTGCTGGCGAGCCGCCCGCCCGAGCCGCCGAAAGAAGAAGGCGAAACGGCAGATGGAGCGGCTTGAGCTTTTCCCCCTAGACCGAAGCAACAAAAACCCGCCGAAGCGGGTTTTTTGTTGCCTGAAACCGCATCAACGCAGTCAGCGGGATTTGAAATCGTCGTGGCAAGCCTTGCAGCTAGCACCAACTTTGCCGAAAGCAGCCTTGACGGCGGCGGCGTCCCCCGTGTCGGCAGCCTTGACCAGTTCGTTTGAAGCGGCGGCATAGTCACCCGCCAGCTTGGCGACTTTCTCGCCTTGCTTGAACATTTCCGGTTTGACCGCCGTTTTCTGCTCGCCGATGGCTTTTTCGGTTCCGGGGCCAAACAGCGCGCCCAGCCCCGAATTGGCAACGGCGGCAATGGCATTGGCCGCCGCCTTGACCTGCGCCGCGTTGTACGTGCCTTCAAGGTTGGTTTTGATTTTGCCCATGTTCCAGGAGGCAAAGCTGTAAGCCGCCTTCCGGTACTTGATCTGGTCTTCGGGCTTGACTTGGGCGCTGGCCGTTGCGGCCAGGGACAGGGCAACAACGGCAAGCGTTGCGGAGAGAGTGATTTTTTTCATGATGGCCTCATGTGGTGGTGGATAGGATACGAAGCGTGACAAACAGTCTGCCTGCGGCTGAAATGATGCGGCTGTGCCGTGGCATCACAAAGGGAGGGAATGGTCGCGCACCCTATGTTCGCAAACATAGGGCAGATTTTACGGCGTTTGGATGAAAACGGTAAAGATACGCGCCCCACAGGCCGTACCCCTTGATAGAGGCAGAAGAACGCCTCTGAATCGAAGACGCAGTTCTGGTATTTCCGTTCCATCCTAGATGAGGTGTTCGTGGAAAAAAGCGCAAACGGCAGAAGTTTTCCCATATGGGTGCGCCTTACGGCGACAATTGGATTTTTATTGCTGATCGCCTGGGTCGGCATCATTGCGTGGGGAAGCCGCTCAAACCATGAAATCATCATTGACCAGTCGAAAGGCTTTGCGCAGACGGTCAATGAAATGACGATGGCGGGCCTCACCGCGATGATGATTAACGGAACGGTGAAGGACCGGAACACGTTTCTTGACCAGATCAGGGAACTGGCCTTGGTCAGGGACCTCAAGGTCGTCCGGGGCGAAGCGGTCAGCAAAATATACGGCGACGGCGGCGATATTTCGACGCAGCCCGGCGAACTTGAGCGGCAAGTCATGGCAAAGCGGGAGACTTACCTGAAGCAGGAAAGCGACAGCCAAGGCAGGTATCTGAAAGTGGTGTTTCCGGTGCTGGCATGGAAAAACTATCTCGGCAAGGACTGCGTGGTATGCCACATGGTCGAAGAAGGCACGCCCCTGGGGGCGGTGAGCATGCAAATTTCCCTGGAACACGCGAATGAAGCGGCGGAGCGTTTCCGCAATGAAAGCATCCTGTTTGCCGTGCTGGTTTCCTTGCCGCTGCTGGGGTTTGTTTACTTCTTTGTCCAGCGTTTCGTGACCCGCCCGCTGTTGCGCCTGACACAAGGTATGTCCGAAATTGCCCAAGGCGACGGCAATCTGACCCGGCGGCTGGAGTTTGTCCGTCGGGATGAGGTCGGCGGCGCGGCCCATTCGTTCAACCACATGCTCGGCGTGATTGCCGGACTGGTGCAACAGGTGAGCGTGTCGGCGGTTGCCGTTGCCGGACAGGTACGCGACATCGCGGGCAGGGCGGAACACATCGCGGACAGTTCGCATCGGCAGACGGATCGCTCCATTCGAGCCGCCGAAGCGGTCGAGCAACTCAACGGCAATATCCTGTCGGTTGCCGAGAACACCGAAAAAGTTCGTTCGCGCTCGCTCGAAAGCCTGAAACGTTCGCGTGCCGGCCAAGCCAGCCTCGACCGTCTGGGCGAAGAAATGGGGCTATTGCAGGACTCCGTCACGGGCATGGCATCCTCGATGAAAGATTTCGTCAAATCGACCCAATCCATCAACAGCATGACCAAAGAAATGCGTGAAATCGCCGAACAGACCAATCTGCTGGCGCTCAACGCGGCCATCGAAGCCGCCCACGCGGGCGAGCATGGGCGCGGCTTTGCGGTCGTGGCCGACGAAGTGCGCAAGCTGGCCGAAAAATCGGCGCGCTCTGCGGAGCAAATCGACAAAACTACCTTGGAAATCGAGAGCCAGTCGGCGCGGGTGCAGGAATCCATTGGGCGCGGGCTGGAGCACATCGAGACAAGCCGCAATGTGGCCAAGGAGACAACGGAAGTATTGGATGCCGCCAACGAACTGGTCGTGGAAGTCGAAGGCGAGCTTGAGCAAATCGTCGCCATCACAGAAGCGCAGCAAGGCATCAGCGCCGCCGTGAAGGAAGGCATCACGGCCATTGCCGACATGGCGCGGGGGAACGACGCGGCCATCGGGCTGACGGCGGAATCCGCGCACGAAACGGAACGGCTGGCCTCGCAGTTGCAGAAATCGGTGGCGCGGTTCAAGGTTTGAGAAACAAAAAAACGCGCCGGACGGGGATGCTCCCCTCCGGCGCGTTTTCATGCGATGCCCCGCTTCGGATGCGCCTCAGTCGAGCCTGACGGGGACGAAAAGCCTCGCGTTGCCGCGCTGAATCAGCAGGGCGAAACGCTTGCCCGCTTTTTCGACCATTTGCCGGAATTGCGCGGCAGAGGCAACCGGCTGGTTGTTCAGGCTCAAAATCACGTCGCCGCCGCGCAGCCCTGCCCGCGCCGCCTGCCCGCTGACCGCCTCAACCACCAAGCCGCCCGCCACGCCCAGTTGGGCGGCTTCCCGTGGATTGAGGGAACGCAGGCCAAGACCCAATTTGTCATACGAATTTTTCTCTTGGCTGGCGGAGCCTTGCTCGGTTTCTTCCTGCGGCAGCTCATCGAGCACGGCGGTCACTTCCCGGCGCTTGCCGTCGCGCCAGATTTCGAGCTTGATTTTGCTCCCCGGCAATCGGTCGCCAACGAGGCGCGGCAGTTCATTGGATTCGTCCACGTCCTTGCCATCGACCTTGAGCACGATGTCGCCGGGCTTCACGCCCGCCCGCGCGGCGGAACTGTCAGGCTCGACCTGCGCGACCAGCGCGCCACGCGGCGCGTCCAGCCCGAATGAAGGCGCAAGCTCCGGGCTCATGCTCTGGATGTAGACACCCAGCCGCCCACGCTGCACACGCCCATGCTGGACAAGCTGATCCCTTACTTTCATGGCAACGTCGATGGGAATGGCGAAGGAAATGCCCATGAAGCCGCCGGAGCGCGAGTAAATCTGCGAATTGATGCCGATGACGCGGCCATTGAGGTCAAAAAGCGGCCCGCCCGAATTGCCGGGATTGATGGCCACGTCGGTCTGGATGAAAGGCACGTAATTCTCGTCCGGCAAACGGCGGGCCTTCGCCGAGATGATGCCCGCCGTGACGGAATGCTCGAAGCCGAACGGCGAGCCGATGGCCGCGACCCATTCGCCGACACGGGTACTTTCGGGATTGCCGATGGCAACAACGGGAAGATTCTTTGCCTCGATTTTGATGACCGCCACATCCGTGCGGCGGTCGATGCCGATGACCTTGGCCTTGAACTCGCGCTTGTCGCTCAGCTTGACGGTCACTTCCGCCTTGTTGTCGCCGACCACGTGCGCATTGGTGAGCACATAGCCATCGCTGCTGACGATGAAGCCGGAACCGATGCCCTGCCGAACGCGGGGCGCGCCGCCATTGGGATGGCCGGGATGGGGAAATCCCGGCGTAGGCACGCCAAAACGGCGCAAAAAGTCAAAGAAAGGGTCGCCCGCAAAGGGGTTGCCCTCTTCCTCGGCCTGAATGGTTTGGTCGACGCTGATATTGACCACGGCGGAGCCGACTTTCTCAACCAAGCTGGCGAAATCGGGCAGCCCGTGCCGGATGGCCGCGCTGGGCGCGTTGTCGGCATGGGCGCTGGAAAGAACCGGCCCATCCTCGGGCAAACACGCGGCAAGACCGAGCGCCAGCGCCGCGATGATGAAATTTTTTTTCATGGGCATTCCTTGCGTGAGGCAACAAAGCAAAAATTATATCCGTGAATTCTTCCCGCACTAGCCCTATAAGCATGGCATCAGCGCGTCGCCCACTCAAAAGCAATGTCATTCATTCCATCAATATCGGCCATAATCCGCAGATTGACAGGCGTGATGCGCCGCCGCTGCGGCAGGTCATCCAGCTTGCCAAACGTTGAAACTCAACCGAGAGGAGAGCAGCATGGGCATTGACATCGACATCGGCATCAACAAAGAAAACCGCGTAAAAATTGCAAAGGGCCTGTCGCGGCTGCTGGCCGACAGTTCCACCCTGTACATGATGACGCACCATTTCCATTGGAACGTTACGGGGCCGATGTTCAACACCCTGCATCTGATGTTCGAGGGGCAATACATCGAATTGTGGAACGCGCTGGACATCATTGCCGAGCGCATCCGGGCTTTGGGCCTCCCCGCGCCGTATTCCTACAAAGAGTTTGAAAAGCTCGCCAGCCTGAAGCAGCCGGAACAACTGCCCAACGCGGAAGGCATGATTCAGGCATTGCTGAGCGGCCACGAAGGCGTTGCCAAAACCGCCCGTGCCGTCGTGCCGCTAGCCGAAAAAGCCAGCGACGAATCCACGCTGGACTTTCTGACCCAACGCCTGCAAATCCACGAAAAAACCGCGTGGATGCTGCGCAGCCTGCTTGAGAAGTAAATCAGGTCAGATACGCCCCGCGCCCGAGCCAAGCCTCGGGCGCGGTGGCCTCACACCGCCATGTTCATGATGTCCTGATAGGCGGACACCAATCGATTGCGCACCTGCACCATCTGCTGAAACGAAAGGTTGGCTTTTTGCAGGTTTACCATCACGTCCTGCAAATTGACCCTGGAATCGGCTGCGGAAAAATCCTCCGCCATCGAGCGGGCTTCTTTTTGGGCGGCGCTCACATCTTTGAGCGCATTGTTGAGCACATCGCTAAAGCTCACGCCCCCCGCAGCCGTGTCGGCCTGTACGGGCTTGTTCTGCGCCGCCTGCGACATTGCGCGCAGTTCGGAGAGCATCTGCTCGATTCCGCGCGTATCCATCATCCTCGCTCCAAGAAAGGACTCACTGTTCCAAGCAATGCTAAGCAATCCTCGTTCCAGCAAATCGTTTTATTCAAACTTCGTAACCTTCTTCGCGGTACTGCTGAAGTTTGTAGCGCAAAGTGCGTTCCGAAATGCCCAGTTTTTCAACGGTTTTCCTGCGTGAGCCGCCCATTTCCCGCAAGGTTGCCAGAATGTGCTCGCGCTCCAGATCACGCATGTTGGCAGGATGGGAGGCAGGCGGCGCGGACGCGGTGACGGCGGCAAAATTTGCCGCCTCAGCAAACCGGGCGGCGCTTTGAACCGCCCCGCCCTGCCGCTCGGGGACAAAACCTGCCGCGCTTTCGGTACTTGCGGCGACATCTTCCACCGCGTTCCGCCCAGCGCCCATTTCATCCGCTCCGCCCTGCCAGTTTGGCAAGCAGATGCGCACGGTTTTCGCGCTGACCGTATCGCCCGGCGTCAGTATCAAGGCTCGCTGCGCGGCATTTTCCAGTTCGCGCACATTGCCCGGCCAAGTGTAGTGGCGCAAAAGCGCCTCGGCCTCGGGCGAGAACCATGCCTGACGAGCAGCGCGTTGCGCGTGTCCCGCGAGAAAATGCCGCGCCAGCGGCACGATGTCGTCCGGGCGCTCGCGCAGCGAGGGAATGAGGAGCGGGAAAACGTTCAGTCGGTAATACAAGTCCTCGCGGAAGCGCCCGCGAGCGATTTCCTGCTCCATGTCCCGATTGCTGGTCGCCAGCACGCGAATGTCCAAGGGAACAGGCTTTTTGCCGCCGACCCGCTCCACCTCTCGCTCCTGCAAAACCCGCAGGAGCTTCGCCTGTAGCCCGAGCGGCATTTCGGAAATTTCATCGAGCAGAATCGTGCCGCCCTGCGCCTGCTCAAACTTGCCGGGCTGCCCGCTCTGCGCCCCGGTGAACGCGCCTTTTTCGTAGCCGAACAGCGTGGCTTCCAGCAGGCTCTCCGGGATGGCGGCGCAGTTGATGGCCACGAACGGCGCGGCGCTTCGCGGGGAGCGGTGATGGATGTAACGCGCAATCACTTCCTTGCCCACGCCGGATTCTCCGGTCAGCAGCACGGTGGCCTCGCTCTCCGCCACCCTGGCCGCCAGCGCGAGCAACTGGCGTGAACGGGCATCTTCGGCAATCGCCTCGTCCGCGTCGGGCGGCGCGCAAGCGTAGCGGCGCACGCATTCCAGCAAGGTTTCCGGCTCGAAGGGCTTCATCAGAAAATCACAAGCCCCGCCGCGCATCGCCGCCACGGCCTTGTCGACATCGCCGTAGGCGGTCATCAGCAGCACCGGCAACTGCGGATGGCGGCGGCGGATTTCGCCCAGCAGTTCCAGCCCGTCCATCGGCTGCATCCGCAGGTCGGAAACAACGAGATTGAAATGCGCGCGGCCAAGTTCCGCGAGCGCCGCAGGCCCGCCATCGACACCCGAAACGCCATGCCCCGCCATTTCCAGAGTGAGGCACACCGCGTCACGCAGCGCGTCGTCATCTTCGACAATCAAAATGTTCAGTTGTCCAATCATGGCATGGGTGCTCCAGCCTCGGCGCGGGCATTCATGAAGGCGGGCATCGGGACATTGGTCATCGCGTCGCTTGCGCGGCGGCCTTTGCGCCGTCGGTCATCTTCGCCGCTTCTCCGGTCGCGGTACAGCCATTCGGACGGCAGCAGGGGCAGGGTCAGCGTAAACACAGAACCCGCGCCGGGGGCGGATTCCATCGAAATATCCCCGCCGTGCCCCCGCGCCACGCCCCGCGCAATGGCAAGCCCCAGCCCGGTTCCCTCAGCGCGGGTCGTAAAAAACGGCTCAAAGAGACGCGCCTGCAACTCCGGGGAAATGCCGATTCCGCTGTCGCGGATGATGAAACGCAGTTCTTCCCCCAGCTCATCGTCTTGGCAGGAGGCCGCCCGCACCACGTTGCAGCTTACCGACCCGCCCACGGCGGTGGCCTGAATGGCGTTTTCAATCAGGTTAGCAACCGCCCCGCCCAGTGCCTTGCGGTCGCCATGCACGATGGCCTCCTCGCAGTCGCAGCGGCTCTGGAAATCGACCTGCCGCGCCCGCGCCAGCGGCTCTAGCGTATGGATGATTTCAGCCAGCAATTCGCCAGCGTCGAAATTCTGCCGCCCGAGGCTGTCGCCGCGAGCGAAAAGCAGCATGTCCCGAATCAGGCGCTCAAGATAGCGCAGGCGCTCGATGGCGCGTTCGGCCACTTTCACACGCTCAACGGGGCCAAGGTCGGGCTGGCGCAGGTTGCCGGTATAGAGCAGCGCGGCGGACAAAGGCGTCCGCAACTGGTGCGCAAGCCCCGCCACCATCTCGCCCATTGCCGCCAGCCGTTCGCTGCGCTCCACGGCCTGCCGCATCCGGTGCGTCTCGGTGACATCGTTCAGGAGCAGGATGCGCCCTTCCCCGGAATCGAGCGCGGTCTCGGAAACCACCAGCCGCCGTGCGCCGCCCGCGTGGGGCAGGCTCATCTCGCCCGGTGCTTCTCCCGGCTGGAGGGCGGCGGCCACCTCTTTCCAGCCGCGTCCGGCAAGCGCCTCGCCCAGCAACAGTTCGGCGGCGCGGTTGACCTGCTCGACGCGCTCCTCCCGGTCGAGCACCACCACCGCCCCCGGCAACGCGCCCATGAGCACCTTGAAGCGTTCGCTCAACTGCTCGACCTGCGCCTGAAGCGTGTTGTACGCGCCGGAAAGCTCCTCCGAGGCGCGATTGAAAACGGCAAAAGCCTGCGCAAGCTCCGCTGCGGAGAGCGGCGCGCCCGTTTGCTCGGGGAGAGAAGCCTCAAGCGTTGTCATGTAAAGGTTTTCCGTGCGTCCCATTCATGGCGGATTCATGCCCGAACTTTAGAGCCGCATCCTTCCATGCCAATCGGCGAACAGCCAGTAAAAAGTGCCGCTTTTCGGGCAACGCCGCCCATGCGGACGGCGGACAATGGCTCCATCCGTCAAAGTGCCAGTAGAGAGTAAAGGATATGGCTGACGACATTGCCGCCAACATCGCCGCCGAGATGCCATCCGGCACACGCGACGCATCCTCGCAAAACGCCCTGCGCGGGCGAATGGAACAAGTGCTGGACAACATCAAGGCGCTCGACCAGCGCCAGCGCATCGCCGCCGCCGCCGCTTTGGCGCTGGTCATCGCCCTGATTGTCGGAATCATTCTCTGGAGCCGCCCCGCCAGCCAAGCGGTGCTGTTTACGAACTTCGACGACCGGGACGGCGGCGAACTCATCGGGGCGCTCCAGCAGCAGAACATCCCTTTCACCATCTCCGGCGACGGGCGCTCCATCCTCGTGCCTTCGGGCATCGTCTATGAAACCCGGCTGCGGCTGGCAGCGGCGGGGCTGCCCAAGGGCGGGCTGGTCGGCTTCGAGCTGATGGACACGCAAAAACTCGGCATCTCGCAGTTCAGCGAACAGGTCAATTACCAGCGCGCGCTGGAAGGCGAGCTGGCGCGAACCATCCAGTCGGTTTCTTCCGTCATCGCGGCGCGTGTGCATCTGGCGATGCCCCGGCAAACCTCCTTCCTGCGCGACGACCAGAAACCGACTGCGTCTGTCATGGTGCAACTGCGCCCCGGCAGGACGCTGGACGGCATCCAGCTTGCGGGCATCGTGCATCTGGTGTCCTCTTCGGTTCCCAAGATGAGCGATTCCGGCGTGAGCATCGTCGACCAGAACGGCAGCTTGCTCACCTCGGGCGAAAGCCCCATCCGGCGCTCCGAACTGGACCCCGCGCAACTGCGCTACACCGAAGAAGTCGAAGCCGGACTGATACGCCGCGTCGAAAACATCCTGACCCCCCTGTACGGCAAGGACAATTTCCGCGCCCAAGTAGCGGCGGACATTGATTTCAACAAGGTTGAGCAAACGGCAGAAACCTTCCGCCCCAACCCCGCGCCAGAACAGGCTATCCGCAGCCAGCAGACCAGCGAGCAGCAGACCCGCGACAGCGGCCCGCAAGGCGTCCCCGGCGCACTCACCAACCAGCCCCCCGTTCCCGCCACCGCGCCCATTACAGCGCCCCCCGTGCCGCCGCAGGGCAGCGGGCAGCAGGCGCTCTCCAACAACAGCCGCGCCGCCGTCATCAATTACGAGCTAGACCGCACCGTCCAGCACGTGCAGCAATCGCTTGGGCAAATCAAGCGCCTGTCGGTGGCCGTCGTCATCAACCAGCGCCCCGCGCCGAATGGCGAGCCGCAGCCCGCCTCGCCCATCGCCGAGGAAGAAATTGCCCGCATCACCAGCCTTGTCCGCGACGCCGTCGGCTACAACGCTTCGCGGGGCGACACCATCAGCGTCGCGGGCAGCCCGTTCGTCGGCACGGCTGCCGAACAGCAGCCTCCCATCTGGAAAGACCCGCAAATGCTCGAAATAGGCATCGGCGGCGGCAAATACATCGGCCTGCTGCTGCTCGTCCTCTTCGCCTACTTCGCCGTCATCCGCCCGCTGCTGCGCACCGTCGCGCCGCCGCCGCCCGCGCGCGGGGAACCCGCCCTGTCGGTGCTCCTCTCTGAAACAGACAAGGAAGAAAGCGCCAGTCCCGAGCCATCCATAGAGGGCATGCGCAGCAACGATTTCGATACCCGTCTGGAACTGGCGCGGCAAATGGCGCGTGAAGACCCGAAGAGCATTGCCGAACTGCTGAAGCTCTGGATGGGCGTCTCTGAAGAAGGAGCGCACAAATGAGCACCGCCGCCATCTCGCCTGAAGAAGGGCTGGAGAAATCCGCCCTGCTGCTCGCCGTGCTCGGCACGGACGAAGCGGCGGGCATCCTCAAGCACCTCGGCCCACGAGAAGTGCAGAAGCTCGGCATGAAAATGGCGACCATGCCCGCGCAGGAGCGTTCAAAGCTCGAACCTATCCTGAGCGAGCTTGAAGACCATTTCAGCAAAGGCGCGGCGGTTCACGCCGATCAGGAACAAATCCGCGAAATGCTGACCAAGGCGCTCGGGGACGAACGGGCCGCCAACCTGATTGCCCGCGTGCTGCAAGGCTCCGACACCGCCGGCATCGAAAACCTGAAATGGCTCGACCCCGCCACGGCTTCCGACCTCATCAAGAACGAGCATCCGCAGATTATCGCCACCATCCTCGTCCACCTCGGCTATGACCAAGCGGGGGACATCCTCAAACACTTCTCGGATCGCCTGCGCAACGATGTCGTGTTGAGAATTGCCACGCTCGACGGCGTGCAGCCGCAGGCTTTGAAAGAACTCAACGAATCCCTCACCAACATGCTTGCCGGGGCGCATACGGCAAAGAAGGCGGCAATGGGCGGCGTGCACCATGTCGCGGAAATCCTCAATTTCGTGGGTTCGACGGTCGAAACCGCCATCATCGACAACGTGCGCGAATACGATGCCGATCTGGCGCAGAAAATCCTCGACGAAATGTTCGTGTTCGAGAACCTGCTCGACATCGACGACCGTGGCATCCAGACCATCCTGCGCGAAATCCAGTCCGACGTGCTCATTGTCGCCCTCAAGGGCGCGTCCCCCGACCTGCGCGAGAAAATTTTCAAGAACATGTCGACCCGCGCCGCCGAAATCCTGCGCGAAGACCTCGAAGCCAAAGGCCCGGTGCGCCTCTCGGAAGTCGAAGCCGCGCAGAAGGAAATCCTCAAGACCGTTCACAAGCTCTCGGAAGAAGGCCGCGTCGTCATCGGCGGCAAAGGCGGGGAAGATGCTTTTGTCTGATAGCGGCGCATCTAAATCATCATGAACAAAACCGTTTCCTTCGCCCGTCACCAAGCCGTCGGCGCGTACCGCCGATGGGAGCCGCCGGATTTCGGCGAGCATCCTGCCCTGCCCGAGCCGGATGCCGAACCGCCCATCGCGGAGAGCCTGCCAGAAGTGGCGTTGCCCGCCGCCGCGAGAGAAACCGCCCCCGCGCTGCCGTCCATCCCGCTGCCCACCGTGGAGGAAATCGAGAAAATCCACGAAGAAGCGCACCGCAGCGGTTTTGACGAAGGCTGGGAAAAAGGCTATGCGGAGAGCAAGCAAAAGGGGTTCAAGGAAGGCTTTGAGGCCGGATGCTCGGAAGGCCGGACAGCCGCCAAAGCGGAAGCCCGCCGCTTGCTTGAGCTTGCCGCGCAGCTTGAGCAGTCGCTCTCCAAACTCGATGCCGACATTGCCGAAGAACTGATGTCGCTGTCCGTCGAAATCGCCCGCAAGGTTATCCAGAGCACGCTGGCGGTGAACCCGGAAGCCTTGGTCAGTTCCATTCGCGCCGTGTTGCAGACGCTGCCCCAAGCCAAGGCGCAAATTCACCTGAACCCGGACGACATCGCGCTCGTGCGCAAGCACCTTGGCGAAGTGCTCGACCAGGCGGAGCATGTCTTGATTGAGGACGAAACCGTTTCCCGTGGCGGCAGCCGGGTCGAAACGCCGGGCGCGCAGATTGACGCAACGATGGAAACGCGCTGGCGGCGCACCATCGAAAGCCTTGGCCAAGAACATGGCCCGTGGATTCCCGCTGCCGCCGAGCGCAGGGTAAAAGAGCGACGGGCAGGCGACACGCCAGAACCCGCCAAACCGGCAACGCCCGCAAAAAGAAGGGCTTCCGCGAAAGCCTCCGCAGCTTCCTCCGCGAAAGCCGCGCCGGACGCGCCGCCTGAGCCTTCGCAATGAACAACGCAGCGCCCCGGATGAAGCACGCCGCGCTCTGGCGCGCCTTTCTGGAAGATGCCCGCAGGCTGGTCGGCAACGTCCATCCGTTCCAGCACTCGGGACGGCTCACCCGCATCAACGGTCTTGTCATGGAAGCCTCCGGGCTGAAGCTGCCGCTTGGCTCCGGCTGTCAAGTCATGGCGCCGGGCGGCGGCATCGTGGAAGCCGAAGTGGTCGGCTTTAGCGGCGAAAAGCTCTTCATGATGCCTACGGACAACGTCTTCGGCCTCTTTCCCGGCGCGTTGGTGCGCCCCGTAGAAACCGCCTATCCCCAGCTTGTGCCGGGGCTGCGCATCAGCCCCCGCCGCCGTTCCTCCGACCGCGCCAAGCACCTGCCCGTGGGCGACGCACTGCTGGGACGGGTCGTCGACGGCGCGGGTCGTCCGCTGGACGCGCTCGGCCCGCTCCAGACCGAAGAGACCCGTTCCCTGCAAGGCCGGCCCATCAACCCGCTCAACCGCTCCGCCATCAATGAGCCGCTCGACGTAGGCATCCGCGCCATCAATGGGCTGCTCACTATCGGGCGCGGGCAGCGCATGGGATTGTTCGCGGGTTCCGGCGTGGGCAAATCCGTGCTTATCGGCATGATGGCCCGTTACACCGGCGCAGACCTCATCGTGGTCGGGCTAATCGGCGAGCGGGGGCGCGAGGTCAAGGAATTCATCGAGCAAAATCTGGGCGGCGACGGGCTGAAACGCTCCGTGGTCGTTGCCGCCCCGGCAGACGCCAGCCCTTTGATGCGGCTACAGGGCGCGGCTTACGCCACCAGCATTGCCGAATACTTCCGCGACCAAGGCAAGCAGGTTCTGCTGGTCATGGATTCCCTCACCCGCTACGCGATGGCGCAACGCGAAATCGCGCTGGCCATTGGCGAGCCGCCCGTCACGCGGGGCTATCCGCCCTCGGTGTTCGCCCTGCTGCCCGCGCTCGTCGAGCGGGCAGGCAACGGCACGGAAGGCGGCGGCTCCATCACCGCCTTCTACACCGTGCTGGCCGAAGGCGACGACCAGCAAGACCCTATCGCCGACTCCGCCCGCGCCATCCTGGATGGGCACATCGTCCTCACCCGCTCGCTGGCAGACCAAGGGCATTACCCGGCCATTGACATCGAGCAATCCATCTCTCGCGCCATGCACGGACTCATCGGCGAACAGGATTTTGACCGCGTGCGCCAGTTCAAGCAGCTTTTTTCCCGCTACCAGCGTTCCCGCGACCTCATTGCCGTGGGCGCTTACCAGCCGGGCGGCGACCCGCTGCTCGATAATGCCGTTGCCATGTATCCGCGCCTCGAAGCCTACCTCCAGCAGCGCATCGACGAGCACGAGAACTACAAAGGCGCTCGCGCAAAGCTGGACGGGCTATTTGCGCCGGGGATGCCGCAGTAGAATGGCGGCTTTTCAGGCTTGCCCACCGCATCATGATTGGTTTTAGCATCCTCCCCGTTACGGCATTTCAGCAAAACTGCACCCTGCTGTTGTGCGAAAAAACCCGCAAAGCGGCGGTCATCGACCCCGGCGGGGAAGTTCCCCGCATCCTCGATGCCATCGACAAGCTCGACATCGAGGTAGAACGCATCCTGCTCACCCACGGGCATATCGACCACGTCGGCGGCGCAACGGAACTGGCAAAAGCCCTTTCCGTGCCGATTGAAGGGCCACACCGGGAAGACGCTTTTCTGATTGAGGGCGACCACCTGCCCCGGCAATGCGACCGCTTCGGCATCCCCCCTATTTCAGGCTTCACCCCGTCGCGCTGGTTCGATGACGGCGACCGCGTGACCATTGGCGACGAAACCCTGCAAGTGCTCCACGCGCCGGGGCATACGCCGGGGCATGTCGTCTATTTCCATGCCGGGGCAAAGCTGGCGCAAGTCGGGGACGTGCTTTTCGCGGGTTCCATTGGGCGCACAGACTTTCCTCGCGGCAGCCACGCCGACCTCATCCGCGCCATCCGCGAGCGGCTGTTCCCGCTGGGCGACGACGTGAAATTCATCCCCGGTCACGGCCCGATGTCCACCTTCGGCGATGAACGCGCGCGCAATCCTTATGTTGGAGACCGCTGAATACGATGCCGTTAGCCGGTCATTTTCTGCTTGAGCACGCCAGCGCCCACTACGCGGCAATGATGCGGAACTCGGTAGCCTTGGCGATGGGGCGCACGAAATTACGCTCGCGCCTGAGGTCGACGATGCCGTAGTTGGACATGGTTTTGAGCGTGCGCGATAGGTTGCCCGGCTTGCGTCCCGTGGCCTGAGCCAGCGACGAAATGGATTTTGGCTCGGTTTCGGCAATGATACGCAGCAACGCACGGTTATCGTCGCTCAACACTTCGGCCAGCGACTTCATCGAGGTGAACCAAACCTTCGGCTCGCTCGGCTTTGGCTTGTAGTCGCCGCGCGCGATAGCCAGCACGCGCTTACGAATCTGGTCTTGGGGCATGATGCCAATGACGATGGCTTTCATGGCTTGCTTACCTCCAGCAGGACGCGGTCAACGTCCGCAAAAAAATCTTCCAACAACTGCTGGGCATCCTTGAACTCGTAAAGCATGCCCTTATCCGAGGCGTGCCGATGCTTATGGTCGAATGCCAAGACGCGCCCCGCGTACTTGAACTTCTTCGGTGGCTTAACAGCATGCGCGTTGTCGTAGCCTAAAATTCTGTTGCCATATGGTTCATGCAGTGTCAGCGAGTACCGGATGCCGTGCGGAATCATGTCGGATTCTTCGACGCGCCACGCCTCCAGCTTGATCCAGTAGCCGTTTCCCTGATCGAGAATCGACCCGTTCAAATCGAGCAAAGTATCAATGGCGGCATCGCGTTCCATACACAAAGTGTATCATCTGATGATACTGTTCAGCCTTGGTCAAATAACAGCCTGCGAGTTATGGTGCAAAACAAGTGTTTTTGGAGCTACAAGCCGGAACCGCTGAAATCTCCATCATCGCGCAGCCGCCCCCTGTGGCGGGGCGATGCCCATTCACAAAACCGCTCGCAGAAAAAGGGGCAATTCAGCGAGTGGCCGGGTGCTCGGTGTTCTTGTACGGGTTTGCCAAGAATGCCTTGAACAACATCGAGGACGATCATCTGCACGACCTCAGAACCCTCGCCGCGACCTAGCTTGCCGCGTCGGACGGAATCATCACGCAAGCCTTGGACGATGGAGATTTACAGGAGATTCAACCATGACCACGACGAAAAAGCCGGACAGCCTTTCCCTTTCCCAAGAGATTATGGAAATGGCCAGCGCACAGCGCCGCCTTGGAATCATGGACGAGGCGACCTATCACAAAATCACGGTTCGCCACCTTGGGCCGGATGCTTTG
Organism: Azoarcus sp.; assembly: GCA_031285965.1. Classification (GTDB taxonomy): domain Bacteria; phylum Pseudomonadota; class Gammaproteobacteria; order Burkholderiales; family Rhodocyclaceae; genus WRNU01. The sequence continues at coordinate 81,414 of JAITVD010000002.1, forward strand.
CCCACGGCTGAACCCATTACGTCGGCAGAAGTGCGGGCCGTGCGGGAAAAAGCCCACCTGAGCCAAGCGGCGCTGGCTCGCTACCTAAACATGACCGTCAGCTACGTATCACAGCTTGAGCGTGGCGCAGCGCAGGCCAAAGGGCCGGCCCTTGCCTTACTGAACGTCATCCGGCGTAAGGGCATCGAGGCGCTTTCTTGACGGAAATCCGAAAATTCGCAGCCTAGCCGCAATCCTTAGAACGATGGGCTTACAGCTTGCCGCGCAGCACCTCTCGGCAGAGGTTGCACACGCTTAATCAGCTTAATGGCAGTTGCTCGCAATCGAAACCCGCCTGTCAGGATGCGGTCATTCTTTTCTGAACGGGTTGCAGATGCGCAACTGCCTGTCAATCAGCAGCCCGTGCTGCATATCTTCCGAGTAGAGCGTATCGCACCTGCCCAGCAGCGCGGCGGCAACAATCAGTGCGTCGAAGAAACTCAGCCCATAGCGTTCGGCAACGATCCGTGCCCGCTCATGGGTCTCTATCGTCAGGGGACAGGGTGGGCACAAAGTACGTACCAGATACAGAAAACGGTTTGTCTCTGTCCATGACATCCCGAATTTCCGGCGGGCGACGTTGGCAATCTCGTTCAGTACCTGTACGCCGATCAGACATGACGGCAACAGGGCTTCCACGCATTCTGCCTTCCGGGCATCATCCGACAGCAGGTACAGCACAACATTGGTGTCGGCAAAGGCTTTAACGCCCATTGGCATCCTCTCGATCAAAGCGGTATCCGGCGGGCATCCGCCCGCGAAACTGCCGGAGTTCATTCAGGACGGACGAAGCACTGGGCCGCCTGACCAGTTCGATGTCCACCTCGTCTCCTTCGCGCAGGTTCATCCGCCTGACTACGGCAGCGGGGATGCGGACTGCCAGCGAGGTGCCCCATTTTGCAAGACGCATGATTTTCTCCGTAATAGATATATATAACCATATATCTATTCCTTGTCGATCTCAACGTGCCGGATGGCACCGTTGTGTCTTTTTCGTGGGCAGTTACGGACTGCCCCAGCCCCGGCGGAACCCGCTCCCGCCCAACCTGCGTTTTTCCCCCGCCCCTCGGGCGCGGCAATCTGGAACGGCAGGCGGATGTTTTGAAATTTTTGAGGAACATCACCTATCTCGCGGCGGCGATTCACAAAAAGCGAAACCGGGCAGAGATTTTTTCTTTTATGGGTTGACCCCGCGAGTTTGTGGCGCAATCACAACAATAACGCCTTTCACGGCGGGTTTTCGCGTTTAGGGGTTGCGCAAACCCTTGCGGGCTTTGCACAATCGCGGGCAACTTCTCGTCTGAGAGGTCCAGCTGGGCTAACCGCCGTCGGCGGAAAAGCCGATTTAATTTGAGGAGAACTACATGCAAAAGAAACTGATCGCACTGGCTGTCGCTGGTCTGCTGTCCGCGCCCGCCTTCGCGCAGTCGAATGTCACGCTGTATGGCACGATTGACTATGGCTTTTCGTCCTTGGGCGACAACATGGTCGAAGATGCCAAAAGCCGCAGCGGCATTGATTCCGGCATCTCCAAGCAGAACCGCATTGGCTTCAAGGGCGTGGAAGATCTGGGCAACGGTCTGAAAGCCGTGTTCGTGCTGGAAACCGGCCTGAACGGCGACCAAGGCTCCATGTTTAACGACATGAATCGCCAGTCCTACGCCGGCCTCGCCGGGGGCTTCGGCACGGTGGCGTTTGGCCGTCATTACACCCCGCAGCACCTCTTCACCAGCGCCGTTGACCCGTTTGCCAAGAACGGCTTGGGCAGCGCCGGCAACGTGCTGGTTCAGGAGCGCCGCCTGAACAACCTGGCTGCCTACATCTCCCCGACGTGGAGCGGCTTCAACTTCATCGCCGCCTATAGCTTTAACGGAACTGCGGCTGCCGGGTTCGGTGGTGGCAACGAAGCCTTCCAAAACAATGGTGACATCCAGGCTTGGGCCATCGCGCCGTCCTTCACATGGGGCAAGCTGTTCGTCGCGGCAAACTACCATCAAGCGTCCGTGAACCTCAATAATGGTCTGGTTTCCAACGGATCGGATGACGTGGATGCCCTCCAAGTCTATGACCTGTATGCGTCGTATGATTTTGGCATCGTCAAGCTGGGTGCCACCTTCGGTCAGCGCATCACCGATCAAGAGGCTCTCCGGGCTGTGACTGGCAACCCGCTCATTGATGAGGATTCCAAGCTCACGCAATGGATGATTGGCGCTACCTTCAAGATCACGCCGAACGACTCGATTCTAGCGTCCTATACCCAAGCGACTGAAAACGACTGGAACGACGACGACAACAAAGGAAAACTCCGTCAGTTTGCCATTGGTTATGAGCATGCCCTCAGCAAGCGCACCACGCTGTACGCGCAAGCGGCTTGGGCAAAGACCAATGACGACTTCGAGGTTGCGAGTGGCTTCCAAGGCGTGCTCGTCACAGACGGTACTTATGGCGGTCCAGCCTCCACCTACTTGGGTGCTGACGGCATGGACTATCGCCGTGGCTTCGCGGTTGGCTTCCGCCACGACTTCTAATCGCAGCCTCACCGCGATGTAGTCTTAAAAAGGGCGCTTCGGCGTCCTTTTTTATTTTTGCGGAATTTCCTATGACACACAGTCGGGAAAAAACGCCCTAAGCGTGTGCAAAGGCTTGCGGCATTATGTCCATTAGGCATGACACGACTATTTTGGCTTGGCTCTGCCAAGAAGGACTTAAAGGCGCTGCCGAACAACGCTCAAGACACGTTCGGCTATGCGTTGCATCTCTAGCCCAAGTTGGCAAAAAGCACGAACAGGCCAAGCCACCAAAGGACTTCGGTTCGGCGGGCGGCTGCTCGCGCAGGAGCTTGAGGGCGAGGAGGCGCTTTCCGCCTGCTACAAATACGAGGTGGCGTACCTCTCGCCGGATGCTTTTATCCCGTTGGATGATCTGCTCGGGCTGGACGCGCAGATTGGCCTCCTCACAGTAAAGCCGCTTTCGAAGGGCATGGACGCATTACCTATCTGACGGTGGAACAGGTTGCCCGCATGGTCGAATGCGCCAAGGCAGATAACAGCCCCATCATTTATCCTTTCATCGTTATTGCCGTGGAAACGTC
>JAITVD010000079.1 GCA_031285965.1 Azoarcus sp.
CGCTCGCGTCGATTGTCCCGGAAACGATCAGGTTCTGCCGCCCGGTTCCGTCTTCTGACCCGTCAAACCCCTCTCCGCGAAGGGTATTGGCTGCCCTCATGTACCCTGCTGCGGCATGGCCGGCGCTGTTTGCCCAGCCCCCGCTTCTAGCGCACGCTTTAAGTGTCCCGGCAATTTCTTGCCCCGCATTGAAGCCCGGCGCAGGATTCCGCGACAGGCTTGCGAACTCAAAAAGTACCGCTGCGGCACGCGGCCAGCCATTTCCCTCGGAAGCGGCGTTTCATCAACCTCGGCATCTTTCTTGCTGGGGCGCAGCCGCTTGAAGTTCACGCCAATCTGGCGCAGCAGTTCGCGCCGCCTCGGGCTGGCGGAAGCGAGGGTGATGCAGGAAAAAGTCTCTGGCATGGACAGGCTCATTCCCGGTGATAGGGATGGTTGCGCGTGATGCTCCATGCCCGATAGAGGGCTTCGGCGAGCAGCGGGCGGACGAGCGCGTGGGGCAGGGTGAGGCTGGAGAGCCGGAGGGATTCGTGCGCGCTGGCCTTGATGGATGGGGCAAGCCCGTCGGGGCCGCCGATGATGAAGGCGATGTCCTGCCCGCCGCCGCACCATTCTTCCAGGCGGCGGGCGAGCGCGACGCTGGTCAGTCCAACACCATGCTCATCGAGTATCACCCTGCGGCAACGAACTGGCAGGGCGGCTTCGATGCGGCTTGCTTCGGCTTCCATCATCGATGCCGCCGTTTTTCCAGAGTTGCGCGGCTCGGCTTTGACCTCGACGAGTTCGAGCGGCAATTCGCGGGGCATCCGGCGGGCGAAGTCGTTGAAACCGGCTTCTGCCCATGCGGGCATCCGTTTGCCGACAGCGACGGCGACCAGCCTCATGGGGTCATGCTTCCGCTGCTTTTCCGGCGGATTCGGCGCGATGGGGGAGGGAACTCGTCCAGAGTTCTTCGAGCCGGTAATGGGCGCGGACGGCGGGCTGCATGACGTGAACCACGATTTCGCCCAGGTCGACGAGCACCCATTCGCCGTTTTCCTCGCCTTCGATGCCGAGCGCCTTGATGCCCGCCGCGTTTGCGCGGTCGAGCACGTTGCGTGCCAGCGCCCGCGTCTGGCGGCCAGAGTCGGCGCTGGCAACGATGATGCGTTCAAACTGCGAAGTGAGCCGGGCCGTGTCGATGACTTCGATGTCTCGCGCCTTCACGTCTTCCAAAGCGTCGATGATGATTTGTTGCAGGTCGGATAGGTTCATTCTTTGTTCGTGGGTTAAAAAAAGAAGTGGGAGATTGCGCCGCTGGCTTACCTCTTTCACTTTGAGGGAAAGGATTGCTTGATGGGCGGAAGGGGGGATTCTACAAGGCTCCGCTGCGTTTGAAGTCCAGATAGCGGTTGACCAGCGCCACGGGCAGCGCCGCCGGGGTGACATCGAGCACATGTGCGCCGTTGCGTTTCAGGCGCTCAATCATGGCGCTGCGGATGCCGATGTACTGTAGCGCGGCGGCGGCGTTGAGCGCCGTCTCAAACGAGGCGCGTGGCTCGGAGACGAGGCGCTGCACGGCGGTTTCCCGCAGGCTGGCAAGCAGCACCAGATGGCGGCGGCGCAAAACCTTGATGGCCTCGCGCAGTCCTTCGTCGTCCTCGCCGCGCAGGTTGGTCAGGATGAGCACGAGCGAGCGTTTGTGCACGGTTTGCGCGATATGCGTGGCGGCGCTGCGGTAATCGGGCGAGTTGCTGCCCGGTTCCAAATCGAAAAGCCGTTCCATCAGATGATTCAGGGCGGCGCGGCCTTTTTGGGCGGGGATGTGCCGCGTGTCATGCCCAAAGCTCATGCAGCCAACGGCGTCGCCTTGCCGCAAGGCGACATGGGCGAGCAGCAGGAGCGCGTTGAGCGCCTCATCGAAATGCGACAGCGCACCGTCCTCCTTTGCCCGCATCCGGTTGCCGCAATCGAGCAGGAACATGATTTGCTGGTCGCGTTCGTCCTGATACTCGCGGGAAACCAGCTTGTTGACGCGGGAAGTCGCTTTCCAGTCGATTTGGCGCGGGGTGTCGCCTTCGCGGTATTCGCGCAGTTGGTGGAAACTAAGCCCCTCGCCCCGGCGGCGGCGCTGGCGCACGCCCATCTGGCTTAGGCGGTTATCGGTGGCGAGCAGCGCGTATTTGGCGACGGCGGCGAAATTGGGATAGACGCGCACGCGGCAGGGCAGGTCAATGAATGCGCGGCGGCGCAAGAGGCCGAACGGGGAATCGGCCAAGGTTTCGACTCCTTTGAAAACGTGCTCGCCGCGTGCCGTGAAGCGCAGCCGATAGCTTGCGTGGGCGCGGCTCTGCGGCGCGAGGGCAAAGGTGAATGCCAGCCCCTCCATGTCGCAGGCCGTCGGGTAATGGTCGAAAACGCGGACAACGCTCTTTTGCGGCAACGAGTTGTCGATTTCCAGCAGCACTTCGCGCCACACGCCGACCGGCAGGGAATGGGCAATCCGGCGGGCGACGCGGGGCGGTGGATGCCGCCATGCCCGCCAAGCGTCGAGGAGGACGAACAGCAGGAGCGTAATGCCGCCCGCCGCCCACGGCGCGGCCCAGCTTGGCCAGAGGCTCGCGGGTATCGCCCAGACCAGCCATCCGGCAAGTATCCAGACGAGGCGCGGGGCGGGTCTCATTGGCGCGGCGCTTCGACGTGTTCGAGCAGGGCGTGGAGCAGTTGGTCTGCCGTGCGGCCTTCCATTTCAAAGTCCGGCGACAAGGCCACGCGGTGGCGCAGCGCGGGCAAGGCGACGGCTTTGATGTCGTCCGGGGTGACGAAATCGCGCCCTGCCAGAACGGCGGCGGCCCTTGCGGCGCGAACCAGCGCAATCGAGCCACGCGGCCCCGCGCCAATCAGCAGGCCAGGCCATTCCCGCGTCGCCCGCACGATGCGCGTCGCGTAGTCGATGATGCGCGAGTCGACCGTCATTTGCGCCGTGACCTGCTGAATCAAGGCGACCGCCTGCGGTGAGGCGATGGGCTGCACGGCGGCGACGTTGAGGGAATCGCCTACTTGGTTGCGCGTGACCTGTTCGAGCATGGCGCGTTCTTCATCCAGGCTCGGGTAGTCGATGAGCACCTTGAGCAGGAAACGGTCAAGCTGCGCCTCCGGCAGCGGATAAGTGCCTTCCTGCTCGATGGGGTTCTGCGTTGCCATGACCATGAACGGATGCGGCAGGGCATGGGCTTCGCCTTCAATGGTCACTTGCTGCTCCTGCATGGCTTCGAGGAGGGCGGCTTGTGTTTTGGCCGGGGCGCGGTTGATTTCGTCGGCCAGCAGCAGATGGGTAAACACGGGGCCTCGGCGAACCTTGAACTCCTGCGCCTTGAGGTCGTAGAGCGCGTGCCCGGTCACGTCCGAGGGCATCAGGTCGGGCGTGAACTGGATGCGCGAAAAGCTGCCGTTGAATGTTTGCGCCAGCGCCCGGAAAAGCAGTGTCTTTCCAAGCCCCGGCACGCCTTCGACGAGCACATGCCCGCCCGCGAAAAGGGCAATCAGCGTGTGGTGCAGCGCCGTTGCCTGTCCGGTCAGCGCCCGGCTGATTTCCGCCTTCATGCGGGAAGCGTAGAGGTGGACTTGTTCCAGATTTTTCTGGAAAGAATCTTCAGCTTCCGGGGCTGCCGGGGTTTGGGTCGTCGTGTCGTTCATAGTTTGTTCCGAAGAATATCCAGAAGGTGTGAATGGGCGGCGAATTGCTTTTCGTCGCGGGGGCGGCTGGTGTCGAGCAGGTCTCCGACGGCTTGCGCGGTCAGGGCGGACAGTTGCGGCACTCCGCTTGCTTGCGCGAAAAGGGCAATCTGCTGGGTCAATTCCTGAAACGTCAATCGGCTCCATTGCGGATGGCGCAGAAAAGCCTGTTTATAAAAATCTTCGCAAAGCGTCCGGTAAAGCACTTGCCCCTGTTTGCAGCGCCATAAATAGCGGGCGCTCGCCGCCACATGCTCGACGATGCTGCGGCGTTCGGCGGAACGGGCGGGCAGCAGGGAACCGAAGCGGCGCGAAATCATCCAGAGCCAGATGACGAGCAGCAAGGCGGCGGCAATAAGCACCGTTCCGGCGTAATTGAGCAGCCAGAGCCAGAGGGGCGGCACGTCGCTGCCATAGACGAACCAGACGCTTTGCCCTTTTTTCAACGAGGCCGCCCAGGCGAAAAGCGCGGCGTGGTCGTTTTCACCAATCTGGGCGTTGTCGAGGAAATCGAGATTGGCAAGAACCGTGGCGCGTCCTTTGCCCCACATAAAACTCAAGCCGTAATTGCTTTCGTCCTTGCGCCGGGGGGCATCCGCGCCCGAATCCAGAATTTGCCAATCGCTGCTTCCGTCAAGGTCTTTGAGGCGCAACTTCGGATTGAACCGGGCTTTGATCTGCGTGCCGTCTGGCAGCTTGATGACTTGTGCCGCCGATGGCGTGGCATTGATTAGCCGCCCAAGCCAGTTAAAGAGAGCGTTCGTGTTCGTCTCCACTTCATCCGAATCTTCCTCATTGATGGAAACGCCCAATGAGGCGAGCAGCACATCTGGAGAAGCGTTTTCTTTTTTGCGGCGCTCTGCCCGCTTGCCGCGATGTTGCTGGGATTGCGGGGAGACAATCAAATGCCCGCCTTTTTCCACCCAATCTAGCAGCGCCTCATTTTGCGTGGCGGTGAGCCAGTGGCGCGGCGCGGTGAAAACCAACGTTCCGCCGGACGAGGGCGGCTTTGTGTAAGCGGGGACATAGTGCGCCGCTGCGCCGTAACGCTCGGCCAGCCGACCCGCCGCGAGCAGCGGGTTGCGGGCGGCAGCGCCTTTGAAGCGGTCGGTGGCGATGGTTTCTTCAACGAATTCGATTTGGCTGTAGACCCACAGCCCAAACGCCAGCAACGCCAGCAGAAGAACCAAGCCCGCCATTTTCCAGATAGAAATTCTCATGGGGCGGCTCCTCCGGCTTGCTGAAGGCGGCCAAATCCTGCCAGCAGGCCATCAAAGTCCGCAGGCGGGCGGTGCGCGTAGGCGAGGATGAGCCATGCGCGGGCGATGCGCCCGAAATCGTCCTTGCAGGCAGGCAGGGCGCTGCCGACGAGCAGGCGGATTTCTTCTTCCGTTGCGCCTTGCGGCAATTCGACGCGGTGGCGCGTCGCCATGAGCTTGAGGGTTCCGCGATAGAGCAGGCTCAAGGCTTCGGCGGCTTTCCCTTCCCGCCAGCAACGCTCGGCGATTGCCGCTATTTCTTCCGGCAGCGCCTCAACCGATTCAAGCGCAAGGGCGCTGTCGCTTTGCAGAACCGGGTTCCGTGCCGGACGGGCAGAGCCGCGCCGCCAGCCGAAAAAAGGCAGCCAACGCTTTGCGGAAACGATGAGGAGCACTACCAGCCCAAAAACCAGCAGCCATAGGACGATTTCCCCAAACTGCGCGGCGGCGGAGGCATCGAAAGGTCTGCGGGGTTCGCTTTGCGATTCCTCGTTGTTGAGGCGTTTGATGGATTTGTCAAAAATATTCTTTTTCCCGTCGGCTTTCAGTTTCGGCACTTTAACGGTTTGGGTTCGGTCGAATACGGGTTCGGCGAGGACGGCGTCGATGGCTTTCCGCGCTTCGCCGACATAGGCGGGTTGGGCGGCTTGTGGCGGAGGATTGAGCGCAGCCGCAGGGGGCGTTTGCGCGAATGCCTGGGCGGACAGAAACAGGCTCGCCAGCAGGCAGGGCATGAGCCAGCGCGGGATAGATGAGGCAAATGGCTTCATGGCGCGGCCTGCTGCGCGTTAAGGCGTGCGGCCAGCGTGCGGAAGCCCAGTTCAATGTCCCACCCCTCGATTTCGGTGCGCCGGTTCAGGTAGAGCATGAATCCGGCGGCAACGTAAAACGGTTCGATGATGCTCATAGCGAGCAGTCCGGCAAGGATTTGGATGGCAAAGAACCAAGGCGACGTTTGGCTGTCGTCCCAGATAAATTCAAGGGACGGGGCGAATTCGGTGGGCAGCAGCAGGTAAAGCAGCCCCGGAATGCCCAAAAACAGAATCAGTTCAAGATGGATGCACAGAAAGAAGAGCCGTGCCGCGCCATGCCCCCAAAGCGCGCAGAAACGCTGCTTGCGCGTTTTTCCGCTGACGCCTTCAAGCTGCCATACCGGAAGCCTGAAGCTGCGGCGGGTCGAGAGCCGCCCGATGGTCAGGGCGCGGAAGAGGCCGGAATGCAGCAACAGGCGCGGCAGCGCGCGCAGGACATCGCGCCAGTTGGCTTTTACGCCGAACACGGCGCGGCTCAAGACATGCAGAAGCACCCGGTCGTAAAGCGGCTTTAGCCACCACGACAGAATCGGGATGTACGGCCAGCTTTCTTCATAATCAGACAAAAGCCACAGCAGCGCCGCTTCCAGAAAAATGACCGGAAGCAGGATGGCGAGCCACGCCGAATACAGGCTGCGCCAATGCGCCTGCACCAGCGCCAGCCCGAGGTCGGTTGCCTCCCAGTGCGACCGGGCGCGGATTTCGACGGCTAAGCCATCAGGTTTCACGCCGCGCCCCCATGAACAGGAAATAGGCGGCGACAAGCGCCCAGAGCAGCCCGCCGACGATGAACTTTTCCCTCACCGGCACGTAAGCGCCGGATGACCAGAAGGCTTCGATGAACGCGGCAATCAGCAGCATGGCCGTTGCGCCATAGACAATTTTCACGGCGGGGCGGGCGGCATGGAACAGCGCCTCGCCGCGCCGCTGCCGTCCGGGCGAAATCAAGGCGCGTCCCAGCATCAATCCCGCCATGCCGCAAAGCACGATGGCGGTCAGCTCGAAAGCGCCGTGCGCGATGACGAACTGGAAAAACCGTTCCGCCGAACCTTGCTGAATCAAGTGGGCGGAAACCGCGCCGAACAAAAGGCCATTGAAAATCAGATAGAAAAGCGTGCCTAGCCCAAACAGGAGGCCGGACGCGAAACACTGGAAGCCGATGGAAATGTTGTTGCGGATGTAAAAGCCGAACATCTGGATGTTGTCGTTGGCGGCTCGCCCCGACCCAGTCTTGATCTCCGTCGCGCCGCCCGCGCTGTACATTTCCTCCATATGGCGCACGTTCTCGAAATCGAGGAGGCTGTAGACCATTTCCGGCTGGAGATAGACCAGCAGCCCCATCAGCAGCCCCGGCAAATAAAGCAACGCGCTGGCAAGCCAGAAAAGGCGCGAGTGCTCGCGGACGAGCGCCGGAAAATCCTGGGCGAAGAATTGAGCGATGCCGTGCAGCAGGCGCGAACGCGCCCCGTAGAACGCTTGATGGCCGGACAGCGCGAGGCGGTCGAGACGGTCGATGAGCGCGGGCGGATAGCGCCGTTCCCGCGCCAGCGCCAGATGCAGGCAGGCGCGTCGGTAAAGCGATGGAAAATCCGCCGGGTCTGGCGCGATTTCCGTGGTTTGTCCGTCCGATTTGCTTTGACGGCGCTTTGGGCGCGTGGCGAGCAGCGCCTCAAGCTGTCCCCATTCCTGTTCGTGGCGGCGGACGAACTCGTTTGGCGTCATCAAGGCTCAACGCTCCCCGGCGATATGCCGCGCATAGCCGAGCAGGGAATCCGCGTCGACGGGCTGTCGGCTGCTTCGGGCGATTGCCGGACAGAGTATCTGCGCCAATTCCTGCACGCGATCTGGCGTCAGGCGCAGGGAGCGGGCGGCAAAAGCGACGACGAGTTGCTGTTCGGGCGAGGAAAGCCAGACGGGCGGCGGCAATGCCCGCCCCGGCGGGAGCTTTTCGGGCAGTTTGGGCTTGTCGAGATGGACGACGACGGTTTTTGCCACGATGTCGCCCAGCCGCTTGAAATCGCGGTTCAGGAACATCGAGCACAGCCCAAAGGCATAGAGAAAAGGCAAAATATCCACGGCTCGCAGCAAGTTGCGCACCACGGAAGCCGACCAGCCGACTGGCACGCCATCGTCCTGCAATACCGCCAGATTCAATATTTTCTTCCCCGGCGTCGCCCCGCGCTTCCAGACTTCAAAGAGCACCGGATAAAACCATTCGAGCAAAAAAACGCCTATCGCAAAAAGGCCCAAGCCGAATTTGCCGAAGGGCGACAAAAATGTCAGCGCAATCATCCAGATAAAGAGACGGATGAAAAAATCGAGCGCCCATGCCAGCGCCCTCGGCACGGGTCCCGCCAGACGAAGGCGGATGCTGACTCCTTCAGGCGTTTCGATGGTGCGGACGGTATCGAGAAGGGGCATATGGCGGGCGCGGGGCTATGCTTGCGGCTTCCTTGTGCCGCTGCGTTCGGGCTGCGCCGGGTCTGGATGCGGACGGCGGCGGCGTCTCCGGCGGGGAAATCCGAAAATGTCACGCGCCGCGACGTAAAAACTGGCGATTAGGCTGGGAATGGCAATCAGCAGGAAAACGACGCAAGCCACAATGCCAAGCCCTTCGGCGGTCAGTTCAAAAAAGTTGATGACGAGCGCCGCCAGAATGATGATGAAAAAACTGAAGCAGAAGCCATAGGTAAAAAGCGGCAGGCTGTTGAGGAGGCAGCCCTTCAGGCTGAAACCCAGCGCCTTGGGCACGGACAGCCGCCACCAGCCGATAAGCTGCGGCACGAACAGGCACACCATGCCCCATAGCACGAAAAGTATTGAGGTAAAGATGAGCGAGCTTCTGAACGGCGTGGAAGAAAGAATGGCGGAATCCGGTATGTCGGCAGCCGTGAGCAGCCGCCACATGATGCCGCCGTCAATCAGGCGGGTGCTCAGGAGCACGGCGTTCATCACGATGAAATGGCAAAAACCGGCCAGCAGCAGGTCGTATGCGTAGCGGCGAAAGCCCGAAATCAGAAGGATGGGCGTGAGTTTGCGCTTGCGGTCAATGGCGCGGCAGCCGTTGAAAACGCCGAGCATCAGGCCGGGATACAAAATCGAGCTAAGCAGTTCGCCCACATAGGGCAGCATCGAGGCCATGATGATGGCAAGGATGAAGCTGAAGGTCAGGAAGCTGAGAAACGCGGGGTTGCGCCCCCACAGCGTGAAGCCTTCAATCAGCCAGTACCATCCATGCCACAAAGGAATCCGCCGGACTTTCAGCGGGCGGGTTTCATTCGGGCCGGGATGCCGCCTGCTCACAACGTCCGGCGGGAGGGAAGGCTGTTCGGTTTCGGTATCGCTGTTATTCATTTTGGGCAGAATATCAGGCATCAGGCGCTAGGCAGGGGAGGCACGGCATTATGGACGCGCAGCCGCAAAACGTCACGAAATTCGTCCGGGTCTTTCACCAGCACCAGTTCCCCCTTGCGCGGCTGGTTGCGGGCTGCGAGCCGCGAAAGCCAGAACCGCAGCGCCGCCGCCCGCAGCATCAGCGGCCAGATGCCGCGCTCGGCATCGGAGAACGGGCGGGAGGCATGATAGGCGGCAAGCAGGGCATCCGCGCGCGCCAAATCGAGCGCCCCGTCGATTTGGCCGCACCAGTCATTGACCGCGACGGCCACATCAAAGAGCAGGGCATCAAAACCAGCAAAGTAGAAATCAATCACCCCTCCAATGAATCCATCTTCCGCCCAGAGCACGTTGTCGCGGAAAAGGTCGCCGTGGATGGCACCAAAGGGCAGGCGCGAGAAATCGGCATCGGCGCTTTCCTGAAAACGCAGTTCGGCATCGAGCAGGGCCGCGTCGTCGTCGGACAGGCTGGGGCGGAGCAGGGCGGCGGTACGCGCCCGCCAATGCGCGCCGCGTGGATTCGGCTGCCGCCGCCCGTAAGAGCGCCCTGCCAGATGCAGCCCCGCGAGCATGGCGCCGATTCGGGCGCAGTGCTCAACGCTGGGGTGCGCCGCCGAGCTTCCCGGCAGGCGCGAAACCAGCGCGGCGGGCTTGCCAGCCAGCGTGCCCAGATATTCGTTGTCCCGGTTGGCAATGGGCGCGGGCACGGGCAAGCCGTGCCGGGCGAGATGGGACATCAAGTGCAGGTAATAGGGCAGTTCGGCGCGGGCGATGTCCTCGAACAGCGTCAAAACATAGCGCCCGAGCGTGGTCGTGACAAAAAAATTGCTGTTTTGGACACCGCCCGCGATGCCCTCGAATTTGAGCAAGCGTCCGATTGAATAATGCTCCAGCCAGCGCGTCAGGGCTTCTTCGGAAGGCAGGGTGAAAACGGACATGCGCCCAAACTTACCAGCTTGTGAGCACCCAGGCGGGAACGATCAGCTTGCGGTTGCCGTCGGCTCGGACAAACTGGCCAGTCCCTTCGCGGTCGACCAGATAATAGGAAGCTCCATTCGGCGGCGTGACCTTGACCATATAGAGCTTGCCGCGAATGCGGAACTCGGTGACGGTATCTTCCCCGCGCTTGACGACCGTCACCTGGGGCAATTCTTCATCCAGCGGCTCAAGCCCTTCCGGCTCGGCGCAGGTCTCTTGTTTTTCTTCCGGCTCTTGCGCGAGCAGCGGCTGGGCTGCCATTGAGCCGGCGCAAAAAGCAAAGGCGGCAAGTACGGCGGAGAGTTTCGTGCGCATGATGATCCTCTGTGGCTGGGTTCAGAGATTAAGCATTATTTCATGCTCCTCGGGCAAGGGCATGAAGCCGCGAGTTTCGTAGTGCTTGAAAATAGCCTCGACCACGGCTTCCGGCTCGTCGATGACCTGCACCAGATCGAGGTCTTCGGGCGAGACCATGCGCTCGGCGACGAGCCGCTCCCTGAACCAATCGAGCAGCCCGCGCCAGAAAGCCCCGTTCACGAGGATGATTGGAATCAGGCGGCTCTTGCTCGTCTGCATGAGGGTCATGGCTTCGAGCAGTTCGTCGAGCGTGCCGAAGCCGCCGGGCATGACGACATAGGCGCTCGCGTACTTCACGAACATGAATTTGCGCGCAAAGAAGTGCTGGAAAGTTTGGGAAATATCCTGATAGGCATTGCCTTTTTGTTCCAGCGGCAACTGGATGTTCAGTCCCACGGAAGGGCTTTTGCCGTAGAACGCCCCCTTGTTGGCGGCCTCCATGATGCCCGGCCCGCCGCCCGAGATGACGGCAAACCCGGCATCCGAGAGCAAGCGGGCGATGCGCTCCGCCTGCGCGTAGTAGGGATGATCCGGTTCGATTCTTGCGCTACCGAAAATCGACACTGCCGGACGGATGGCGCGGAGCCGTTCTGTCGCCTCGACGAACTCTGCCATAATCCCGAAGATTCGCCACGATTCGCGCCCGTTGAAACTGGGCGTGCCGTTGACCACGCTGGGCGGTAATTTTTCTTTTGCGCTCATTTTTTGAGTTTGTGCCTTTTTGACCGCGAGGATTGTTTTTCATGGCCACCTTGTTGCTCGTCGATGGCTCCAGCTATCTTTATCGTGCCTACCACGCGCTGCCCGACCTGCGCACCTCGCGGGGCGAGCCGACCGGCGCTATCCGTGGCGTTCTCTCGATGCTACGTCGGCTGGTCGGTGACTACAAGGCGGATTACCGCGCCTGTGTGTTTGACGCAAAAGGGGCAACTTTCAGGGACGAATTGTATCCGCAATACAAAGCGCACCGCCCGCCCATGCCCGATGACCTTGTTGCCCAGGTTGCGCCCCTGCACGAGGCGGTACGCGCCGAAGGCTGGCCGCTGCTCTCTGTCGCGGGCGTCGAGGCCGATGATGTCATCGGCACGTTGGCCCGATTGGCTGGCGAGCGCGGATGGGAAACCGTCATTTCGACTGGCGACAAGGATTTGACCCAGCTTGTGCGCCCCGGCGTGCTTTGGGTCAACACGATGAGCGGGGAGGCGCTTGATGAAGCCGGGGTCGAAGCCCGATTTGGCGTGCTGCCTTCGCGCATCGTCGATTACCTCGCGCTGGTCGGGGACGCGGTCGACAACGTTCCCGGCGTGGAAAAATGTGGCCCCAAGACCGCCGCAAAATGGCTGGCCGAATACGGCAGCCTCGACAATCTGATGGCGCGAGCGGACGAAATGGGCGGCAAAGCCGGAGAAAACTTGCGCGGCCACCTCGATTTTCTGCCTTTGGCCCGACGCTTGGTGACGGTCGACACCCATGTTGCCTTGCCGTGCGGGCTGGACGAGCTTGCTCCGCGAGAACCCGACCTTCAGGCATTGGCGGCGCTTTACGAACGCTTTGAATTCAAAAGCTGGCTAGAGCGTGCCGCCACCGCGTCGCCCCCCGCGCCGGACGGCTTAGCGCGGCGCTTCCAGCCGGAAGAAACCCTTGGCGATGCGCCCGCCCAGGAACCGAACCGTTCCGCTTACCGCGCCATCGTCGATTGGGCGGATTTCGAGGCGCTGCTGAAACGGCTGGATTCCTCCGGCCTTGTCGCGCTCGATACCGAAACCGTTGGGCTTGAGCCGCTCACGGCGCGGCTGGTCGGCATTTCTTTTGGGTTTGCGCCGGAGGATGCCGCCTATCTGCCGCTGGCGCATCGCGGCGCGGACAGGCCCGCGCAACTGCCGTTCGATGAGGCGCTCTCAAAGCTCAAGCCGTGGCTGGAATCGGAAGCGCACCCAAAAGTTGGGCAAAACATCAAATTCGATGCCCACGTTTTCGCCAATTGCGGCATTGTCCTGCGCGGCGTCATTCACGACACGCTGCTCCAGTCTTACGTGCTGGAAAGCAGCCGTCCTCACGATATGGATTCGCTTGCCAAACGGCATCTTGGCATTGCCACGATTCCCTATGCCGAAGTCTGCGGGACAGGCGCGAAACGAATCGGCTTTGACGAAGTGTCTTTGGATGCCGCAACCCGCTACGCCGCCGAAGATGCCGACATCACCTTGCGGCTGCACCAAAAATTATGGCCGCAGGTGGAAACGGTTCCCGCGCTGGCCGCGCTCTATCGGGACATTGAATTGCCGACGCTCCCCGTGCTGCTGGCGATGGAGCGTACCGGGGTGCTCATCGACCCCTTCCTCCTTGCGCAGCAAAGCAGCGAACTGGGCCGGCGGCTGCTCGATTTGGAGCGCGAAGCCCACGCGCTGGCGGGAAAGGCGTTTAACTTGGGGTCTCCCAAGCAGCTTGGCGAAATCCTCTTTGGCAGCCTCGGGCTGCCCGTGCGCAAGAAAACCGCCACCGGACAGCCTTCGACCGACGAGGATGTTTTGAGCGAGCTTGCTGAGGATTACCCTTTGCCCAAGCTGCTGCTCGAATACCGCCGCCTTGCCAAGCTGAAGGGAACCTACGCCGACAAGTTGCCGCGCATGGTCAATCCGGCAACGGGCAGGGTGCATACCAGCTTTTCGCAGGCCACGGCGGTGACTGGGCGGCTTGCCAGTTCCGACCCTAACTTGCAAAACATCCCCGTGCGCACGTCGGAAGGGCGGCGCATCCGTGCCGCCTTTATTGCCCCGCGTGGCTGCCGAATCGTTTCGGCGGACTATTCGCAGATTGAGCTGCGCATCATGGCGCACCTGTCGAATGACGCCCGCCTGCTGGAAGCCTTTGCGCGAGGCGAGGACATCCACCGCGCCACTGCCGCCGAAGTTTTCGGCATCGCGCCCGAAGCGGTCGCCCCCGAACAGCGCCGATACGCCAAAGTCATCAATTTTGGTCTCATCTACGGCATGAGCGCGCACGGCCTTGCCAAGGCGCTCGGCATCGAGCGCGGCGCGGCACAAAGCTGGATTGAGCGTTATTTCACGCGCTATCCGGGCGTGGCCGCCTACATGGAACGGGTTCGGGTGCTTGCCCGCGAACAAGGCTACGTCGAAACCGTCTTTGGCCGCCGCCTCCACCTGCCGGACATCGCCGCCCGCCAGCACGCCCGCCGCCAAACCGCCGAACGCGCCGCGATCAACGCGCCCATGCAGGGAACCGCCGCCGACCTCATCAAGAAAGCGATGTTCGACGTTTATCGCTGGCTAAACGAATCGAATCTCCGCTCGCGGCTGATTCTGCAAGTCCACGATGAACTGGTGCTTGAAGTTCCCGACGAAGAACTCGCCATTATCCGCGCCAACGTCCCCGGATTGATGGAAACCGCCGCCTCTCTAGTCGTGCCGCTGCGGGTCGACATCGGAGAAGGCGAGAACTGGGACGAGGCGCATTGAGGGGCGCGGCCTTTGCTGAGAGGAAAACCATTCTCAAAAGCATGCGGCAAAGTGCCGGAACAAACTACCGCTCTTTTAGGGAGATAGGCGCATGAAAACATCGAAAGTTGTCAAAGCTGCTGTGATGGCATTGATTGTGGAATCGGCGTGCTGTGTGGTGACGGTGGCCAGCGCCCAATCGGGGCAGTGTCCGTTGGCTTCCGGCGGCAGTCGCTATACGGAGCATTCCGAAGCGTCGCACATGATTATGAAAGGGCAATTTCAGCAAGCCGAAGCCCTGCTTGAAAAGCTGCACCGCAGAAATCTTGCCTCGAGCGGCGGCGATTTATTGACATCGCGCGGTCTATACAGGTTATTGACCCTTATTCCGCAGACAGGAGACGAGGTGCGCAGATGGGCGGATAGCCAGCAGCAATCTTTTTTTGCGCAGCTTGTTGCGGGTATTTTTTACGTCAATCAGGCTGGCCGTGCGCGCGGGGGCAAGTTTTCCTCGGAAACGAGTCGGTCACAGTTCGCAGAAATGTCTAGGCTAGATGGCGTTGCAATAAGTTATCTGCAAAAGGCAATGCGGTTGAATCCGCGTTCAGCACTGCCGCAGAGCGTCATGATTATCATTGGCACACGAGAAAACAAGGCTGCCGGGAAAGACGCCCGCCAATGGCTGCAAGCCGCTATTCAGGCAGATCCGAGCACGATGGCAGCCCGCGCTACTGCAACCACTTTTTTAACGCCCCGATGGGGCTGGACATTTGAACTGCTGGATCAAATGATTCTACAGGCCAAAGAGTCATTGACCGCAGAGAATGCGCACTACCTTGAGTTTTTGATGACACGGGGAAAGGCCAGCCACGAGGAAGTCATCGCTAAAAACATATCTGGTGCCCGCACGCTGTATCAGCGCGCCAAAGAAATGTGCGTGAATGCCGCTGACGGGCAGGAAGAAATCAATCGGCCCCAGCGGCGAACAGATGCCAATGGGCGAACGGC
Organism: Azoarcus sp.; assembly: GCA_031285965.1. GTDB lineage: Bacteria > Pseudomonadota > Gammaproteobacteria > Burkholderiales > Rhodocyclaceae > WRNU01. The sequence continues at coordinate 14,977 of JAITVD010000079.1, forward strand.
AAGATGAAACTTTAGGGCGGCGCTTAACGGAGAAGGCGAGAACTGGGACGAGGCGCATTGAGGGGCGTGGCCTGATGGTTTTCGTTGTTTTTTGATGGGCAGATGGCTTGGAACCGTCAAGCCCAGTGCATCTGCCAGCGTCCGGTATGTTCGCCTTTGCGCGGACTGTCCGGCTCGGCTTGGCCGCAGATGACGCGCTGGCAGCGTCCGGCTCGCAGCCAAGCGGCGGCAAGCGTTCGCGCCCGCTGCCAGTGCGTTGCCGCGTCGTCGGGCCAGGGCTGGTAGAGCGCGTTTTCAATGCAGGAAAAACGCTTTCGCAGGGTGGTGGCGGCGACAATGGGCTGCGAGGCGAGGAAATCAAACGGGAATACGGGTTCTCGGGCTATTTCGACACAGGAGACGAGGCGGTTTCCGATGTCGGTAATGCCCGTGCGCGAACCCCACAGCACGATGGTCGGCATGTCGGGCTGCCCGTCGAGCATCGCCGCAACGCCAACAATGACTAGTTCAACCAATGGGCCAGCGCGGCGCAGCGGCATGGCGGCATGTTGCCGCGCAAGGGCGGAGAGGGCGTCCGGCTCAAAACGATGTTCCGTCACGGCGCTGGTTTTCGGAGGGTTCATCTCAAAACGCGCCTCAGCCTGAAATGCCGCCCAAAAATGGCGGCGGCGCGGTTTTTTCCGAGCCGCTTTCCGGCGCGGGGCAGCGTTCAATGATGACAGCGGCCATGCTGCCGCCGAAGCCCGCAAAGCTGAACAGCAATCGCTGCGGTGAACATGCGCCGGATTGGTCGGACTGCGCCAGCAGGGCGGTGATTTCGGCGGGGCCGCTGGCACCCAGCGTATGCCCGATTTGGTGTTTGATGGGGCGTTCTAGCGGTCTGTTCGTGCCGAAAACGATGTTGAGCGCGGCGTTCTCGGCATCGTCGATGCCTGCCAAGCCGCCGCGATGCGGCTTGATGAAATCAATCTGGCTCGCGGCGAGTTTGGCATCATCCAGCGCGGCGGCGATGTTGGCGGCAATGGGGTGTCCGTCGGGGGCGGGCAGGGTGGGCGAATGGCCGTCGATGCCCATCCGGCAAGCGGCAATTCGCCAGCCTGATCCGGGGCGGGTTGTGAGAAGCATTCCGGCGGCGGCTTCGCCGAGAATCAGCCCGTTGGCTTTCGGCGTTCGGGCGAGCAGTCCGAGGCTGGAAAAACCGGCAAGCGCCGTGGTGCTGGCAAAGTCAGCGCCAAGTACGATGGCTTCGTTGATTTCGCCTTGCGCAATGAGCGTAAAAGCGGCTTCCAGCGCGGCCAAGCCGGATGTGCAGGCGGTGGAAAACATCCACGGCGCGGCATCGCAGCCAAAGGCGAGCCGAATTTCCTGATTGAGAACGACGGTGTCATCAGCGGAAATGTCTGTGCTGCCCGCAATCCGCGCCGCCGCTTCGATTGCGCCGGTTCCGTTTGCGGAGGAGCCAACAAAAAGCGGCAGATGCCCTAATGCGGACGGCGGTTTTCCGTCGGCAAGCTCGGTTGCGAGCAAGTTCAGCGCACGGCGGGCGCGGACCGTCCAGTTTTCTTCCGCGAAGGGCAGGGCGAACCAAGGCCATGTTTCGCCGTGCAGCGTGTGTTCAGAGAGGTTTCTTCTGCCTGCGCGAAGCGTTCTGGCGGCTTCGGTGGCGCAGAGGCCGAGCGCCGACACATGGGCGATGCGGCGGATATAGACGGGGCGGGCGGCGCTCATTCAGCCGCTTTCCGCGCTGCCAGCCAAGCCGCGAGGCAGGCGACATTGGCGAAAATTTGGCGGGTTTCCTTGCTGTCCGTGACACGGACGCCAAATTTTTTCTGCAAGGCCATCGAAAGCTGCAAGGCATCGAGCGAATCGAGGGCAAGCGGCGCTTCCGCGCCGAACAGCGGCTCATCGTCGGCAATGGAGGCCGGGTCGCGGTCTTTGTCGCAGGCTTGGACAATCAAGGTTTTGAGGGCATCTTTCAGGTCGTTCATGTCGGGCGGGCGCGGCAATTGAGAAAAACGGCGGCGGCTAGCGCCGCCAAGCCAAAGCAGGACAGCGCGAAGAAGCTGGGCAGGATGTCGGCAACGCCGCCTTGGCGCAGCATGGCTTGATGAAAGCCTTCAAGCGCCCAGTCCATTGGCGAGAGGCGCGTCCACTGCTGCATCGCGCCAGGCATGATGAAGCGGGGAACCATGATGCCGCCGATAGCGCCCATCAAGATGTTGCCGATGCCGCCCAGAATGGTGGCTTGCTCGCTGCTGCGTGCCAAGGAGGCGATGAGCAGCGCCCAGGCGGTTGCCGCGATGCTGACGGCAAGGCTCATCAGCAGCAGCGCGGCGATGCCTTGCGTTGTGGCGGGCAGGGCGAACGCCTCGCCGCCGCACAGCGGCACAAGCCAGCGGCCAACCGCGACCATGAGCACCGCCTGCATTTGGTTGATGAACAGATAAGGCGCGAATTTGCCCGCCAGCATCAAGCCGAAGGAGACGCGCTGGGCGCGGAGGCGCTGCAAAGTGCCGCGCTGCCGTTCGCCAATAAAGACCGCCGAAATCGGGATGACGACGAAAAACATCGAAAAAATAAGCCAAGCCGGAACGTTCTGCTGTACGGAAGAGGGCAGCGGGGCGCTTCCGTTGCCGTCGCGCCCAACCGTTTCGGCAATGATGGACGGCGGGCCGACGCGCTCCGTGGCGTGGCGAAGCTGCGGCAGCATCATGCTTTGCCCAAGGCGTTCGAGGACATGCGCAAGCCATGTCCTGATGACGGCTGTTTCGACGATTTGGCGGAATCCGCCGCGCATCGCGGCAGGCACGGCGGGGTCGGACAAGATGCGGATTTCCGGCGTTTGGTTCGCGCCGACCTGCTGGGCAAATCCCTGCGGAATGATGACCGCAAAAGCAATCTCCCTGTCCCGCACTTGACGGCGGATTTCCGCTTCGCCAGAGGGGGAAGGCGTTTTGCGGAGAGCCTCGGTGTCGCCCATCTGCGCGTCGAGCGCGCGGGAAATCGGCGTTGCGTCAATATCCAGCACGGCATAGGCAAGGGAGGCTTCCCGCTGGCCGGAAAGCGAATCCGCGAGCGCCAGCGACATGACCAGAATGAAAACCGCAGGCATGGCAAAAAGCGCGGCCAGCGCGTGCCAGTCGCGCACAAGCGCCAAGCATTCTTTTTTCCAGAGTGCCGCCAACGGAATGAGCAAATGAATTCTCCTTTGCGGCGAATTTATTCCCGGAGCGAATGCCCGGTGATTTCCATGAACACTTGTTCGAGCGTCCTGCCTTGCTTCACCTCCCCCGTTGGCCCCGCCCGCAGCACTTTTCCGCTGTCGAGAATCGAGACCTCTTGGCAGACGGCATCCACTTCCTCCATATAGTGGCTGCTATAGACCACGGTGCGCCCGTTTGCGGCGAAGCGGCGCACGGCTTCGAGCAAAAATTGGCGCGAGGCCGGATCGACGCCCACGGTCGGCTCATCGAGCAACAAGATTTCCGGTGCGCCGACAAGGCCGATGGCCAGATTCAGGCGTCGCCGCAGCCCGCCGGAAAGCTCTTCCGCCCGCTGTTTGGCAACAGCCTCAAGACGGGCAAAGGCCAGCGCCTCGTCGCACAGGCGCGTCCGCTGCGGGCGGGGAATACCTTGCACACCGGAGAAAAACGCAAGGTTTTCGGCGACCGTCAGCATCGGGTAGAAAGCGTAATCCTGCGGAACCAGCGCGATGGCGCGGGGATGCGTCGCACGCCAAGCATCGAGCGGCTCGCCGACAATGGAAATTTGCCCTGCGGGGTGCGGGAGCAGTCCCGCCAGCAAGGAAATCAGCGTGGTTTTACCCGCGCCGTTTGGGCCGAGCAAGCCGTGGACAGCGCCACGCGCAATGTTGAGCGAGATGCCGTCGAGCGCCAAGGGGGCGTTTGGGCGATAGCGGTAGCTGAGGGAGCCGATGCGAATCATGAGCGGCGCAATGCTTTCTGGAGCGCGGCGAAAAATGTTTTTTCACGCGCCGCTTGCGTATGCAGCAGCGCCGCGAGACGGCGGGTATCCAGCGGGTCACGGTCGCGGATCATGCGGGCGGCGGCCAGCGCGAATTCGCGCCAGAAGTCGCCGATGCCGACAAGCTGCTCGGCCAGTTCTGCTAGCGCCGGATGGCGGATGCGCACGGCGGCCTCTTCGAGAAAAGCGGCGTACATGAAGCGGAACCCGCCGCCGCCCGTCCCGATTTCTTCCTGCATCCGTACCAGATGCCCGACGTAGAGCTTGGCGGCCTGCGGGTCGGCGGTGGGCAGTCGCTCGAATGCGCGGGCAACCCGGATGATGCCTTTTGTGCCGATGAAAGGCAGCGGCGCGTGGAGCATGACCCGCGCGGTTTTTTTGATGGCGGCGGGAATGGCGCGTTCCCAATCCGGCTCCTGCGGGGCGCTTTTCGGGTAATACAGCAGCCCTTTGGGCGCGAGCAGGCCACGCGCGAAACGCGCGCGGGCCAGGTCGGCGGGGGCGCAGCGCACGGGCGCTTCCAGCACGGGGTCGGAGAGCAGGTAATCCCCGGACGATTCGTCGCGCCCATAGGCAAGCAGGTTATGGGCGTTGAAATGAAAGCGGAAATCCGGCGGCATGAACGGCAGCCAGAAAACCGAAACCTGCAAGCCGACGACATGCCCGTCGGCAAGCAGCTTGTCGAGCTTTGCCGCGCCCGCTTCAGGGCTGCGGAATTTCTCGGAAACCATTGAAAAGCGCAGCGGTTTCTGTAGACCGCGAATGATTGCGCCGGGCGGCATCCGGTAAGAGACCAGCGGCATTCCCGAGAGTTTGATGAAAGGCAGAAAAGCGAACGCCAGCGCCGAGGACAGGCCGAACGCCATCGGCTCGGAAAGCGGCATGCCGTGATGGCGAGCGATGGCGCTCATGACGCCGCTTTCGCAGTGGGACGCTTGCTGGTGGTCGAAGCTGGAGGCCGTCATTTCAGTCGATTGCGCCCAATTGGCCGGGGTGGATGCCCAAGGCTTGCGCGTACCGCTCGCGCAAGCCTTCTGAAAGACGGGCGAATACGGCTGGGCGGAAATGGCGGCGCACCTGCCAGCGCCACAGCCCGGTTGCTTGCGCGAGCAGGGCAATATCCATGCGGGCGCGGTACATGTGGGCTTCGAGCGGGGCGCTTTGTCCGGCGCGTGCGCGTTCCTGCGCGGCAGCGGCCAGCGCGTCGAACATCTGCACGGCTTGGCGGGTGACGGTTTCCTCGGCTTCCCATCCGCATGTCTGCACGAGGGCGAGTTGCCCATTGCGTGTACGCGCATACACGGCCTTGAGATGCCCGCCGTAAGTGGCGCTGTTTTCCTGTGGAACGTCGGCGGCGTTCATTTTTACACCACCGTAAGGTGCATGAACCCGCTTGAAAAACGCCCGCTCTCCGGCACGAAGCAAAGCAGCCGATCGCCTGGCGCAAGCCGATTGCTGCGTCGCAGTTCGTCGAGCATGATGTAGATGGACGCGGAACCCGTGTTGCCCTTTGTTTCTAGGTTCGTAAACCAGCGCGTGAACGGAATCGGCAGCCCGATTCGCGCCAGCGTGTCGTGGATGGGCTGGCGAAAGTAGTGCGACGACATATGCGGCAAAAACCAGTCGATTGCGTCGCTCTTGAGGTTGCGGCGAGCCATGAGCGCCAAGAGGGGCGTTTCCAGAGTTGCTTCAAGGATGTGGCGATCCAGCAGTTTGACATCCTGTTTTACCGCGAAAAGGGATTCTTCTGCCCACTGCTTTGGCGGGAACCGCGCCCAGCCGAGCAACGTGCCGTCGGGGTCGCGCTCGCCGCCCGCGTACATGCACACGGGCAAGCGATGCGCGGCGGAGGAGAGTTCAATCCAGTCGATGCGAAGGCTGATCGCATCCGTGCGCGGTCGCGGTTCGACAAGAAAAGCGCCCGCGCCGTCGGAAAGCATCCAGCGCAGGAAATCCTTTTCAAACGCGATAGCGGGATGTTTGGAGAGCGCCGCCGTGCGGGCGGCGCTTTCCGCTGAGAAATGCTCTGCCCGCATGATGACGGACGGCAGTTCGGAACCCGTTGCCACGGCGTTTTTCGCTTCGCCGCTTTTGACCGCGAGCCAAGCGTATTTGAGGGCGGTCAGCCCCGACAGGCAAATGCCAGCGGTCGAGACAACCTCACAGGCGGGATTGCCCAGCTCGCCATGCACCATGACACCGTGATTGGGCATGATTTGGTCGGGGATGGAGGTTCCGGTGACGAGGCATCGCAGGTCATTGAGCGGAAAACCGATTTCTTCCGAGAGCGCCAAAATGGCTTCGGCGGTGAGGCGGGCATTGGTATGCGTGGGGCATCCGGTTGCGGGGTCAATGGCGTAATGGCGGCTTTTGATGCCGTTCTGGCGCAAGACGATGGCCCGCGCGCGCGAGGGCTTGCCGCCGATTTGCCCCAAAACGGCCTCAATGGAAGCGTTATCGACTGGCGCGTTGGGCAGGGCGACCGCTGTGGCCGTGATGAAGGCTTCACTCATGGGTTCATGCGCGAGCCATCCGCGCCAGACGGTTGTTCATAGCGGCGGACAGCCTCGGCGAGGCGGCAGGCAAACAGCTTTGCGGCGAGGCGCTGCAAAACGAAGAGCAGGGGAACGACGGTCACAATGATGGCGACAAGATAGAGCGCGAACAGCGCGAGCGCGGGAATCCGCCGCCGCTGTCCGGCGTGGCCGCAGACGCGGATAAGTTTTGACCACACGCGGAAAGATCGCTGCCCGGCGCGTTCGGACATGAGCAGATAAGGCACGACACTGACCGCCCGCAGGCCGCCCAGCATGGGCTGCCCACTTTTTTCCGCGTCGCGGGCCAGTGCCGTGGCGAGCGCCTTGCCAAACCTTTCCGCGCCTGCCGTTTGCTGGGGCGTAAGGCCGGCGGGCGGCATGCCCAGAAAGCGGTCGCGCCGTCCGGTCAGCATCCAGCGCGGCGTTGTGACGAAAGTGAGCAGCGGCGGGGATTCGTCGGTCAGCGCCGCATGGTCGACGAGCCGTCCTCCGGTTTCCGCGACCAGCGCCCGGAATGTGTCTAACGCGGACAGCCACATGTTGCGGCAGGCCACGAGACTCACCACCGGCTTGCCCGCCAACAGGCGACGGGCTTGGCTGCTTTGCAGAAAGGCGGTCATGGGCTGCGAGGGGGAGAGATACCAGACCGTCCAGGCGAGGATGACCAAGTCAAAGTCGGCGGCATCCGGTACGCCGAGGGGTTTGTTGGGGCGCGGGTCAAGGCAGACCGATTCCGGGAATGCGTCCAGAAAGGCGAAAAACGGCCAAGGGAAGGGAAACGCGGGTTCTGGGCGCAGCACTTCATGATGGACGCGGACGTTCTCTGTTGCGAGCGGTCGCGCCAAAGCGGCAACAACGTCGGAAAGTTGGCCGCTCTGGGAGTAGGAGACGACGAGAACGTTTTTCATGGACTGCGGCGCTCTCGGGCGCGAATCACACAACCGCTTCTTGTTTCTGCGCTTTTGCTTTGGCGAACTGTTCGCGTGACACGCCGAGCCACATGACGATGGGGCTGGCGACGAGCACCGAGGAGTAGATGCCGAAACAGATGCCGATAGTGAGCGCGAGCGAGAAGTAAAAGAGGGTTTCGCCGCCGAACAGCAGCATGGAGAGCACCATGACCTGCGTGGAACCATGCGTGATGACCGTGCGGGAAATGGTGCTGGTAATCGCGTGGTCGAGGACTTCGGGCGTTTTCATGTCGCGCCGCTTGCGAAAGGTTTCGCGCACGCGGTCGAACACGACGACCGACTCATTGACCGAATAGCCGAGCACGGCCAGCACCGCTGCCAGCACGGGCAGCGAGAACTCCCATTGGAAGCAGGCGAAAAAGCCCAAGATAATGACAACGTCGTGCAGGTTGGCGATGATGGCCGAAACGGCGAATCGCCATTCAAAGCGCAACGCCAGATAGGCCACGATGCCGACGATGACCAGCAGCAAAGCCATCGCGCCGTCGCTGGCAAGTTCCTTGCCGACCTGCGGGCCAACGAACTCGACCCGTTTCACAGTGGCTTCCGGGCCTCCTGCCTTTCTGAGCGTTTCCCTGACTTTATCGCCGACTTTGGAGGTTTCCGCGCCGTCGCGGTTGGGCAGACGAATCAGGACTTCGCGGGCGCTGCCGAAGTTCTGCACTTGCGCGTCGGGGTAGCCGTCGCTGACGAGCGCCTGACGCAAGGGTTCGAGCGGGGCGGTTTCGGCATAGCTGACTTCGACCAGTGTGCCACCGGTGAATTCAACCGACAGGTTTAGCCCGCGAAAACTGAGAAAGAGCACGGCCACGACGAAAGTCAGCAACGAAATGACGTTGAAGATCGGCGCGTAGCGCATGAAGGGGATGTCTTTCTTGATGCGGAAAAATTCCATGATGAGGTGTTTCCTGTTCTGGCCGGGTCAGTGAATGCCGGGTTTCCATATTTGGCCGATGGAAAGCGTGTCGAGCTTGCGGCGGCGGCCATAGACGAGGTTGACGATCATCCGGGAGACGAGGATGGCGCTGAACATCGAGGTCAGGATGCCTAGGCAATGCACCACGGCAAAGCCCCGTACCGGGCCGGAGCCGAATATCAGGAGCGCGACGCCCGCGATCAGGGTCGTGATGTTGGAGTCGAGAATGGTGTTCCAGGCGCGGTCATAGCCAGCGGTAATGGCAGCCTGCGGGGTGCAGCCGTTGCGCAGTTCCTCGCGGATGCGCTCGTTGATGAGCACGTTGGAGTCAATCGCCATGCCCAAAGTGAGCGCCATCGCGGCGATGCCCGGCAAGGTCAGGGTGGCTTGCAGCAAAGAGAGCAAGGCGACCAGCAAGAGCAGGTTGGCCGTGAGCGCGATGGAGGAAATCATCCCGAAGAGCACGTAATACACGCTCATGAACACGACGATGACGAGAAAGCCCCACAGCGTGGAGTTAAAGCCTTTTTCGATGTTCTCTGCGCCCAGGCTCGGCCCGACGGTGCGCTCCTCAATGATTTCCATCGGCGCGGCCAGCGCCCCGGCGCGGAGCAGCAGGGCGGTTTTGTTGGCTTCGGCGGTGGTCATGCTGCCGGAAATCTGCACCCGCCCGCCGCCGATTTCGGTGCGGATGACCGGGGCGGTCACGACTTCGCCCTTGCCTTTTTCGACCAGCACGATGGCCATATGCCTGCCGACGTTTTGCCGCGTAAGCTCGCGGAACTTGCGCGTGCCGGGGCTATCCAGAGTGAGGTGCACCGCCGGCTGGCTGTTTTCGTCGAAACCGGCCTGCGCGTCGGTGAGGTTCTCGCCGGTGAGTTCGACCTGCTTGCGAAGCAGCAAGGGGATGCCTGTGCTGTCCGCGTCTTCCGCTTGGCCTCGGTCGCGCTGTCGGCGCTCGATGTAAAGCTCCGTGCCATAGGGCGCTTGCGCCCGGCCTGCGGCGATTTCAAACGCTTGGCTGTCGCCGGGCGTGCCGTCGACCATGCGCAGTTCGAGCGTGGCGGTGCGCCCCAGGATTTCTTTGGCGATGGCCACATCCTGCACCCCCGGCAACTGCACGACGATGCGGTCCGCGCCTTGTTGCTGAATCACTGGCTCGGCGACGCCCAGTTCGTTGATGCGGTTGTTTAGGGTGTTGATGTTCTGCCGGATGGCGAATTCGCGGATGTTCTGCTGGGCTTGCAGGTTCAGGGTGGCAATGAGCCGAAAGTCGTTGCTGCTCCCATCGCGCTCGGTCAATTGCAGGTCGGTGTTAAAAGACTGTATCGCGGCACGGGCGGCATCGCGTTGTGCCGCGTCGCGGAAACGGAGCACGATGTTTTCGTCTTCCCGCGCAACGCCCGCGTGACGCACGTTTTTATCGCGCAACTGCCCACGCAGGTCTCCCGCGATGGCTTCTAGCCGACGGGAAATCGCGCCGGGCATGTCGACTTCGAGCAGGAAATGCACGCCGCCGCGCAAGTCCAGCCCCAAGTACATTGGCAAGGCATTGATAGCAGTGAGCCATTGCGGGGAATTTGGCAAGAGGTTGAGCGCCACGGTGTAGGAGGGGTCTTGCCTATTGGGGTTGAACTTCGCCTCGATGGCTTCCTTTGCGCGCATCTGTATTTCGGTGTCGGCAAAGCGCACGCGGATTCCGGTCGTGTCGGAAAAAATTCCCCTGTGCTCGATGTCGGCGGCCTTGAGCGCGTCCTCGATGCGACCGCTGTCCGCGACAGGGTCGATTTCCAGCGTGGGGCGGGCGCTCGAAATCTGCACGGCGGGCGCTTCGCCGAAGAAATTCGGCAAGGTATAGAGCAGCCCCCACAGCAGCACGGCAGCAATCAGGATATTTTTCCAAATGGGATAGCGGTTCATGGTCAGCGGTTTTGCGGGGAAAAAGGAGCGCGGCTTGTGGCTTGTATTTTCATGCGGGCGGCGTTCCGCCCGCAGCAAAGCGGGTCAAAGGCTTTTCAGCGTTCCTTTGGGCAGCACGGCGGTGATGGTCTGTTTCTGCACGGCGATCACGGTGTTGGCGGCGATTTCAACTTGGACGAAGTTGTCGCCCAGTTCCGCGACCTTGCCCGCGATGCCGCCGCCGGTAATGACTTCATCCCCTTTGGCGAGGGCTTCGAGCATGGATTTATGTTCTTTGGCACGCTTCATCTGGGGGCGAATCATCAGGAAGTAGAGCACCGCGATCATCAGGATGAAGGGCAGGAGGCTCCCCAAACTGCTTCCCATGCTTCCGGCGGCTGCGGCTTGTCCGGCATCGGCGGCGGGTTGTGCGTATGCGTTGGAAATCAGCATTTTTATTGCTCCAAAAAAGGCATTAAACGGCAAATTATAGCAGCCAGCGCGGTTGGAGCCGGAGTTTAATTCGGCGCATCGGCTAGCCGTCCTGCCCTTGCATCATTTCTTCTATTTCTTCGATTTCGCGTGGTGCGCCGCCAGTCAATATCTCGCAGCCGTCCGGCGTGACCAAGGCGTCGTCTTCAATGCGGATGCCGATGTTCCAGAAGGCTTCCGGCACGTCGTCTGTCGGACGGATGTAGCAGCCCGGCTCGATGGTCAATGTCATGCCCGGCACGAAAGGTCGCCACGCGCCCCTGATTTTGTACGAGCCCGCGTCATGCACGTCCAGCCCAAGCCAGTGGCTTGTGCGGTGCATGTAAAAGCGGCGGTAGCTTTCCGTTTCTATCAAGTCCTGCGTGGCTCCTTTGAGCAGCCCGAGGTCGATGAAGCCCTGCGTGAGCACGGCCACGGCAGCTTCGTGCGGCGCGTTGCAGTCGTTGCCGGGGCGCACTTTGCTTTGCGCGGCGAGGTTGGCGGTCAGCACGAGCTGGTAGAGGTCGCGCTGCGGGCCGCTGAAACGGCCATTGACCGGAAAGGTGCGCGTGATGTCGGCAGCGTAGCCGTCAAGCTCGCAGCCCGCGTCGATCAGCAGCAGTTCGCCGTTCAGCATCTGGCGGTCGTTATCGACGTAATGCAGCACACAAGCGTTTGGGCCGCTGGCGACGATGGACGGGTAGGCGGGAAATTGGCTGCCTGCAGCGCGAAAAGCGTGGAGCAGTTCGGCTTCGATTTCGTACTCGAAACGGTTGGGGCGCGTGGCGCGCATCGCCCGACAATGGGCGGCGGCGGTGATTTCGGCGGCGCGGCACATGGTCGCCAATTCGGATTCGTCCTTGATGAGGCGCATCTCATCGAGCACGGCGGAAATCTCACGCACGGCGCTTGGCGCGGCATTTTCCGCACGCGCTGTTGAGCGAGCTTCCCTGATTGCGCCAAGGACGCGCCGATCCCATTCAGAATCAGCGGCCAAGCTCGTCCAGAGCGCGGGCTGGTTGGCGAGCAGGCCGGGGAGTTTTTTGTCAAGCTCTTCAATCGGGTAAGCCGCGTCGAAGCAGAAGCGTTCTGCGGCGGCGTTCGGCCCGTGCCGATGGCCTGTCCAGATTTCCTGCGCTTCGTTTTTGGCGCGGCAGAAAAGAATCTGGCGCGGCGATTCATCCGCTTGGATGACGAGGACGGCTTGCGGCTCGCAAAAGCCGCAGAGATAAAAGAACTGGCTGTCGGCGCGGTAGGGAAAGAAGTTACCCCCGTTGCGCTCGCGTTCCGGCGCGGTGGGGATGACCGCGATGCCGCCGCCCGCCGCCATCATGGCATCAATCAGGCGGTCGCGCCGGGCGCGGAAAATATCCATCGGCGGAAAGCTCACTTTTGGGTTTGCCAGAGATGTATCAGCGCGTCACGCGATTTGGCAATGTCGGCAATCGCCACGTTGATGAGCGGGCCGGAGAGCGTGTGGCCTTCGCAATTGCCGGTTATCCGCACGGCTTCATCCGCCGCGACCAGCGTGACGGTTCCGACGCCTTGGCGCAGATGGTTCTGGCGGTGAGGCTCATCGACCATGACGCTGCCGTTGGTCAGGTTGAGCGTGGCATTAACCGTAATGTCCGTAAATGTGCCGCCGGACTTTAGCTGACCCTGTATCTGACAGGGGACGAGGCGGTATTCGTTGATGAACGCCAAGGCGCGGCGGCGCAAAAGGCGTTGCAGTTCCGCAGGGTCTTCCGGCGTTTTTCCGGTGATCTGACGCGCCAGGTCATCGAATTCCTCATCGGTCAGATGTGGCGCGGCGGCAATCATGCTCCCGCGATTGATTATCGGAACGGAAAGGTTTTTGGCGTCGAGATGGCAATGATGCGCGATGACGCTGGCGTTGATTTTGGCGAGCTGGGCAATCGTGACCTTGGGCATTCCCTGAAGCACGAGCGGCCCGAGAATGTCGTTGAGCTTTTTGCACAGGGCGGCAGGGTCATGAACCAGCAGCGCATCGGGCGCGGCAACTTCAAATTCAAAAGCGACACGCAGTTTCAGGTTGGCCTTTGACATGGCATGGAACTCCCAGTTGGGCCGATGCGCGAAAAAGCGCATCGAACGCAAAGAAGCGGCGCGTTGGGCTAACGGATGGTCTGGGCGAGTTCGCCATCCTTGTAGCGCGAGGCCATTTTTTCGAGCGAAACGGGCTTGATGCGGGAAGCCTGCCCCGCGCAGCCGAACGCCTCGAATCGGGATACGCAGACGGCCTTGGCCGCCTCGCGGGCAGGCTTGTTGTATTCGCGGGGGTCGAATTTGGACGGGTTCTCAAACAGGAATTTGCGAATCGCCCCAGTCATGGCAAGGCGAATATCGGTGTCGATGTTGATTTTGCGGACGCCGTATTTGATGGCAACTTGGATTTCTTCCACCGGCACGCCGTAGGTTTCTTTCATGTCGCCGCCGAATTGCCGGATAATGGCAAGAAGCTCCTGCGGAACCGAGCTTGAGCCGTGCATGACCAGATGGGTGTTGGGCAACCGCGCGTGGATGGCTTTCACGCGGTCGATGGCGAGAATGTCGCCGGTCGGCTTGCGCGTGAACTTGTACGCGCCGTGGCTCGTGCCGATGGCGATGGCGAGCGCGTCGCAATCGGTTTGCCGGACGAAATCCGCCGCCTGTGCCGGGTCGGTCAGCAGCATCGAATGGTCGAGCGTGCCTTCCGCCCCGATGCCGTCCTCCTCGCCCGCCTGTCCGGTTTCGAGCGAGCCGAGGCAGCCCAGTTCGGCTTCTACTGTTACGCCGATGGCGTGCGAAAATTTCACCACTTCGCGGCTCACTGCGATGTTGTATTCATAGGAAGAAGGCGTTTTGCCATCTTCGAGCAACGAACCGTCCATCATCACGCTGGAAAAGCCGGAACGGATGGCACCCATGCAAATCGCCGGGCTTTGCCCGTGGTCTTGGTGCATCACGATAGGAAGATTGGGGCAAGCCTCCACCGCCGCGTCGATGAGGTGGCGCAGGAAGGCTTCACCCGCGTATTTGCGCGCCCCGGCGGATGCCTGCATGATGACCGGGCTGTCGGTCTGCGCGGCGGCTTCCATGATGGCCTGAACCTGTTCCAGATTATTAACGTTGAACGCGGGCAGGCCATAAGCGTTTTCGGCGGCGTGGTCGAGCAACTGGCGCATGGATACGAGAGGCATCTGTTTCTCCCCCTCCCGGCGTTCTCCGTCCGGGAGCGATATGTTGAAAATTGGGATTGAAGCGGCGCATTTTATCTTGCGGATGGGTTATGCGACAACATTGAGCCAGACGTAATTATTTGCGCCAAGACGATTTTTGGAGCCTTGTTTGGCCACCTAGAACCGGATAGCCAGTACTTGCCATATGGATTTTGCGGCTCGTTGAAGATAGCAGATTATTTCGTGCGCTACCGAGGGCGGGGACATGGGCGTGAGGGATATATCACATCAGCCGGCCTAGATGGATAAGATATAATGAAAGAGTTTTCCGAAAAATGACGTGTGGAAAAAAATGAACGCTGCCGCGTGGTTGTTCCTGTTTCTGCTGGTCGGTGCGCTGCTTTATTTGATGGTGTCTCGCGCAGGCGTACGGGCGAGGAAACAGAAACGCAGAAGTTCGCATGGAGCGCCCTCGGAGATAAGCAGGTTGCCTATGCGGGCATATAAGTACCGCGCCGTGGAGTTGCAGCTTTGCGATGACCCCTGCGAATCCGCGCTGGCGCTTGCGGGCAGGCGTTTGCTGAAATCGGAAGCCCCCGCCTTGCCTTTGAGCGGCTGCCATTACAAGAACTGCCTGTGCGCCTATACCCAGTATGACGACCGCCGCATTTTGCGGCGCGAAGACCGCCGCCTCTTGCAGCGGCGAATCGAATCCTCCCCTTACGGAAGGCCAACGGACAGGCGGCTGAGCGAAGAGCGGCGCAAGGTTTTGCGGGACAGGCGCGGGCGCGGTTCCAACTGAACACGCAGTCTTGCCCCGTTGCTTGTGCCGACAGGCTCCGCAGTCAGGCGCGCCGCGCCGCCGACAGAATCGCGGAAGCGAATGTTCCGGCCATCGCCTTGGGAAAATCATGCCCCATGCCGTCAATGGCGCGAAACTCCGCCCCTGGGATGGAATCTGCCGTGTCGCGCCCGCAAGCGACATTGATGAGCGGGTCGTCGTTCCCATGCAGCACGGTGGCGGGAGCGCGGATCGTCATCAATTGCTGCCGTCGGTCGCCCACCGCGAGCAACGCCGAAAGTTGGCGGATGACGCCCGTCGGATGAAAACCGCCGCGCTGGTATTCGGCGGCGAACATGGCGCGCAGTTCTTCGTCCGGCGTGGGATAGGCGGGACTCATCAATACCTTTTGCCGCCAGACGCTGTCCTCGATGAGCGAGTCTTCGTCGCACGCTCCCGGCAGCGGCGCGAACAGCGCATGGAGGGCGGCGGGCGAGGGCGGCGGCAGCAAGGGGTTGCCGCTCGACGACATGATTGAAGTCAGCGACAAGCAGCGTTCGGGATGATTGGCGGCGAACAGTTGCGCCACCATGCCGCCCAGCGACGCGCCGACAATGTGCGCCGCGCCGATTCCGAGTGATTCGAGCAGCCCCGCCGCGTCATCGGCCATATCGGCGAGCGTATAGGGAATGGAAAACGCGGGCAGGGCGGACAACATGCCCGTAAATGGCAGCGCGAAAGACTGGACGCCCATCATCCGCCGAATATCGGGCAGCCCGAGCGTATCCATTCGGGTGGACAGGCCAATGTCACGATTGTCGAAAGCGATGACCTGATACCCGGCGGCAGCCAGTTGTTCGATCAGCGCCGTTGGCCAGCGCGTCAGCGGTGTGCCAAGCCCCTGAATCAGCAGAATGGCAGGCGCGTTGGGTACGCCGCGAACGATGGTTTCCAGTTCGATTTGGCCGACTTTGACGAGGCTCATGTCTGTTTGTCCGTGCGGGCGGCGTTGCGCGAAGGGAACCGTCAGTCCCTAAATCGCGCTTCCAGCGCGGCGATGGCGGGCAGCGTCTTGCCTTCGAGAAATTCCAGAAAAGCGCCGCCGCCCGTGGAGATATAGCCAACATTATGGGCAATGTCGAATTTTGCAATGGCGGCCAGCGTATCGCCTCCGCCCGCAATCGAAAACGCCTGCGAGTGCGCGATGGCTGAAGCGAGCATTTTGGTTCCGCCCGCAAATTGGGGGTGCTCGAAAACGCCCACTGGTCCGTTCCAGACGATGACGCCCGCGTTGGCGACAATCTGCGCCAGATGCGCGGCGCTCTTCGGGCCGATGTCCAAAATGCGGTCGTGGGCGCCGACCTCATCAATGGAAACCGTGTTGGCGCGCGCCAGCGCCGAGACTTCGTCGGCCACGACCACATCCACGGGCAGGGGCACTTCCGCGCCGCGCCCGCGCATCAAATCCATCACCGCGTGCGCTTCTTCCAGCAGGTCGGGTTCCGCGAGCGATTCGCCGATGCGCTTTCCCGAAGCCAGCAGAAAAGTATTGGCGATGCCGCCGCCGACGATGAGCTGGTCGACCTTTTCGGCAAGCGACTTCAGGATGGTGAGCTTGCTCGAAACCTTTGCCCCGCCGACGATGGCGACCAACGGGCGCTTGGGGTTGCCCAGCGCGCGGGAAAGCGCGTCGATTTCCGCGCTCATCAGCAGTCCGGCACATGCGGCGGGTGCAAAGCGAGCGATGCCGTGTGTTGTGGCTTCGGCGCGGTGCGCGGTTCCGAATGCATCGTTCACATAGACATCACAGAGCGCCGCCATTTTTTTTGACAGCGCCTCGTCGTCTTTTTTCTCGCCGATGTTGCAGCGGCAGTTTTCCAGCAAAACGATTTGTCCCGGCTCGACGGTGAAACCGCCATCGACCCAATCGGCGATGAGTTTCACTGGCTGGCCGAGCAGTTGCCCAAGGCGCGTGGCCACCGGGGCGAGGGTGTCTTCCGGGGCGAACTTGCCCTCGGACGGGCGGCCAAGATGGGATGCCACCATGACCGCAGCGCCTTGGGCGAGGCAATGCCGAATGGTTGGCACGGAAGCGCGGATGCGTGTGTCCTCCGTAATGTTGCCCGCGTCGTCCTGCGGCACATTGAGGTCGGCGCGGATAAAAACCTTTTTGCCGCGCAAATCGAGATCGGCGAGTTTTTTGACTTGCAGGTTCATTCTTGTCATTCCACGGAAATATAGGCGTTGGCGCTGCCACGGCCATTTGCCGGAGCACGGGCGGCATTGTAATGCTTTCGCCAATCTTTGATGGCTGATGGTTCACCGCAACCTTCGCATCCGCTAGGATGAAAGCCGTTAAAGTTTTTATCCAACCCCCCCCCCCCGATAGGAAGCCGACATGCTCATGTATAACACGATCAGAATTCTGCATATTCTTTTTGTCATCAGTTGGTTTGCCGGACTGTTCTACCTTCCGCGCATCTTTGTCAATCACGCGATGATTGAGGATGCCGCGACAAGCGAGCGGCTGACCATGATGGAAAGAAAGCTCTACCGTTTCGTGACCCCGATTGGCGTGCTTGCCCTCGTTTTTGGTGTGTGGTGGTGGGTCAATGTCTGGTGGGAAATCCAGCCCATCTGGCTGCACGTCAAACTGGTGCTGGTGCTGGTGTTGGTGGCCTACCATCTCTATTGCGGGCATCTGGTGGAGGTTTTTGCCGCCGGGCGCAATCGCCACAGCCATATTTGGTACAGATGGTTTAACGAAATCCCTGTGCTGGCGCTGATTGCGGTGCTCGTGCTGGTCGTTGTGAAGCCTTGGATGTGATGAGCGTTCCCGTTTCCATGAACGAAGTTTTCTTTTCTCCCGTGCCGCGAGGGCTGGAAGGTTTGCTTGCGGAGGAATTGCGCATGCTTGGCGCGGCGGAAACCCGGATTTTGCCGGGAGGGGTTGAATGGCACGGCGATTGGCCCGCTTGCTGGCGCGCGAACTTGGAAAGCCGTCTGGCGACCCGCGTGCTGTGGCGCGTGGGGCATGGGCGCTACCGCAGCGAGGCGGATATTTACAAACTTGCCCGTGACCTGGCTTGGACGAAGTGGTTTACGCCGGATGAAACCATCCGGGTTTTCGTGACGGCTCGGCAGTCGCCGCTGAAAAGCCTGGAATTCATCACTTTGCGGATCAAAGATGCCGTATGCGACCATTTCCGCGCTACGCACGGCAGCCGCCCCAGCGTCGACACCGCGCAGCCGATGGTGCGCATCCATGCGTTTCTGAGCCGCGATACGGCAACGCTTTATCTCGACACCTCAGGGGAGCCGCTTTACAAGCGCGGCTTCAAGCCGGGTACAGTGGAAGCGCCGCTCAAGGAAAATCTCGCCGCCGGAATACTGATGCTATCGGGCTGGCGGGCGCAATCGGACGAACCGCTGGCCGACCCCATGTGCGGGAGCGGGACGTTTCTTGCCGAGGCGGCACAGATGGCGCTGGGCATCGCGCCCGGTTTGGGGCGGCGGTTTGCGTTCGAGCATCTGCGCGGCTTCGACGCTTCCCTGTGGGATTCCCTCCGCAAAGCGGCTGAAGCGCGGCGGCAGCCCGCGCGGACGTTGCCAATCTATGGCTCTGACATCGCGGGCAGCCAGTTGCGGCGCACACGCGAAAACCTTGCCGCTGCGGGGCTGGAGCACTGCGTGAGCCTCTCGAAAACCGATTTGCTGGAATATTCCCCGCCCGCGTCGGGCGGCGTGATGGTGGCGAATCCGCCTTACGGCGTGCGCTTGGGCGAAGCGGAAGAACTTGCGGCTTTTTATCCCCTCTTGGGCGACGCGCTCAAGCAGCGGTGGGCGTGTTGGCGCTGCTATCTGTTTTCCGCCGACATGAACTTGCCCCGCGCCATCGGCTTGAAGGCCAGCCGCCGAACGCCGCTCTATAACGGCGCGCTGGAATGCCGCCTGTTTGAATACAAGATGATCGCGGGCAGCTTGCGCGTGCCGCGCCAATAAACGTCAAGCGCAATTCCAAGCTATTAGTAGGGTAGTGGTAGAAATCGGCCGGATTCGGGGAGCCAAAATCGGGCCGAAACCCGTGCGGTTGAAGGGAAATCAGTCTTTTTTCAAAAATTTTGATTTCCGGACGGATTTGGGGTT
>JAITVD010000087.1 GCA_031285965.1 Azoarcus sp.
CGGCGGGCAGCCCGGTGATTTTGGCGCGCCAGGCGGCGAGCGAACGAATCATTTCCATCGTGCCGCCGATTTTCGATGCCGGGGCGAACGGGTGGGCTGCGGCGAATTCGGGCCACGTAATCGGCATCATGGAAGCCGCCGCGTTCAGCTTCATCGTGCAGGAGCCGAGCGGAATCATCGAATGGTCGAGCGCCAAGTCGCGGTTCTGGAGGCGCTTGAGATAGCGCAGCATCGCGGGTTCGGTGTGGTGTGCGCTGAACACGGGATGCGCGAGGAAGGCATCGCCGTCGTTCCGGCGCAGCGCCGCCGGAATGGCTTCATGCGTTCCGGCGCGGCGGTCGAGCGCGTCGAGCCGGGCTTCGTCGATGAAGGTTCCGAAGGCGCGGACGAGCGTGATGAGGTCGGCGCGGGTCGTCGTCTCGTCCAGCGTGATGCCGAGGGTGGTTTCATCGAACCTGCGCAGGTCGTAGCCCGCTTCAAAAGCGGCATCGAAGGCATTGTGCGCGAGGCTCGCCGTGGGGAAGGTGACGGCCACGGTGTCGAAAAACGCCTGTTCGCGCACTTGCCGCCCCGAGGCGCGCAGCGCCAGCGCGAGGATGACGGCCAGCCGATGGATGCGTCCGGCAATGGCGCGCAAGCCTTGCGGGCCGTGCCAGACGGCATAGAACGCTGCCATGCTGGCGAGCAGGGCTTGCGAAGTGCAGATGTTGGAATTGGCTTTTTCGCGCCGGATGTGCTGCTCCCGCGTTTGGAGGCACATCCTGAAAGCGCGTTTGCCGCGCGCGTCTTTCGAGACGCCGATGATGCGCCCCGGCATCGACCGGACGTAGGCGGCTCGGGTGGCGAAGTAAGCGGCATGCGGGCCGCCAAAGCCCATCGGTATTCCGAACCGCTGCATGGAACCCAGCGCAATATCCGCGCCGAGCGCGCCGGGGCTTTTGAGCAGCACAAGCGCCATTGGGTCGGATGCCACGGCAACGACGGTGCCCTTTGCTTTCAGTTCGGCGATGGCGTTCTCTGGGTTTTTCAGTTCGCCGCTCGCGCATGGATATTGCAGCAACACGCCAAAGACTTCGCGCCGCGTGGCATCTTCCGTTTTGCCGGTGATGATTTCAAAGCCGAAGCCCCGCGCGCGGGTGCGCAGCACGTCCAGCGTTTGCGGCAGGCAGGCTTCGTCGACAAAAAACATATTTGAGGCGGATTTCGATACTCGCCGCGCCATCGCCATCGCTTCGGCGGCGGCGGTCGCTTCATCGAGGAGCGAGGCGTTGGCAATGTCCAGCCCCGTGAGGTCGACGACCAACTGCTGGAAGGTGAGCAGGGCTTCAAGCCGTCCTTGAGCGATTTCGGCCTGATAGGGCGTGTAGGAGGTATACCAGCCGGGATTTTCCAGCACGTTGCGCAGGATGACCGCCGGCGTGTGCGTGCCGTGGTAGCCGAGGCCGATCATCGATTTGCTCGGCGAGTTCTTTCCGGCAATGCCGCGCAAGCGTTCAAGCGCCAGACGCTCGCCAAGCGGCGGGTCGAGTTCCAGCGGCTCGGGCAGGCGGACGGCTTGCGGCAAGCTCTGGCCGATTAGCTCGTCGATGTTGGCAACGCCAACCGCCTCGCAGAGGCGGGCGATTTCATCCGGGGAGGAACCCAGATGGCGGGCGGCGAAATCGTCGTGGCGGGTGAGTTCGGCCAAGGAAATCATCAGGCTTGCTCCGGTGCTTCAGGTTTGGATGGATGGCAAAGGCTTATTCTTCAGCCAGCGCGGATTGGTAGGTGGCAGCGTCCAGCAGGGATGCCGTGCTGGCATCGGCGGCGGGGCGCAGCTTGAAGAGCCACGCGGCGTAGGCATCGGCGTTCACGCTCTCAGGGGCATCGGCGGCGGCTTGGTTGGCGGCAATCACTTCGCCGGCGAGCGGCGCGTAAACGTCGGAAGCGGCTTTGACCGACTCGACGACGGCGCAGCTTTCCCAGGCGGCCAGCTTGCGGCCTGCCTCGGGCAGTTCGAGGAAAACAATGTCGCCCAAGGCTTCTTGGGCATGTTCGGTGATGCCGACCGTCACGGAGCCGTCAGCCTCCGTGCGTATCCATTCGTGGGTTTCGGTGTATTTCAGGTCAGCGGGAACCTTGCTCATTGGAAATCTCCAGCAAAAAATAAGGAAAAAGCGGTTTATACCATTCAGGCGAGAGCTTTGCCGTGGCGCACGAAGGGCAATTTGACCAATAGCGCGGGCAAACGTTTGCCCCGAATTTCGACTTCGATTTTTTCGCCCGCCTGAACGGACAAGGGCAGTCGGGCAAGCGCGATGGATTTTTCCAGCGTGGGCGAAAAACTGCCGCTCGTGGTTTCCCCCGCGCCCGAAGCGGTAAAGACGGGCATGTGGGCGCGCAGCACGCCGCGCTCTTCGAGCACAAGCCCAAGCAGCTTGCGGGTGGCGGGATGCGCTTCGAGGGCGGCGCGACCGGTGAATGCGCGTGCCGGGTCGCTGAAGTCGACCGTCCATTCCAGCCCCGAGTCGAGAGGCGAGACGGTCTCGTCCATGTCCTGCCCGTAGAGGTTCATCCCGGCTTCGAGCCGCAGCGTGTCGCGCGCGCCCAGCCCGCAGGGGCGCACCCCGGCGTCGAGGAGCGCCCGCCATGCCGCCGCCGCCCGTGTGGCGGGCAGGGTGAGTTCAAAGCCGTCCTCGCCGGTATAGCCGGTGCGGCCAATGAAGATGTCGCTAATCTGCGCGCCGGAGAACGGGGGCATCGCGGCGGAGCCGTTTTTCAGTTCGGGGAGCGCCTGCCATGTTTTTTCACGCGCCTCCGGCCCCTGCACGGCAATCATGGCGAGATCCCGCCGTTCGGTGAGGCTCACGTTGAAACCGTGGCGGGCGATGTGCTTGCGCATCCATGCCACGTCTTTCGCGGCAGTGCCCGCGTTGACCACAATCCGGTAGCGTTCATCGCTGAAACGATAAACGATGAGGTCGTCAATCACGCCGCCCTCTTCGCTCAACATGCAGGAATAAAGCGCCTTGCCGGGAATGTTTGCGCGGGCGAGCCGTGCAACGTCGTTGGCAAGCAGGACGCGCAGCCAGACGGTAGCGCCGTGCCCTTCGAGGTCGAGCGCCAGCATGTGTGAAACATCGAACATGCCCGCGCCGCGCCGCACGGCATGGTGCTCGTCGATTTGCGAGCCGTAATTGACGGGCATGTGCCATCCGGCAAAATCGACCATGCGCGCGCCAGCTTCGAGATGGGCGGCGTGAAGCGGCGTTTGGAGGAGGGGGGCGGAACTGTTCATGGCGGCAACCGAGAGGGTGATTGGCAAAAGCGGGACAGAAACTCTTTATTATGCCCCTTCTGCCTGAAGAAAGCCGTAAACAGGCGGATGCTGCGGCTTGCGCTTTGCGCGAGCGAGGCGATTGCAAGAGCCAATCTCCGCCGCAAGTTCTGAAACGGCGCAACAGGGGCGCTACCGCGCAGGGCGGATGCGTTAAACTCCTGTCCCTTGATGGGCGGCACTGCTGCCAGCGGGTTTATTTCAGCGAACAAAAAGTACGGAAAACGAGATGTTTGAAGCCATTCGCAGTAACAAACGGATTGCCCAGGTCATTTTGGCGGTTCTCATCATTCCCTTTGCCGCTTTCGGCCTTGATGCCTATTTCGGGGATGGCCCAGGGGGCGGGGAAGTCGCCACCGTGGGCGGTTCGGCCATCTCCCGGAACGAGTTTGAACGCGCCTTGGAAGAGCAGCGGAACCGCTTACGCCAGCAGTTTGGCGATGAAGCGACCCCCGCCATGCTCAATTCGGGGGAACTGAGCCAGGCGGTGCTCGACCAGCTTGTAGTTCGTCGGGCGCTGGCGCTTTATTCCAAAGATATGCGCCTGTCAGTTTCTGGCGGGCGCTTGCAGCAGGAATTGGCCAGAATCGAAGGCTTTCAGGAGAACGGCCAGTTTTCGATGGAGCGTTATAAATTGCTGCTGTCGCGGCAAGGCATGAACCCGGCGTTTTTTGAAGAGCAGCTTTCGCAGGATTTGCTCATCCAGCAGTTGATGGATTCCATCGGCAGTTCATCGCCAGTGGCGCGGCAAACGGCTCGCCGCCTGCTGTCCGCCCAGCTTGAAGAGCGGGTGGTGCGCGAGATGCGTTTTCCGGTAGCGCCCCATCTGGCCAATATCAAGATTGATGAGGCGGCAATCCAAAAGTATTACGACGACAATTCGGCGCGTTTCGAGCTTCCTGAGCGAATCAAAACGGAATATCTGGTTTTGAGCGAAGAGGCTTTGCAGGGCAAGGCCGAGGTCAGCGAGGCGGATATTGAACAGGCTTACCGGGATTGGCCGGGAGAACGGCAGGTGCGCCATATCCTGATCGAAGCGGACGCGGATGCTGACGCGGCGGCGGTGGAAGCGGCCAAAAAGGAAGCGGAGGGCATTGCCGAGGCTCTTCGCAAGGAACCGAGCAGTTTCCCGGCGCTCGCCAAAGAAAAGTCGCAAGACTCCGGTTCAAGCGAGGCGGGGGGCGATTTGGGCTTCATCGAACATGATGGGGCAATGGAGCCAGCGTTCGAGGAAGCCGCATTCGCGCTGAAACAGGATGAAATCAGCGACCCGGTGCGCACACGCTATGGTTTCCACGTCATTCAGGTGACGGCTGTCCGCAAGCAGCCTCTCGCCGACGCGCGTGATGAGATCGTGGCCCGCTTGCGCAAGCAGGCGTCCGGGCAGGGATTCGACGCGCAGGCCACGAAGTTCTCCGAGATGGTTTTCAATGAAGCGCCGGACAGCTTGCAGCCAGCCGCCGAGGCGTTCGGGCTGGAAATCCAGCGCACCGACTGGATCGACCGCGGTTCGGACAAGCTGGGCGAGTTTCGCAATGAAAGCCTGATAGCGGATTTGTTCGGCGACGACGCGCTCAACCAGCGCCATAACACCAAAGCCATTGATGTCGCGCCCAACACGCTGGTGGCGGCGCGCGTGCTCGAACATGAAGCGGCGCGGCGCTTGCCGCTCGAAGAAGTGCGCGGGCAGATTGAGGCGCAGTTGCGCCGGGAAGAAGCGATGCGGCTGGCGCGGACGGAAGGCAACGCGGCGCTGGAGGCGCTTGATCGGGGCGAATCTGTCGATCACGCGTGGAGCACGTCGCGGGCAATACAGCGAATCAAACCCGATCTGCCGCCCAGGGGCGCGAGGGTCGTGTTCGCCGCGCCCCTGAAGCAACTGCCGACGCGGGTCGCGGCGGAACTGCCCGACGACGCTTACGTGATCTACCAGGTTGATTCGGTCGAGCGCCCGTCCATCGATGATGATGACCCCCGCATCGCTACTCTGGCGGGGCAGTATGGGCTGCTGCTGGGCAACAGCGATTTTGAGGCTTTTCTCGCTTCCCTGCGCGGCCGCTACAAGGTCGTCGCCAAACCGCTGGCGAGCCAAGCGGCGGCGGAATAAGGCCGACAGCCCAAACGGAACGCGGAATGCGGCGCGGCAATGGCCGCCGCTTACGTTTTGACGAAAGTGCGCAGTTCGCGTTCGACTTGGTAGATATACCGCTGGATGCGGTTCGCGTCCTGTATGGGAAGGGAAACGTAGCTACAGCCGAGGCGCAGCATTTCCTTGCCATTGGCGAGGATGTGGCGGCCTTGGTTGCGGATTTCGAGATTGATGGAAATGAGGTCTTTGGGCAGCTTCAGGCAGCAGCCGATGATCTGGTCGCCCACGACAGGCGCGGTTTTGCTGAACGGGATTTCCATCGACAGCCCTCCGGCGCTGATATCGACGACCGAGACTTCGATGCCCTTTTTTTCCCAGTTGGGCTTGCGGTTGCCGCTCGGTTCGTCGTCCTGCGCGGGCAGGATACATTTCAGTTCGAGGGAAAGCGGCACTTGCAGGCGGAAAGTGTCGCGGCGCTGCAAGCGCAGAATCTCTTTGGGAACGGGGGCAACCAAAGCGGGGCGCCCGTCGACCAGAACTTCCGTGGCGTTGGGCAGCCGGAACTGGATACGGATTTTGTTGAGCTGCGTGACGCAGAGCAGGTGTTCGGCCTGTAGGCTGTGGCGGTGAATGACCTCGTTCGGGCTGCTGTCGAGGAAAACCCATTCTTCGTCCTCGGAAAGCGTGATGACGGTGCTCAGGAACGACAGCTCGCCCGGAAGCAGATGGACGCTGACGAGTGAGTGGTTGCTGATGAGTTCCTGAAGCAGTCGGCAAATCTGGCGGCGTCCGCGAAGAAAAAATTCTTCCAGCCCGTCCTCCCGCAAGGAAGCAAGAGGTTTTTCATCAATCTGTTCTTCTAACATTTTGTCATCCGCCTTGATGAGATGTGTGAAGGGTACTGAGAAAACCGATTCCGGTGCTTATACCATGAGGGAGCGGGCAAAGACCGTGCAACTTATCCCGGAAGGACTCTGGTGATGGGTGGCGGCGTGTCATTGCCCGCCTCGATTCGGTAGAGCCAGGCCAGCAGTTCGGCGACCACGGCGTAGAGTTGCGGCGGAATTCGGTCATCGAGATCGACCTGCATGAGCAGGGAAACAAGTTCGGGCGACTCATGCACATACACGCCCGCCTCGCGGGCGCGGGAAATGATTTCCTGCGCAAGCAGCCCCCGCCCCTTGGCGACGACCTGCGGGGCGCTGTCGCCGGGGGCATAGGTGAGGGCGACGGCTTCGTCTCGCGGCGAAAAATCGTCAGTGCTCATCGCGGTGCTCCACAACCATTCCGGTGAGCGGCACACCGGCGGACGCCAAGGCGTCTGCCAGTTCGGGCCAATGGGTTTCGAGCTTGCCGGCGGTGGCTTTGTCGTCGGCCTGCAAGCGCAGCGCCACGCCTTTTACGCCTAGCTGTACACGCGCTTCGACTCCGCCGAGGCGGGGCAGCGTCAATCGCAGGGTGGTATTCCATTGCCCGTCGTGCTCATCGCCTTCCGCATGCCCTTCATCACGGGGGTCTTCGATGAGCCACTCGAACATCTGTCCCGGCCATGCCATGCCATGCCAAACGTATTGCTGGCTGGCAAGGGATTCAAGCTGTTGGTGAACGATGGGCAGCATACGCTCGGCAATCGGGCTGTTGCGCATGGCGCTCTCGGCTTGCGGGTTGCTGGCCTCCCTTATTTGGGGAATAGGGGATTCGTTGCGGGCAAGCGCCTGTATGGCGGCGTTGGCGGAAGCCGGAGCCGCGTTGCCGATTCGGGAGGCGGATACTGTTCCCGGCATGTTTGCCGTTCCGGGCGCGGTCTGGGCGCTTGGGGCGGGCGTGCCCGATGCCGCCGACGGGGAACCGGCGGATGCGGGATTGCCTGTTGCGGGTTGCCCAAGGGGTTGGGCTTGCGGTTCGCGCAGCAGGGCGGCGAGGTCTATTTTTCCCATTAGCCATTGCGCCTGATGCGATTCGTAGAATAGCCCGCTCTGCGATAGCGCCTGACGCAGCAGGGGCGTGAGCTGAGCGCCGACGGAGGGCGCGCCGCTGGCGGTGTTCGATGCCGCTGTCTGTGCCACGGCATGCGCGGCGGTCTGTGCGCTGGCGATATTGCCGACGGCGCTTCCTGACGGGAAGGCGGGCGTAGGCGAGGAAGGCGGTGTCTGGAAAAAAGGCTGGTTGTTTGACAATACGGCGGGCTTTGCGGCGGGCTGGCCCGTGAGCAGGAAACTGATGAGTTGTCCGGTGGTGCTTAGGATTGGGCGTGCCGAACCGACGTTTGCCGCGTCTGCCGCCGTTGCCAGCCGCGTGAACACGGCTTTTGGGGAGACGTTGGTGGCGACCAGTTCGAGCGTGTCGCCCGGTTTGGCCGAAGCGTTCAGCGCGAGCGTGACCTGCTGCCCCGCTACCAGCGCGCGGAAAGTGCCATCGGGCAAGGTGCGTTGCAGGGTGGCGAAAAAACGCTGCCCCGGAATCAAATCCTGTAATTGCGCCTGTAGCTCGCGTCCCCGCTGTAGCCCCGCGACGGGCGGCGAAGTCTCAAAAAGGCTGGCTTCGTGCAGAAAACGCAAACGGGCGGCGAGATCGGAAGGGATCATGGCGTGTTCCCGGCTCCGTTGTTTTTAACCCCCCTAGGCTTCCAGATCGCCATAAGCCGTGCGCATGGCACGGCCTTTGACTTCAACGGCAAGCTCTTGCCGCGCTTCTTCGCGCGCCGGTTCCACCATGCTGCGTATTTCGTGGTCGAGGCGCTGAATCTGGGTCAGCAGGGCGGTCAGTTCTTCCACGTCTTCCGCGATAATGGGCTTGGCTGAATGGGTCATGGCGGCATCGCGCAGTCCGGCGGCTTGCCGTTCGATTTCGACCAGCCGATCCCAATCACGGCGGCGAGCCGTCTCAACCATCGCTTCGTAGAGGGCGAACAGGGCGCGGGCTTCCGTCAGGCTGAGGATGCGTATCTCTGCGGCGTTTCGATTCAGCGGGTTCATGTCGGAGCACTCCTCACATGGCGGGCATTCAGAACTCTCTCGAAATGGCGATTGCTATCCGTGACATTTTAGTCTTGCCATGAAACGCCATCAGAGGAATACGTCATAGGAAGGGATATTGCGTGAAATTGCCAATTGCCGCTTCGGCGGTCTTCAAAATAATGCCGCAAGGTCACGGAAACGGTGCGAAAAGCGATTTCATCCCAGGGAATGTCGGCTTCGGAAAAAATCGCGGTCTCAAGCGATTCCTCGCCGGGTCGAAAATCGGCGTCGAGCAGCTTTGCCCGATAAAAAATGTGAACTTGGCTGATGGCGGGCACGTCGATCAGCGTGAACATCTCCCCCGCCTCGACGCGCGCGCAGGCTTCTTCCTGCGTCTCCCGAATGGCTGCCTCGGCGGTGGTTTCCCGCGTTTCCATGAAACCGGCGGGGAGCGTCCACTTGCCGTGCCGGGGTTCGATGGCGCGGCGGCACAGCAATATGCCGTTTTCCCATTCCGGGATGGTTCCGACGACCAGCTTGGGATTTTGGTAGTGAACCATGCCGCAGCTTACGCAGATATGGCGCATCCGCGTGTCGCCGGGGGGAATCATCGAGGTGACGGGCGCACCGCAGCGGGAACAGTAATTCATGGCGGGGATTGTGGCGTGGGCATGTTCAGCAAGCCATGAGAGATGCCTATGGCGATTATGCGAAAAAACTCTCCGCTTGTGGGCATTTGGCACAGGCCGAAGAAAATCACATCATACGAGAGGATATGCTTACATTACAGTAGCGGGGTACATAAAAGCGTTAATTGCAATCGCGTAGTTCAAATGCCGTGATGCTGCCCGTGGCTGGTTGATTGTCTGTCCTCATTCATTTTTTCCAGTTCCGTCTCTATGCCGACTCCGATTGACTTAAACCGCTTCGCCCAGATCAAGGCGACCGGGCATCTTCCATCCCCGCGCGGGGTGGCGCTGGCGGTCATGCGGATAGCGCATGACGAGACGGTTTCGACGGTCGAACTGGCGCAGACCATCAAGGTCGACCCGGCGTTCGTCGGCAGGCTTATCAAGGCGGCCAATGGCGCGCTTTTCCGCCAGCGCCCCATTGTGTCGGTGCAGGAAGCATTGATGATGGTGGGCATTCCGGCGGTACGCGCAATGGCGCTGGGCTTTTCGCTGCTGTCGAATTACCGCAAAGGCGCTTGCGCGGAGTTTGATTACATGCGGTTCTGGTCATCGTCGGTCATCATGGCGCTGACCACACAGGCGCTGGCCGCGCGTATGCGGATGATTGCCGCCGACGAGCTTTTCAGCGTCGGCTTGCTGGCGCAGATCGGTGAATTGGCGCTGGCAACCGTTTATCCAGACAAATACGGGCAATTGCTCAAAGAGGCTGCGGCGGGCGGCGACCTTCCGAAGCTGGAAAAGCAGATCCTTGCGATGACCCACGCCGATTTGAGCGCGGCGATGCTCATGGACTGGGGCTTACCGCCCGTATTCACCGAGCCGGTGCGCTATTTCGAGTGTCCTGCGGACGCGCCGTTTGGCAGCGACGGACGCGAAATGGTGGTCATGCAATGCCTGATCCTTGCCAGATGCGTTGCCGACATCTGCCTTGCCAAGCCAGACGAGCAGCGCGCGCTGCTCGGAAAGGCCGTGCGCCAGGCGGCGCATCTGGGATGCGCCCGCGACGTGTTCATTAGGGACTGCAAGGGCATTGCCTGCCAATGGCTCGAATGGAGCCGCCTCTTGCAGCTTGACGGCGTGGAAATACCCTCGTTCGATGTTTTGAGCGGCGTCGAGCCTGACGTGCAGGAACCTAAGACATTGCCCGCAGAGAGCGAACCCAGCGAAAAGAGCATGCCTCATGTGGAAGCCGCATCCGGCGTGCGGGCGCTGGTTGTAACGGGCGATGTCGCCGTGCGCAAGCATCTGCTGAAAGTGCTGGATGAGATGGACATCAAGGCTTTCGAGTATTTCGGCCAGAACGGTTTCATGGAGCGCATCCTCGACCTGCAACCGCAGATACTGCTGCTGGACGTGGGAGAAAACGCGGCGCACATTGTCCGCATGGTGCGTACTTTGCGCGCATCAAGGCTTGGGCGGGGCATGTACATCTTGCAGTTGTCTTCCAGCGATGAAAAACACATTACCGCTGATGATGCCGGGATGGACGATTTTTTCGTCAAGGGCAGCGGGGACAAAGTATTGCGGGCGCGGTTGGATACGGCGCGGCGGGTCGTGCTGCTACAACAGGAACTAGAGCGCGAGCGCGAGGAGTTGCGGCGCTTTGCCGCCGAACTGGCCATTTCCAACCGTTCCTTGCAGGAAGCCGCCCTCACCGACTCGCTGACGGGCTTGCCCAACCGGCGCTACGCGATTGAGCGCATACAGCAGGAATGGGGCGCGTCGGAGCGCAATGTGCGCCCGCTGGCGTGCATGGTCATCGACCTCGATAATTTCAAGCAAATCAACGACCTTTACGGACACGACGTTGGAGACATCGCGCTGAGGTTCGCTTCCGAGTCCCTGCGGCGAGTGCTGCGCGGGCAAGACGTGATTTGCCGCATGGGCGGCGATGAATTTCTGGTGATTTGCCCGGAGGCTTCGCAGAGGGACGCGCTGGTCTGCGCGGAGCGCCTGCGCAAGGAAATTGAGCAACTGACTGTCAATAACGAAGAAGATGAGCTGAGGCTGTCGGTCAGCATCGGCGTGGCGGTGCGCGATGAGTCCATGGCCAGCGCCGACGATTTAATCAAGAAAGCCGACGGCGCTGTTTTCAGCGCGAAGCGGCTGGGGCGCAATCGGGTCGTGCCGGATTTCAGCATGGACGACGTACAGAAGCAGGGCGGACGCACCGGGGGCGGGGTTCGCCGAGCTTAGATTAAGCGTTGACTTTGCCCTTTGCCCGATATATTCTCCACCCTCTTTTGTGGTTGAAGAGCAGCCAGTCACAAGCCGGAATCAACCGCCAAGGCAGCCCGTGGTGGGCTGCCTTGGTTTTTTGGAAATTCTTAAAGCTATGCCAACAATCAATCAGCTCGTCCGCAAGCCGCGCCAGGTAGAAGAGGCCAAGAGCACGGTGCCCGCGCTTGACGCATGCCCGCAAAAACGCGGTGTCTGTACGCGCGTCTACACCACGACGCCGAAAAAGCCGAACTCCGCGCTCCGCAAGGTTGCCAAAGTGCGCCTGACCAATGGTTTCGAGGTCATTTCCTACATCGGCGGCGAAGGCCACAACCTTCAGGAGCACTCTGTTGTGCTGATTCGCGGTGGCCGGGTGAAGGACTTGCCGGGCGTGCGCTACCACATCGTGCGCGGCTCCCTTGACCTGCAAGGGGTGAAAGACCGCAAGCAATCGCGTTCCAAATATGGCGCCCAGCGTCCGAAGAAGGCCTGAACGGGCCATTCATATCTAAGAGGTTTCCGTCATGCCGCGTCGCCGCGAAGTCCCGAAACGTGAAATTCTGCCCGACCCCAAGTTCGCGTCGCAGGATGTTTCCAAATTCATCAACGTCATCATGCACTCTGGCAAAAAGTCGGTGGCTGAGCGCATCGTCTATGGCGCGTTTGAGCACATCAGCGCCAAGGCGGGCAAAGACCCGCTGGAGATTTTCTCCACGGCGGTGGCTAACGTGAAGCCCGTCGTCGAAGTCAAGAGCCGCCGGGTCGGCGGCGCAAACTATCAGGTGCCGGTTGAGGTGCGTCCGTCCCGCCGCATGGCGCTGTCGATGCGCTGGCTGCGCGAGGCCGCTCGCAAACGCGCCGAGAAGTCGATGGCGCAGCGTCTGGCGGGCGAATTGCTCGAAGCGGCTGAAGGCCGTGGCGCGGCAATGAAGAAACGCGACGAAGTGCACCGGATGGCCGAGGCCAACAAGGCATTCTCGCATTACCGCTTCTGACCGTTTCGGTCGGCGGCGATTCGGGCCCTGAGAAGGGCTCGATTGTTTTTAACGCTAAAAGCGCACATTCGCTAACAACGGTAACGGAAAACAGGACAAACATCGTGGCTCGCAAGATTCCCATTGAGCGATACCGCAATATCGGTATCTCCGCGCACATCGACGCCGGCAAGACGACAACGACCGAGCGCATCCTTTTCTATACCGGCGTCAATCACAAAATTGGCGAAGTGCACGATGGCGCGGCCACGATGGACTGGATGGACCAGGAACAGGAGCGCGGCATCACGATTACTTCCGCCGCGACGACGTGTTTCTGGAAAGGGATGGATTTGAATCTTCCCGAGCACCGTTTCAACATCATCGACACGCCGGGACACGTCGACTTCACCGTTGAGGTGGAGCGTTCGATGCGTGTGCTGGACGGCGCTTGCATGGTGTATTGCGCCGTGGGCGGCGTGCAGCCCCAGTCCGAAACCGTATGGCGTCAGGCGACCAAGTACAAGGTTCCGCGTCTGGCTTTCGTAAACAAAATGGATCGCTCGGGCGCGGATTTCTTCAAGGTCGTCGAGCAGATGAAAACCCGCCTCAAGGCGAGTCCCGTGCCGGTGGTCATCCCGATTGGCGCGGAAGACAAATTCGTCGGCGTGGTCGACCTCATCAAGATGAAGGCGATTTACTGGGACGATGCCTCCCAAGGCATGAAGTTCGAGCAGCGCGACGTTCCCGCCGATTTGCTTGAAGTTGCCAAAACATGGCGCGAGCAGATGATCGAAGCCGCTGCTGAGGCGAACGAGGAACTCATGGACGAGTACCTCGAAAACGGTGATCTGTCCGAAGAAAAAATCAAGGTCGGGCTGCGCCAGCGCACGATTGGCTGTGAAATTCAGCCCACGCTGTGCGGCAGCGCCTTCAAAAACAAGGGCGTGCAGCGGATGCTGGACGCGGTCATCGAATTTTTGCCCTCGCCGGTCGATATTCCCCCGGTTCAAGGCATCGACAACCACGACAGGGAAG
Source organism: Azoarcus sp. (assembly GCA_031285965.1). Classification (GTDB taxonomy): domain Bacteria; phylum Pseudomonadota; class Gammaproteobacteria; order Burkholderiales; family Rhodocyclaceae; genus WRNU01. The sequence continues at coordinate 13,287 of JAITVD010000087.1, forward strand.
TGAGCCGCAAGGCATCCGACGACGAAAAATTTTCCGCGCTCGCCTTCAAACTGATGACTGACCCCTTCGTCGGGCAGTTGACCTTTGTGCGCGTCTACTCCGGCAGCCTCAATTCCGGTGAGACCGTGCTCAATTCGGTCAAAGGCAAAAAAGAGCGCATCGGGCGCATCCTACAGATGCACGCCAACGAGCGCGAAGAAATCAAGGAAGTGCTCGCGGGCGACATCGCTGCCTGTGTAGGGCTGAAGGAAGTCACCACGGGCGAGACCCTTTGCGACCCGTCCGCGCCGCTCATCCTCGAACGCATGGTTTTCCCCGAGCCGGTGATTCACGTCGCCGTTGAGCCAAAAACCAAGAACGACCAGGAAAAAATGGGCATTGCCCTTGGGCGCTTGGCGGCGGAAGACCCCTCGTTCCGTGTGCGCACGGACGAAGAATCCGGCCAGACCATCATCTCCGGCATGGGCGAGCTGCACCTCGAAATCATCGTCGACCGCATGAAGCGCGAGTTTAATGTTGAAGCCAACGTCGGCGCGCCGCAGGTGGCTTACCGCGAAGCCGTCCGCAAGGCCGTCGAGCAGGAAGGCAAGTTCGTCAAGCAGTCCGGCGGGCGCGGCCAATATGGGCATGTCTGGATCAAGCTGGAGCCGAACGAGGCGGGCAAGGGCTACGAGTTCGTCGATGCCATCAAAGGCGGCGTGGTTCCCCGCGAGTACATTCCCGCTGTGGACAAAGGCTTGCAGGAAACGCTCCCGAACGGCGTGCTGGCGGGATTCCCCGTCGTGGATGTCAAAGTCACGCTGTTCGATGGTTCCTACCATGACGTCGACTCGAACGAAAACGCCTTCAAAATGGCGGCCTCAATGGCGTTCAAGGACGCAATGCGCAAGGCCAGCCCGGTTCTGCTCGAACCTATGATGGCGGTCACGGTCGAGACGCCGGAAGACTACATGGGCAATGTCATGGGCGACCTTTCCGGGCGGCGCGGCATTATCCAGGGCATGGATGACCTGCCGGGCGGAATGAAGGAAATCAAGGCCGAGGTGCCGCTGGCCGAAATGTTCGGCTACGCGACCCAATTGCGTTCCCTCACGCAGGGACGGGCGACCTATTCGATGGAGTTCAAGCACTACGTCGAAGCGCCCAAAAACGTGGCCGAAGCTGTCATCAACAATCGCAAGTAACAACGACTGAATACGAGGAGCCAGCATGGCCAAGGGGAAGTTTGAGCGGACAAAGCCGCACGTGAATGTGGGGACGATCGGTCACGTGGATCACGGGAAGACGACGCTGACGGCGGCGATCACGTCGATCCTGTCGAAGAAGTT
>JAITVD010000014.1 GCA_031285965.1 Azoarcus sp.
AAAACTTGCTAAAAACTTGCTAAAAACTTGCTAAAAACTTGCTAAAAACTTGCTAAAAACTTGCTAAAAACTTGCTAAAAACTTGCTAAAAACTTGCTAAAAAAATTTGTTGCGACCCTACTGCGCCTTGTGTCACTGAAAATATCACCCTTGGCTATTGTTGCCATTGCAATAACTGTTACATTCCGATTTATGACTGGCACGGAAGAAAAACTCATTCTGGCGGCGGACATTGGCGGCACGCGCGCGCGGTTCATTCTTGGGCACGCGCGGGCGGGAGCCTGCGATGTGCTGCGCCGCGAGGTGCTGCCTTGCGCCGCGCATTCCGGCATCGAGGCGCTCATCGAAGCGTTTCTGGGCGCGGGGCAGGAGGCGGAAAAGCCGTCCGTGGCCTGCCTTGCCGTGGCGGGGGCGCTGGAAGGCCAGCGCATACACATGACCAACTTGCCCTGGGAGGCCGATGCCGAATGCTTGCGGGCGCGGTTCGGTTTTTCGCGGGTGCGCCTCCTCAATGATTTTGCCGCGCAGGCGTATGGGCTTGGCAATCTCGACGCGGACGGGATTGCCGTCCTTCATTCCGGCAAACCTGACGCGCAGGGCGTACGGGCGCTGATCGGCCCCGGAACCGGGCTTGGAATGGCCATCTTGGCAGGCTCTTTGGGTGATCCCCATGTCTTTCCAAGCCAAGGCGGGCTGGCGGATTTTGCGCCGCGCAATGCCCGCGAACTGGCTCTGTGCGAGGCGCTGCTGGCGGCGCATGGCCGCGTAAGCCTTGAAACGCTGCTTTCGGGGCGAGGAATCGAGCGCCTCGACCGTTTTGTTTCGGGCTTGCCCCCGGATGCGTTGAGCGCCCGGGATGCAGCGGCCATCGGCGCTGCCGCTTTGGCGGGGGAACCTGTTGCCGCCGAGGCTCTGCGTTTTTTTGCGCGGCTCCTTGCCGCTGCCGCCGCTAATTTGGGACTGACCGTCCTCGCGCACGGCGGAATCTATCTAACAGGCGGCATCGTTCCGCGCATCCTGCCGTTTCTGCGCGAGCCGGAATTCGTCGGCGCGTTCCTTGAGCATCCGTCGATGGGCAAGGTGCTGGCGCGGATTCCGCTTTACGCTGTCCGCGACGAATTGCTGGGTCTCAAAGGCGCGGCGCGGATCGCCGCAAAGCTGGCGCGTGATGAAAACTGAAAACATCGACCCGCCCCGATCCGGCCTGCGTTCTGGACGCCGCTTCATGCGGCTCGCGCTCGATTACTGGAACAACGGCGAGAACCGATGGAAGGTGCGCTGGATGGCGCTGCTGCTGCTGGCGCTCACCGTCGCGCAAGTCGTGCTTGCCATCTGGATCAGCTATTGGCACAGGGACCTTTTTGACGCGCTTGAGGATCGCCAGCTTGCCGAACTGGCTCGCCTCGTGCTGATTTTCGTGCTGATTTTTCTGCTGACGATGGCGGTGACGGCGCTGCACTTGGCGGTCAAACGCTGGCTCCAGATTGACTGGCGGCGCTGGCTGACCGGCATGCTGCTCGACCAATGGCTCAGGCATTCCCTCCATTACCGGCTTCAGCTTGTCAGCGGGGAACATGACAACCCGGACGGACGCATCGCCGAAGATGTGAAAATCGCCACCGAAACAGCCATCACGCTGGCGCATTCATTGCTGTTTTCCGTGCTGATTCTGGGCAGCTTCGTGGAAATCCTGTTGAGCGTCTCGGGCAGCGCGGCGCTGCCGGGTACTTCTGTGGTCGTGCCCGGCTACATGGTGCTCATCGCCTTTTTGTACGCGGGCGTGGGTTCCATGCTGGGCCTCATGCTGGGTCGCCCCCTCATCCGCGCCACCAACCATCTGCAAACCGTGGAAGCCAATCTGCGCTTTGGCCTTGCGCGGGTGCGCGAGCACTCCGAAGCGATAGCGTTCATGCACGGGAAGGCGTGCGAGCGCCGCCACGCGGGGCATCTCTTCGCCGACGTGGGCATGGGCTGGAACCGCCAAACGCTGGCATATTTGGGCATCGTTTCCTTTTCCACTGGCTATGGCACGCTGCTGCCCGTTTTCCCGATTCTGATTGCCGCGCCGCAATACATCGCGGGCATCATGAGCTTGGGTCTATTGATGCAGGCGGCGCAAGCCTTCCAGCGCCTGACTTCCGCGCTCTCGTGGCCCATCGACAACCTTGGCGAAATTGCGCGCTGCCGCGCTTCCATCGACCGCATCATCAGCTTGCGCGAAGGCATGGAGCAGCTTGAGCGCAAGGATCGTGAAAACGGGCATGGCATGAACCGCCTCGAACTGCACCGTGCCAATCGGCCAGAACTGGAAATACGCCGCCTCTGCCTGAACGACTCGGACGGTCATCCCTTGCTCGCCGATTTCAATCTCATAGCGCGCCACGGCGAGCGCATCCTGATAACGGGCAATCCGGCGGTCACGGTGGCGCTCTTCAAGGCGGTCGCGGGGCTATGGCCGTGGGGGCATGGCGAAATCCTGCTTCCCGCCGGGCGCGAAATTGCCTTTGCCGCCCAGCGCCCCTACCTGCACGCTGGCTCGCTGCGCGAAGTGCTGGCTTATCCGCATTTTGATGCCCAATACAAGGAAAGCGTCCTGCGCTGGGCGCTGGAATGCGCCGGCATCGGCTGGTTGCAGTCGCGGCTCGACGACATGGAGGACTGGTCGCGGGCGCTGCCCTTGCGCACGCAGCAGCGCCTTGGCATTGCGCGTCTTTTCCTGCAACAGCCTCAATGGGTGTTCATCGAGGAAGCGACCGATGCGTTTGATGTAAGAGATGACAGAGTGCCGCTCGAACTGCTGCACCGTGAATTGCCCAACGCGACCCTGTTCAACATCAGCCGCCACAAGGAACGGGCGGTGGGTCTGTACAGTCGGCATGTGATGCTCCATCCGCCGGACGCGGGAGAGCAAGGCTGACTTGCTGCCCGCGCAAAAGGCGGTTCGGGCGTTTGCCCCTTTTGCCCAAGCGGGCTGCGGTTTTTTGGCATCCGCATTGCGTGGCGCGGAACGAAACCTTCGCTACTTTGGCGGGATGCCGGAAAACCTGATGTTGGGTTCCGATCAAAAAAGCCAGACCCCGCTTTGGCGGGAATCTGGCTTTTTCTTTTGCTGCCCAGAAAAACGGGTCAGGCGGCTTTCTTGACCCACCCCATTGGCTTGCCGAGCGGCAGAATCTGGCGGCCAAAGAAAGTATTGAGGTAGATTGCGCCAGCGGCGTAGAAGCCGAGCAGGGAAATCAGAAGCTCCGAATAGCCCGCGAGCGGCCCGAACAGTTCTTTATTGATGCCGAGAATCTGCAATCCGAGCGAAGCGAGCAGGACAAGAATCAGCACGAGGATGACGCCGAAAACCTTGTTGCACTCAAACGCGGTGACGGTGACAAAAGCGCAGAAAATCAGATAGCCGAAACAGGCATATCCGAATTGCTTCATATCGGCGGCGCTGGCAATGTCAGCGCCAAAAAAGCCGCTGTGAATGGCCCACGTCACCGCGACGCCCAGCCAGAAAAGACCAAAAGCGCCCAGAACCGTTGCGCCGAAATAGCTGTTGCGCTTGAAGTCGATGGCGGCTGCCCATAATTGCGCAAATGAACCTAGGCAAATTGCCCACGGTATCAAATCGATGGAATTGCTGGTCCACCCCAATTTGCTAGATGACGCGACAAACGTAATCAGCGAAAGCCCGAATACGCCTAATGCAGTAGGGTCTGCACTAACAATTTTTGTTTCCTGAACTTGAGACATGTTGCCTCCTCCATAATGTTTTTAGAATAAAACCCTGCCAGCCAAACAACAAGCGCAAGCAAAATTCCGCATGCGTAAAAGGAGTGTTTTGCCAACAGCGGGAACGAGCCTAACACGCCCATCTTTTTTTGTGAACGGAGCCGCGACAAGGCAATTGCTATTGATTTTGGCGTTCAGCGGCAAAAGGCATAATGTGCGCCGAGTGATGGATTTGCATGAGGCATGGCTTGTGTTTGCGCGTTTTTATGTTGTAGCCATGAATAGACGGGCAGAAGATGCCTCGCTATCCCCACCAATACCGGACGATATGGAAAAAAATCGGCGCGGAAAAGCTCACCGAGTCGACGCGGTCGAGCATGCCGCCGTGGCCTTCGATCATCTGCCCCCAGTCCTTGATGCCCCGGTCGCGCTTGATGGCCGAGAGCACGAAGCCGCCGAAGAATCCGAGGATGTTGATGGTGAGCGCGATCAGCGCGGCCTGCCACCATAAAAACGGCGTGATTTGCCAGAGCGCCGCGCCGACGGCGGTGGAAGTCAATACGCCGCCGATAAGCCCTTCCAGCGTTTTCGAGGGCGAAATTGCCGGGGCCAGCTTGCGTCGTCCCAGCAGTTTGCCCCACACGTACTGAAATACGTCGCTTGACTGGACGGCCAGCAGCAGAAAAACAATCAGTTGCAGGTTGCGCCCGCCGAATTCGTGAATGTCGAGCGTCAGCAGCGCGGGAACATATGAGAGGCAATAGACGCAAATCATCAGCCCCCATTGCATTTTGGCGACGCGTTCGAGAAAGCGCGTCGTGTCCGCGCCGAGCGTGGATGAAATGGGCAGCAGCAAGAAGGCGTAAACCGGAATCAGAATGGAAAACAGCCCGTACCAGCCGATGCCGATTAGCCCATATTGCAGGGGCAGGAAAAAGAAGAAGCACCAGAGAAGCGCCCGGTAGTCGCCGCGCCGGGTATAAGTCACCGAGATGTATTCGCGCAGCGACTGAAAGGAAACAAAGGCAAAGAGCGCGATGGTGGCCGCGTTCCCCGCCCAGAACGCCAGCGCCAGAATGAGCGCCATGACCCACCAGGCGTTGATGCGCGCGTTCAGGTTGAGGATGACGGGGCTTGTTCGTCCGTTGGGCAGCGTCACGCGCAGGATGAGGGCGATGAGGCTGGCGGCAAGCAAACATCCGGCGATGCCCGCGAAAACGAGCAACAGGGTATGCGATGGGGAGGATTCCAGAGCGGGCATGCTTGATTACTCGGCAGGTTCCAAGGCGAGCAGGGCGTTCCGGCAGCGGGCGAGGAAGTCGGCGCGGCGTTCGCTCGGTTCGAGCAAAATCGGTGCGCCAATCGTCACCGTGCATAAGAGCGGCACGACCAGCATGCCGCCTTTGGGCAGGGCGCGTCCGAGGTTTTCAATCCAGACCGGGACAAATTCAGTCTCAGGGCGCTTTTCGGCCAGATGATGAATGCCCGATTTGAAAGGCAAGAGGCCGTCGCCCTGATTGCGCGTGCCTTCGGGAAACATGATGAGCGATTCGCCCGCCGCGAGCGACGCCAGCATGATGCTAATGGGGTCGTCGCCGCGCTTCACCCGACGGTTGATGAGCAGGCCGCGAAACACCTTTTCAATCAGGTAGCGCCGCAGCTTGCCGCGCAGCCAGTAGTCCGCGCCCGCGACGGGACGGGTGACGGCTCTCAGCGCGGGCGGCAGAATCACCCAGAGAAGGACGAAATCGCCGTGGCTGCGGTGATTGGCGTAATAGACCCGCGCGCCCATGCGGCGAAAATAGGGCGGTCAAAGGCCAGCCGCCACGCGAAATAGGCATGGCAAGCAGCGGCGGCCACGCAAGGCAGGCACAACGAAAAAGCCGCGCCGCTCAGGAAAGCCGCCAAAAAAGAAAGGCACAGCAAAGCGGGATTCCAGATATGGAGCCGTCCAGCCGCCTCGCACACGGCAAACCCGATGAGCGCCGAGGCGCGGACAGACGCGGGTTCGTCCGGCAGAAGGGCGGTTTCATCCGACAATTTCGTGGTCATGGTAATTTTCATGGTTGATTCATGTTTTTGTTATGTTATATCAATTATGCGGTTCGGTCGGATTTAATATCTTTGAAGAGGGAAGAAGATGGCAGGTAAAAATTTTCTCAAATCCTTTGGTGTTGTCAAAAATGTATAAATAACAAATTATGGTAATGTGCAATATGGAAATCATGAGTTTAATGTCATATATGGAAATTAAAAAATTATGTACACTGCTACGTTACATAACAGACCTGTAAATGCTCTTTGTCATATTTGTCATAAATAAAAGTCGTTGTCCGCAGACGATGTGTTTAGGCGCTTACAGATACTTGCATGTGTTTTTGTGACGTATTGCACAACTCCTGTAAAAATACACTCTATAAGTAGCTAATCATAATTATAATCAGCAGTCGGAATTGATGGGTTGCTTTTAACTAATTTAGAGGAGAAACTTATGTTCGCTTTCTCAAAAAAGTCTTCGTCTAGTAATTCTATCTTTTCCAAACCAAAAAAAGTAGATTCAAAACGCAAAAATATTAGAACAAAAATAGCGGAGCTTGAGGGAATAAAATCGGCGATGCCTGACCCTTATTATGTTAGGGATATGGACTATAATATAGTTTTTTGGCCACAATCTATTGCAAAACTGACTGGTTATAGTGAGGAGGAAGCAAAAAAATTGAAGTGCTATGAAATATTCAAGGCGAAAGTTTGCCCTCCGCATAGTCAGTGTCCAACTCAGCATTGCATTACTGTAAAACAATTTTTAAGGGATGTTGCTGTTGATGTTTATCATAAAAATGGCGATACCGTTCATTCTCTGGTATCTAATTCGGGCATCTACGATGAAAGCGGAAATCCTATAGGAGCCGTAGAAGTAGTAAAAGATAATACGCTTGTGCAGGAGACAATGAACTCTATAGGAGAAACCATCAAAAAAATAGATTTTGTATCGGACAGCCTCAATGCTGTGATGAAAAAAGTGCTGCACTCTTCCCAAAGGGTTGATGAAAATGCCTCAGAATCGCTTAGCAGTATTAAGAAAGGCGTAGAAACAGGATACAGTGTAAGTGGCAAGGCTGGAGAAAGCAGCAAGTATGCCACTAGTGTTCAGGAGAATATGAAAAACATCAATGAATCAATGAAATTTTCGGTTGATAAAGTTTCCGCCCTAAAATCAAAATTAGAAACGATAACCAAGTTTATCAATGTAATACAGGAAATATCGGCAAAGACGAATTTCTTGGCAATCAACGCCTCAATAGAAGCGGCTCATGCGGGGGAAGTAGGTAGGGGGTTTAAGGTCGTTGCGGACGGCGTCAAGGAACTCTCAAAAAACTCCCAAGAATCTGCGCTGTCGATAAAAGAGACGATACAAGAGATAAAGGAACTTATCAAAGAGGCGACCACCTCAATGAATGTCACCGAAAAGGATATAGAATCTGGAACGAATACTATTTCAGAGCTATTAGTCTTTGTGGGTGAGATTGCGGGTTCAATAAAAGAACTGATGTCTATGATACAGACGATAGAAAGCACCGCAGGAACCACGTCAGAAGTAATAGAAGAACAAAATAGTTCCGTGACCGAAGTGAGCAATGTGGGGCATGAACTGTCTGAAATCGCAAAAAAACTGACGCATGAATTTGACGTAGTATTTAAGGCGATTCAGCACGTTGATATGGGATAGGCTGTTGGATGCTGCACATATAAGGTCGTAAACGCTTCGCCATTCGTTGGGCTGCGCTGGCTCCAAAAAAACCGCAGTCGGCACAAGCGCGCAGCAAGCAGCATTGAATGTTTTAGCCGCCTTCGGAAATGTTTTCCCCATAATCTTTTGAAGGCGGCGCATTGGGCTTGCAAAGCGCCTCCGTCATCGTGAGCAAAGCAAACTTTTCGAGGCTCGCCAGGCTGCCTTGCCCAATCACGATAGACGGGCGGGCGCGGCGAATCTGCTCCACCGCTTCCTGAACGCTGGCGCTTGGCCCCGTCGTGGCGCACAGCCAAGCGGCCACGACGCTGGCGCTGCGCGACACGCCCAAGGCGCAGGCTATCCATATCTCGCAATCCGGGCGGGCGCGTCTTAATGCCGCTAGCCGCTTTACGGCGTCCAACAGGCAGGCATCCGACGGGATTGAGGCCGGAACGGGCGCGAGGTCGAGGCAAGGCAGGGACATGTAGGCGGCTTCGGCGGGCAACTTGGGCGCGGGCAGTTCGGCAGTCAGATCAAAGAGCGCCACTGCGCCGTTGCGTTGCCTCGCCCAAGCGGCGAATTCTCGCGCCGTGGGCAGCCGTCCTAGCCAGATGCCGCCGCCGATCAGGCTGGGCGCGGAATCGCGCCGCGTCCAGAGCCGTGAATTGATCCATGCGCCCAGCATGTAGGGCGCGAAAAGCCATTTCGCCGCGAGCGTGTGCCGCCCGTCCTGCTTCTGGAATCCCGCCGCACCCGCCCAAGCGTAATTGAACGCGACGAGCGCCAGCGAGAGCGCGGGCCAGCAGAGGAAGAGACCGATGCCGCCTAGCGCGATTGCGGCGGCCAGCAGCAGCAAAGCGGCAACGAGATAGCGCAAGGCCAGCGGCGGGCGGCGCGTTACGGCTTTCTCCAAAGGCGTTTTGCCTTGTTCCGGCCAAAGCCAGAGGCAGAAAAGCCCTGCGGCCAATCCGGTTGGTACATCAATGAAATGATGCTGCCAAGTCGTGAGCACCGAGAGTCCGATCAGCAGCGCCCAAGCGTGAATCAGCCCACGCGCGAAACGGACGGTCGCAAACGTGGCGAATTGCCGCCAGACGATGACGAGCAGGGCGATATGCAGCGAAGGGGCTTGGTTATAAGGCAGGTCGAAGCTCGCCAAGGCATTGAACAGCGCGCCGGACAGGTCTTCAAGCGGCGGGCGCGCGAAGGTGAAGCGCAACGGCCACAGCAGGAAACAGGCCACGCAAATCAGTTGTGCGCTCAAAAGCCGCTTGCCCAGCCGATTCGTCGCCGCCTTGTCGCGGCAACAGAGAAACGCGAAGCCGTAGAGCAGGTCAATAGACCAATACGGCAGAATCGTCCACGGCCACAAAGGAATGCCGCGCTCCCAAGCAAAAACCAGATTTCCCACGCCGATTGCTGTGTCCATCCGGGCGGCATGTTGATTGGCGAAGCCGTAGGAGAGAAAGAAAAACGGCCCCAGAAAGAGGAGCCAGAGCACTCCGCGTCCAAACGCGCCGCGCAGCCAGCGGGGGGTTTTGGGCGTGGCGGTAGAGATAGGGGTGTCCAAAGGAACTCGCGGCGGAAGATGGCTCAAAGTGAGGAATTACATATATCAATAAAAATCTCTAAGAGATAAAATAGAATGGCTATAGATATAAAATTCTTCTTGGCTTGGCTGGTGTTTTTTCTCCATTTTTTCAAAGGTTTCATCAAATTTTTCTGCTTCTTTTTCGTCAATGTGCATGACAGGGCTATCATGGTAAAACCATTTTCTTCCGTCCAAAGCATTTGGTTTCAGTTCTTTTACCATCATCGCGGATGGATATGTTCCATTTTCCATGCAGATATTATATTTTTTACAACTCTTGAAGCCAAGACCTACATAATTGCTTGGGCTTCCGAATATAACGATCACATCGTAACCCAGCGCGGTCGCTTCTTTGAAGGAATGTTCCATCAACATTTTTCCGTATCCTTTTCTCTGATATTCCGGCAAAACGCAAACGGGGCCGAAAGTTAAGATTTTCTTTTCTTTTCCAGCCTCATCAACCAATCTTGCTTTTGTATACATTATATTTCCGATGATGCTGCCGTCAATTTCAATGACAAAATCCAGTTCCGGCAGAAAATCGTTGTGATGCCGCATGGCATGAACTAAATAGTGTTCAGCGCATCCTGGAACATACAAATTATAAAAAGCCTTTCTTGTAATGGCTTCCACTTTTTCATAATCTGCTTTCTGTTCATTTCTAATTTTAATCACTTCTTTTTTTGCCGTTTTCTGCGATTGAAAAGCATTTTTTAGGGCATCGTTGATTTCCCCGACCTGTTGTGGGCTAAAGCCTTTGCTTTCCAGTTGTTTGGCAAACAGGTGAGTATCGAAGGTTGTGGTGTTGCGCATAGCGTGCTCCAATGGTAAGTATTGCGTTCTCTATACGGGGAAATCCGGCAGCCGCCTGTTGCGAATGCTGTTGTTAACATTTTCCTATTTTACCTCTTCAAACGAAGTGTCGGCAAGGTTTGCTTTCGGTTCGCAGTGTTTTTTGATGAATGGCTTTAAGGACAACGAAGAACTGGCTGCGGTTGCGCCAAGCGTTTATTCATCAAACTGTACCCAACACATCTAGTGCACAAATCCACCGTGGATAAAATCATGGCGGTCAATCCAAAGGGGGTGAAGTTCACTCCGGTGAAAGCGTGGAGGCAGAGAATACAGTTATGACGAATGCAGTGAGGGCAAAAGCCATTCGCCTCTGCGCGTGGGATGGCGGATTGCAAGGGTTATCCGTCAATCAGGATGTGTTTTGCCTCGACAATCGCTTTGCCCGCAGGTTTGAAATGCCGCTTACATTCAAAATAATTTTTGAAATCTGTCCTTTCAGGACGGTGAAGGACTTTAAGGCTGTGAGGACGGAAAGACATAGGTTATACGCTTTGTTAAACTCGCGGCAGCGGGAAACCAATACTTAGAATACTATTTTATCGTGAAAATTATCTTTCTGACTGTTGTATATGCGATTTACAATCATTTGCTCCAACTTCGCGGATAGGGGAAATTCCGCAAGGTGAGAACCGTTGGAAATCCGTACCGCTTTCTGCTCAAAATCAACCGTAAATGTAACGAAATGTTCTCCGTGAGTTGTCGGAATAACCAAATCCCTGTCATTTATGAACATGAGGGGTTTTGCACCTGAATGATTTACGACATTAAAGGAAACCACCAAAGCGCCAAACGAGGGACGGGCAAGCATATCCTCTCCGGAAATGACACTGATGGAACCGGTTACATCCGATTTGCGCTGCGTACCGTAGCCGACCACGACTACTTCATCCAGATTCAAGGACATGTCTTCCCAGGGCCGACGCATCTAATTTCTGATAAGTTTGAGTAGGTATCTATTGTCCCACCCGGCCTTCAATCGCTTACCTCTAACCCCCACCTTGGTTGTTTTCTCATTTTTCAGCAGGTTTAGCGCAATACGACTGATAAGCGAATAGTTTTGTGCCGCAAATCCTGCTCTTTTGCGGCCGGCATCTTCATTGAATCCTACATCCAGCACCCAATGCAGGGAGTTTTCCACACCCCAATGCGCACGTACAGACTGGTTTATCAATTTGGCATCTGCCCGCAAACTGCTGATGTAAAGCCTTGTTTCTTTCTCAGTCTTGCCTGTGCTCTTGATGTAACGTTCTGATTCTATTTTTACTAAAGAACGCAAAGCGTTCCATTCTGCTTTGGCTTCAATCATGGATAAATCGCTTAT
>JAITVD010000025.1 GCA_031285965.1 Azoarcus sp.
CTCTGGAAAGCGCGGAAAAAGCCTCGCTGGCTGCCGACGCGATGGGCATTACCGCTTCGCGCCTCAACTCGCTTGGGCTAATCGACAAAATCGTCAATGAGCCGTCGGGCGGTGCGCACCGAGACCATAAGCTCATGGCGAAAAATCTCAAAAACGCGCTGGCGGACGCTCTGCGCCAGCTCTCGGGGCTTTCATCCGACGAACTGCTCGCGCAGCGCATGGAAAAACTCATGAGCTATGGCCGCTTCAAGGAGCAGGCCGCCTAGGGCTTTGCCCGCCGTGGCGGGCGTGCTTGACGCGGCCTCCGCAGTGCTGGTCGCTGCGGAGGTTGGTTCGTGCCATCGCTTGTGCTGCGCGTTTTCGGGTGGAGCCGATTCGGTCGTGCTGCTCGATGTGCTCGGCGCTCTGCGGCCACACTTCAATTACAGGCTCGAAGCCGCGCACGTCCATCACGGATTGAACCCGGCGGCTGACGAATGGCAGGATTTCTGCGCTGAGTTCTGCGAGCGTCGGAATATTCCCCTGCATGTTTTCAGGGTGGAAGTTTCCCGCGACCACCCCGGCGGGCCGGAAGAAGCGGCTCGCATCGCCCGCCACGCCGCGCTTTTCAGTGTCGAGTGCGATTGGCTCGTCCTTGGGCATCACCGCGACGACCAAGCTGAAACCGTCCTTTTCCGTCTGCTGCGCGGCGCGGGCGTGCAGGGCGCGGCGGCAATGGCTGCCATCGAACCGACGCAATCCATCCAGCGAACAGGGCTGCTGCGGCCTTTGCTGGAAACGGGGCGGGAAGAAATTCTCGCTTATGCGCGGGAAAGAAAGCTCGGCTGGGTGATTGACGACAGCAACGCCGATGCGCGTTTTGCCCGCAACGACCTGCGCCACCGCATCCTGCCCGCGATTGAGGCGCGGTATCCCGCCGCCCGCCAAACTTTGGCGCGCGCCGCGTCCCACTTTCGGGAAGCCGCTGGGCTGCTCGACGAACTTGCCCAAATGGACACCGCTGCGGCGGCATGTGAAAGTGGGGAGGGCGAGCACAAGGCATTCAATCGGGCTTCTTTGCTCAATTTAAGCTCCGCGAGGCTTGCCAACCTGTTCCGATGGGAACTCCGTCGGCTCGGCGCAAAGCCGCCCGCCACGGTGCGGCTTGCCGAAATTTTGCGGCAATTGCGTTCGGTTCCGGGGCCGTTATGCTTACCGCTTGGGGATTGTGTCTGCCACAGCCGCCGGGGGCGTGTCTGGCTGGTTTTGGAAAAACGGGATTGAATCTGGCGAAAAGCTGTCAGAAATTGCGAAAAAAAAGCGGCTAAAGCCAAATGGGATAAAGGTTAGGCGCAATCAATTTCAGCGCCCCCATTTTCCATGTTGCCGCTCAAGTATTCTCTTTCCGTATCTCCCACCAAGTCCGCTGCCGAGATGCCCAGCAGTGGCGGGGTGCGTGATGCGCGGGAGCAAGTGCCGCTGCTCTACCCAGCAGGCCACGCGCTACAGCGTCTCGCACAGCTTCTGCGTGGCGGTCGAGCATGGGAACACGCCCTTTTACGACTTCATGGGCGCTGGCGGCGGCGGGCGGGCTGAGCGTACCGAAGCCGTCCCGCCGCCGCCAGCGCCCACAAGGGGCGAAGTCTTGGGTGTGTCGCAATGGACGGCGAAAACGTCCGATTTTTGATTTTTCATGGCTTGACTGTAGTTACAAAAGAAGCTACTGTTTGCCCATGATTGAATTTGAGTGGGATTCCAAGAAAGCGGCGCTTAACCTGAAAAAGCACGGTGTCGCTTTTGAGGAAGCCGCGCAAATCTTTTGCGATTCCTGCCGCATAGAAACCTATGACGGTCGCGAAAACTACGGGGAAGACCGTTTTGCGACGGTCGGGCTTGTGCGTTCGGCGGTGCTGCACGTTCTCTATACCGTGCGCGGCAAGGAAAGAATCCGCCTGATTTCAGCGAGAAAGGCAACCAGCGATGAAAAAAACCGATATGGTCAGGCTAACGCTTGACGCGAAAAGCCCTCCGGTTCTGACCGACGAGCAAAAGGCGCGGCTGGATGCTTTAGCCGCGATGCCCGATTCGCAGATTGATTTCAGCGATGCGCCGTTTATGCCGGATGCGGTCTGGTGGAAGGCTTCGGACGTTCCTGCCAAGAAACAGGTGACGCTCCGCATAGATGCGGACGTTCTGGAGTTTTTCCGGCAGACGGGCAAGCGTTACCAGACGCGCATAAACGATATTTTGCGGCGGGCAATGCTGCATAATTTGCAGAAGGGCTAGGGGCTGCTTCTGTTTTTTTTGCTGCAAGCCCAGCGTCCGCCCAGAATGAGACAGGCGGCATTCGCCAGCAGCGCGCGATGCTGCTTGGTCACAGACGGCGTGATAGCTGCAAGCCAGCCCAAGAGGCGGGAGAGTTCGATTTCTTCTCGGAGGGTTCCGGGAGTGGGCATGGCAGCGTTCCTCGCAGGGGGTGGGCTTTGCTCTCCTGCGCCGGATTATGCGCCGCCGCCTTGCGCCGCGCCTTCCCTTTCTTCGCAAGTTAACATAATGCAGATTATGGTTCTTTTAAAAAATCAGCAGTACAAATCATCCGGTTCATCATCTGCCACAAGACATCCCAAACCGCACTTTTTTTCTTTGCCCGTAAGCGTCATATGCGTTAGCCTCCCGTACCTCATTTCATTTCAATTCAATGCGCCGACGATGAGCAAATCCATAGCCAAGACGCCGGAAGAAATAAAAGAAATGCGTACTGCTTGCCGTTTGGCTGCGGAGGTGCTCGACTACATCGCGCCGTTTGTCCAGCCCGGCACTACGACCCTCGAACTGGACAGGCTGTGCCGTGAATACATGGAAAAGGTGCAGCGCACGACTTCGGCGACGCTCAACTATGCGCCGCCGGGCTATACGCCGTATCCCGCTTCGATCTGCACTTCGCTCAATCATCAGGTCTGCCACGGCATTCCGGGGAATAAACCGCTCAAAAAAGGCGACATTCTCAATATCGACGTGACCGTCATCACCCAAGCGGGTTTTTACGGGGACACCAGCCGGATGTTCATCATCGGCGAGGCTTCCATTCTTGCCAAACGTTTGTGCCAAGTCGCTTACGAATGTATGTGGCTCGGCATCGCCGCAGTGCGGCCCGGCGCAAGGCTGGGCGATATTGGCCACGCTATTCAGCGGCATGCCGAAGGCAACGGTTTTTCGGTGGTGCGTGAATTCTGCGGGCATGGCATCGGGCGCAATTTCCATGAAGCGCCGCAAGTGCTGCACTACGGCAAGCCGGGTTCGGGCGAAAAACTGGAATCCGGCGTGATTTTTACCATTGAGCCGATGATCAATGCGGGCAAGGCGGGTATTTCGGAGTTGCCCGACGGCTGGACAATCATCACCCGCGACCGCAGCCTGTCGGCGCAATGGGAGCATACGGTGCTCGTTACCGATAGCGGCGTGGAAGTCCTGACGCTTTCCGCCGACTGCCCTCCCCCGCCAAAACTGATTGCGGGGTCGCTCGCCGCGCTGGCTCCCGCTCCCATGTCATGAACGTTTGACTTCCGCGAGGCATGAAATGTGCACACTATGCGGCAATACCCAACATCCGACACTCGTCAACGCCTATGGCGCACACGCGGGCGACAAGCCCTTGGAACCCATGCGGATTGCCCGCCGCGCTCCCGGCTCGCACGATATTCAAATCGACATTGCCTATTGCGGCATCTGCCATTCGGATTTGCATCAGGTGCGGGCCGAATGGGCAGGGACGCACTTCCCCTGCGTACCGGGGCATGAAATTGTCGGGCGCGTGTCCTCTGTCGGTCAGCAGGTCACGGAGTTTCAGATCGGCGACCTCGTCGGCGTTGGCTGCATTGTCGATAGCTGCCAGTATTGCGAGGAATGCGACGCCGGACTGGAAAACTACTGCGATGGCATGGTCGGAACCTACAATTCCCCGACGGCGGACGAACCCGGCTGGACGCTTGGCGGCTATTCGCAAAAAATCGTCGTGCATGAACGCTATGCGCTGCGCGTCCGTCACCCTGAAGAACAGCTTGCCGCTGTCGCCCCGCTCTTGTGCGCGGGCATTACCACCTATTCGCCGCTGCGCCACTGGAACACGGGGCCGGGTAAAAAGGTCGGCGTTGTCGGCATCGGTGGCCTCGGCCATATGGGCATCAAACTAGCGCACGCGATGGGGGCGCATGTGGTGGCTTTCACTACGTCCGAATCCAAGCGTGAAGCCGCCAAGGCGCTGGGCGCGGATGAGACCGTCGTCTCGCGCAACGCCGAAGAAATGGCGGCGCACCTCAAAAGTTTCGACCTCATCCTCAATACCGTCGCCGCGCCGCACGACCTCGATGCCTTGCTGGCGCTCCTGAAACGCGACGGCGTGCTGGCGCTGGTGGGCGCACCCGCTTCGCCGCATCCTTCGCCCAATGTGTTCAACCTGATTACCAAACGTCGGGCGATTGCCGGCTCGATGATTGGCGGTATCCCGGAAACACAAGAGATGCTGGATTTCTGCGCCCGCCACGGCATCGTTTCAGACATCGAACTGATTCGTGCCGACGAAATCAATGCTGCCTATGAACGGATGCTCAAGGGCGATGTCCGATACCGTTTTGTCATCGACATCGCAAGCCTTGGCATCTGACGGATTCCATGAACGATGACCGTCGTGCGCTGAAATTGCAGCGGGCAATCGCTGTTGGGCGCAAGCGCCTTGAAGCGGCGCGGACGGTCTTGCGGTTGGCCTATGAGGAAAAGCCCCAGACCACGCGGCTGCTGCAAGGGCTTGCGGCGCTGGCTGACGCGGCAGCCGCCGAGATATGGAAAGCCTGCGACATGCCCGCTGGCGCGGCGCTGGTGGCGGTTGGTGGCTACGGGCGCGGCGAACTGTTCCCCTGCTCCGATGTCGACCTGTTGTTCCTGCTGCCCGAACCCGCCGATGATGAGCTAAAAGACAGAATTGAGGCGCTGATTGGCGCGTTGTGGGACGTGGGGCTTGCTATCAGCCACAGCGCCCGCACCGTTGACGAATGCCTTGAAGCGTCCCTGGCCGACATCACAATACAGACCACCCTGCTTGAATCCCGCTTGCTTACCGGCAGCGAAGGCCTGTTCCAGCAATTTCAGATGCGCTATCGGGCGCAAACCGACGTGAGCGAGTTTTTCCGCGCCAAACTGCTGGAACGCGACCAGCGTTATGCGCGTTACAACGGCACGCCTTACACGCAGGAACCCAACTGCAAGGAAAGCCCCGGCGGGCTGCGCGACCTGCAATTGCTTGGCTGGATTGCCCGCGCCGCTGGATTGGGCCGCAACTGGCGGGAACTCGTCCGCCACCGACTGATTACCGCCAACGAAGCGGCTGGGCTGCGCAGCACGGAACGCTTCCTGCGGCATGTGCGCATCCGCCTGCATTATCTGGCGGCGCGCGCCGAAGACCGTTTGCTGTTCGATTATCAGGAACGGCTTGCCGGCGTGATGGGCATCAAGCCCACCCGCGCCCGCCGCGCTTCGGAAATCCTGATGCAGCGTTACTACTTGACGGCCAAGAAACTCACCCAAATCAACGGCATCCTGCTTCTGAACTACGGCAACGAAATTCTGCCGGGGCGCGAGCTTCCCGCCATTGTCATCAACGAGCGTTTTCAGGCCGTGCGCGAGCTGCTCGACATCCGTGATGAAAAGGTTTTCGAGCAAAATCCCTCCGCCATGCTCGAATGTTTCCTGCTGCTCCAGCAACGCTCGGAACTCACAGAGATGACCGCCCGCACCCTGCGCGCGCTCTGGAGCAACCGCAACCGCGTGAATGCCGCGTTCCGAAACGACCCTGGAAACCGCGCAAAATTTCTCGCCATCCTCCAGCAAAAGCATGGTGTCCTCCATGCGTTCCGCCGGATGAACCAGTGCGGCATCCTGTCGCGCTACTTGCCGCCGTGGCGGAAAATTCTGTGCCAGATGCAGCACGACCTTTTCCACGCCTATACCGTGGATCAGCACTCGCTCCTAGTATTGCGCAACATGCGCCGCTTCACGATGGGCATCCATGCCCACGAGCATCCGCTCATGACCAGCCTGATGCTTGGGTTCGAGCGCCACTGGCTGCTTTATATCGCCGCCCTCTTCCATGACATCGCCAAGGGGCGCGGCGGCGACCATTCGGTTCTGGGCATGGCCGATGCGCGTGAATTCTGTGAGCATCACGGGCTGGATGACGAAGATACCCAGCTTGTCGTTTGGCTGGTGCGCAACCATCTCATCATGTCGCTCACCTCGCAGAAGGAGGACATCACCGACCCGCAGGTCATCCAGAAATTCGCCGCCCTCGTCGGCGACGAGCGTCGGCTGGCGGCGCTGTACCTGCTGACCCACGCCGATATTCGCGGAACCAGCCCGACGGTCTGGAACGGCTGGAAAAGCAGGCTGCTCGAAGACCTCTTTTTTGCCACGCAACGCCTGCTGCGCGGCGCAACGCCCCAGCAGGCGCTGCGCCAAGACGAGCGCATCGCCGAAGCCTGCTATCTCCTGCACCAGCACGGGCTGCGCGCCGGCGCTGAAGACGAACTGTGGTCGCGGCTCGACGCGGTTTATTTCATGCGCCACTCGTCCGATGAAATCGCCTGGCACACGCAGATGCTCTATGACCGGGTCGAATCCACGAAACCTGTTGTCAGGGCGCGGATGCTGGATAGCAGCGATGATGTTCAGGTCATGGCATACACGCTGGATCAGAAAGACCTTTTCATGCGCCTGACCGGATTTTTCAGCCGCATGGGCCTGTCCATTCTGGATGCCAAGGTACACACCACTCGGCACGGCCACGCGCTCGACAGCTTCATCCTGCGAAATCCCAATGAACAGGAAGAAGATTACGGCGACATCCTCTGCCAAATTGAGCAGGAACTCCCGCCTGTCCTGCAAAACCCGGAAAAAATCGTGCGCCCTCCCACTGTGCGCGTCTCGCGCCAAGTGCGCCACTTTCCGATTACGCCCACCGTCAACCTGACTGCCGACGAATCAGGCCGCCACATCTTGTCGATCATCGCCGCAGACCGTCCGGGGCTATTGTTTGATGTGGCCGAAGTTTTGGCTAAGCATGGCATCAGATTGGAAACCGCCCGAATCGTCACGCTCGGCGAGCGCGTGGAAGACAGCTTTTTGCTCAGCGACGGCGGGTTGGCACGAGCGTCGCGTGCCATCAAATTTGAACGGGAACTGCTGGAACGGCTCCAGTTTTGATGCCAGATTAAGCGTGGCTTTTCCGTGCAGGCTCCCGCCACGGCCTCGTGCGCCGCCCGCGTCGGGCAAGGTATAATCGCCCCTTTGCCCGCAGCGCACGCCCCCCCGGTTTTGCCTAATCCAGAATGAGCTATCTTTTCATCGTCCTCGGCGCGGTTCTCGTCAATAACGTGGTTTTCGTCCGTATTCTCGGACTGTGCCCGTTCATGGGAACCTCGAAGAAGCTCGAAACCGCTATCGGCATGGGCATAGCGACGACTTTCGTGCTCACGCTGGCGGCGGGGGCGTGTTATCTGATTGACCATTATCTGCTGACGCCGTTTGACCTCGCTTATCTGCGGACGCTCGCCTTTATCGTGCTGATTGCCGCCATCGTGCAGATTACGGAACTGGTCATCCACAAGACCAGTCCGGTGTTGCAGCAGGTGCTTGGCATCTACCTGCCGCTGATTACCACCAACTGCGCGGTGCTCGGCATTCCCCTGCTGAGCGCGAACCTCGGTTACGGACTGCTCGAAGCCTTGCTGTTCGGATTCGGCTCTGCGGTTGGCTTCACGTTTGCACTGGTTCTGTTCGCCGGCATCCGCGAGCGGCTTGAAGGAGCCGATGTGCCGCTGGCGTTCCGGGGCGTGCCGATTGCCATGATGACCGCTGGTTTCATGAGCCTCGCCTTCATGGGGTTCGCCGGGCTGGACCGTTTCCACCCTTGAAGCCACGCCATTCCAAGCCTTTTCGTTTTTTAGACCGATGCTTGCTGCCCTTTTAGTTATGTCAGGAATCGCCCTCGCGCTTGGCGCGGCGCTGGGCTATGCCTCGGTCTATTTCAAGGTCGAGGGCAATCCGCTGGCCGAGCAGATCGACGCTATCCTGCCGCAGACCCAATGCGCCCAATGCGGCTATCCGGGCTGCAAGCCCTATGCCGAAGCCATTGCCAGCGGCGAGGCTGAAATCAACCTGTGCACGCCGGGGGGCGACGATGGCGTGCGTGTGCTGGCAGAACTTCTCGGGCGCGAATTCAAGCCACGCGGCGCGGTGGAAGAGAAGCTGAAAATCGTGGCGGTCATCGATGAGCAGACTTGCATCGGCTGTACGCTGTGCATCCAAGCGTGTCCGGTCGACGCGATTGTCGGCACAGCCAAACAGATGCACACGGTGGTGAGCCGCTATTGCACGGGCTGCGAACTGTGCCTGCCGCCCTGCCCCGTCGATTGCATCTCTCTGGCGGAAGAGCCGCGCACGCCGCAGAACTGGCGCTGGAAGTATCCGAAAACCGGACTCAAGGTGGTGGAATGACTTCGGAACTTTTCAGATTCCAAGGCGGCGTCAAGCCCGACTCCCACAAGAAGGAATCTTCGGAAGTGCCCATCCAGCGCGTGCCTTTGCCCTCGCGGCTGGTGGTGCTGCTTGTCCAGAGCAGCCAAGGGTCGGCCAGAACAATCGTCACCGTCGGCGACAAAGTATTGAAAGGCCAGTGCATCGGCGAGGCCGAAGGCGTGGCGGGAACAGCCATCCACGCGCCGACTTCCGGCACGGTGGCGGAAATCGGGCGCTACCCGATGGCGCACCCCTCCGGGCTGGCCTCGCAAGCCATTGTGATTGAGCCGGACGGCGAGGAACGCTGGATTACGTCCGAGCCGCTCGACCCCGCCACGGCAAGCCACGAAGAACTGATTCTCCGCATTCAGGCAAGCGGCATCGTTGGCATGGGCGGCGCGGCTTTTCCAAGCCATCTCAAGGCCCGGAGCGAAATTGAGACGCTGATTATCAACGGCGCGGAATGCGAGCCTTGGATTACCTGCGATGACCGCCTGATGCGCGAACGCGCCGCCAGCGTCGTGACCGGGGCGGCCATTCTGGCGCAATTGACTGGCGCGCGGCGGGTGCTGGTCGGCATTGAGGACAACAAGCCCGAAGCCATTGCCGCCATGCGCGATGCCGTGCGCGGCATGGAACCCGCCGCGCTCGCCTGTCTGGGCGCGGAACCGGACATGATGAGCGTTGTCGCCGTGCCGACGCTTTACCCGACAGGAGGGGAAAAACAGCTTATCCGTGTGCTCACCGGCATCGAAGTGCCTCCGGGGACGCTGGTCACGAGCTTGGGCGTTCAGTGTTTCAACGTGGCCACCGCGCATGCGGTCTGCCGCGCCCTGCTGCATGGCGAGTCGGTCGTCTCGCGCATCGTTACCGTAACTGGCAATGTCGAGCGTCCGGGCAATTTTGAAGTGCCGCTTGGAATGCCGATTGCCGATTTGCTCGCGTTCTGCGGTCTCAACCCTGGCACGAGCCGCGTCATGATGGGCGGGCCGATGATGGGCTTCACCCTGCCTAGCCTTGACGCGCCCATCACTAAAGGCTGCAATTGCCTGATTGCCGCCTCAGATGAGCTTTTCCCACCGCAGCCACCTGAGCAGCCCTGCGTCCGCTGCGCCCAATGCACCACTGCTTGTCCGGTTGGATTGCAGCCGTTTGAACTGTATTGGGCCAGCCGCGCAAAAAATCTCGATGACGCCAAGCGGCATCATCTTTTCACCTGCATGGAGTGCGGCTGCTGCGCCTACGTGTGCCCGTCCCATATCCCGCTCGTCGATTACTTCCGTTTCGCCAAAAGCGAGATACGCGCCCGCGACGAAGAACAGAAAGCCGCCGCGCAGGCCCGCTCGCGGTTTGAGTTCCGCAGCGCCCGGCTGGAGCGCGAAAAAGCCGAAAAAGCCGCCCGGCTCGCCGCCAAAGCAGCCGAAACCCGCGCCAAAGCCGCTGCCGATGGCAACGCCGCGCTGATTGCCGCCGCCGTGGAACGGAGCAAGGACGAGGCCGACGCGTAGCCTCCCGCCCAAAGCAACGCCGAGCCACCGAAACCGAACGTCCCGCAGACATGACTTCTCCGCACATCCGACAACCCGCCAGCGTCCAGCGCATGATGCTCACCGTGCTGGCGGCGCTGCTGCCCGGCATCGCCGCCCATGTATGGCAGATCGGCGCGGGCGTACTCGTCCATCTGGCTATTGCCACGGCAACGGCGCTGGCCGCCGAGGCGGCGGTGCTGCATTTCCGAAAACGCCCGGTCATGATCGCGCTCAGCGACGGTTCGGCCATTGTCACGGCATGGCTCGTTGCGCTCATCCTGCCCTCGATTGCCCCTTGGTGGCTTACCGTGACCGCCGTGCTGGTTGCCATCGTCGGCGCAAAGCACCTGTATGGCGGCATCGGGCAAAACCCGTTCAATCCGGCAATGGCCGCTTATTGCGCGATGATTGTCGCGTGGCCTTCGTTCATGTCGCAATGGCCTTCTCCGAACGGCATCGACTTCGCCGCCCAACTGAACCTGATTTTCGGCGGCAGCCGGGAAATTGACGGCATCACTGGGGCAACGGCGCTGGATGCCATGCGCACGGGGCTGCGCAACCAAAACGACATTCGCAGCATCCTTGCCGCCGACACGTTCGGCTTCGCGGGCGGGCGCGGCTGGGAATGGATTGCCGTCGGCTATCTCGCGGGCGGCGCTTTCCTGCTTGCGCGGCGCGTCATCACATGGCACTTGCCGCTGGGTTTTGTCGCGGGCCTTGGGCTGACGGCGGGCGTGTTCTGGCTCATCGCCCCGGACAGCTTCCCCTCCCCGCTCTTCCATCTCGCCAGCGGCGGCGCGATGCTCGCCACCTTTTTCATCATCACCGACCCGGTTACGGCGGCAGCCTCCCCGCTGGGCAGGTTCATCTTCGCCGCCGGTGCCGGAGCCATCACCTGGGTCATCCGTACCTTCGGCATGTATCCCGATGGCATTGCTTTTGCCGTGCTGCTGATGAACATCTGCGTGCCGCTCATCAATCACGCAACCCAGCCCCGTCCGGTGGGTCAGCGCAAGGATAGCCAGCCATGACCGCTCCCGATCCCGCGCTACTCCCCTCCCCTTCCCGCACGGTGCTTCCGCCCGCGATGCGCCGCGCCTTGGTTTCGGCTTTCAGCCTGCTGGCTTTCACGCTGGCCTTCACGTTTTTCATGGCCTTCACTTATGAGATGACCCGCGAGCGCATCGGCAAAGCCGCCGCTGAACAAAAAATGCGGCTTATCGCCGAGACGCTGCCGGGGCTTCGTTACGACAACGCCTTGCTGGAGGATGTGCTTGAAGTCGAAAACGGCGCGGGCGGGCGCGTTGGCAAAATATGGCGAGCGCGGAACGCGGGTGCGCCCGTGGCGCTGGTGCTTGAGACTTTTGCGCCAGATGGCTACGGCGGACGCATCGACCTCATCGTTTCGCTGGACAACGCGGGGCGCATCGGCGGCGTGCGGGTAGCCGCGCACCATGAAACGCCCGGCTTGGGCGACTACATCGACCCCGCCAAAGACCGGAAAAAAGAAAATCTCTGGATTAGCCAGTTCATCGGGGCAGATGCCGCCGCGCCCGCCCGTCAATGGGAAGTGAAAAAAGATGGCGGCAGTTTCGATTACCGCGCTGGCGCAACGGTCAGCGCGCGCGCCGTCACGCGGGCGGTTGCCCGCGCCGCTATCTGGGCCAATACGCACCGCGAGGCGCTTTTCGCCGCTCCAGCAGGAAAGCGCCTCAAAGCTGGGCAAGAGGAATAAGCCATGAGCGAGCGCAGCCAGCATTTCAGGGAAATCATCCGCAACGGCCTGTGGCGGCAGAATCCGGGGCTTGCCCAAATCCTTGGCCTATGCCCGATACTCGCCATCAGCACCAACATGGTGAACGCGGTCAGTTTGGGGATTGCTACAGTCATGGCAATGGTGCTGTCGAATCTTGCCATTTCCGCTCTGAGGCGCTGGATTGCCTATGAGATACGCATTCCCGTGTTCATCCTCATCATCGCGGCGCTGGTGACGGTGCTTGATTTGACATTCAACGCCTATTTCCACAGCCTGTATCTGGTGCTGGGCATCTTCGTCCCGCTCATCACCACCAACTGCATCGTGCTCGCCCGCGCCGAAGCCTACGCGGCGCGAAACGGCGTGCTGGAATCGACCATAGACGGCATTGCGATGGGGCTGGGGCTGGTCTGGGTGCTGGCGCTGCTCGGGGCGTTGCGCGAACTGGTCGGCGGCGGCACTTTGTTTTCCGGCATCGAAATGGTTTTCCCTAACCTTACGCCAATCAATGTTTTTGGCGGCGACTACCCCGGCTTTCTGCTTGCCAGCTTGCCGCCTGGCGCGTTCTTTATTCTTGGCATCCTGATTGCGGGCTATAACGCCATCAATGCCCGCCGCGCCAAACATGCCAAATCGGCTTCGGCAGAAAGTATTCTCGCCGCGCCCGCTGCCTGAAATCCGCCATGACACCTGAAGCCGCCCATGAATTCTTCCGCCGTCTGGCGGAGCGCACGCCGGAGCCGCGAACCGAGCTTGAATACGCCAGCCCGTATCAGCTTCTCGTCGCGGTCGTGCTCTCGGCGCAAGCCACCGACAAAAGCGTCAATCAGGCAAGCCGCAGTCTGTTCGCCGTCGCCCCAACGCCGCAGGCAATGTTTGCGCTGGGAGAGGAAGGGCTGGCCGATCACATTAAAACCATCGGGCTTTTCCGCAGCAAGGCAAAGCACGTCATTGAACTCTCCCGCCTGCTGATTGAGCGCCACGCGGGCGAAGTGCCGGATGAGCGAGCCGCGCTCGAAGCCCTGCCGGGCGTAGGCCGTAAAACCGCCAACGTCGTGCTCAACACCATTTTTCGCCAGCCGGTCATGGCCGTCGACACGCACATTTTCCGCCTCTCCAACCGCACGGGGCTTGCGCCCGGCAAAAACGTTACAGAAGTCGAGGATGCCCTCATGAAAACCGTGCCAACCACCTACCTGCTCGACGCGCATCACTGGCTAATACTGCACGGGCGCTATGTTTGCACCGCAAAAAGGCCACATTGCCCGACCTGTTGCGTGTACGATTTATGCGGCAATCCAGACAAAACAGACTGAATTCAAGCAAATTTCCCCAATACATTTCACTCATGTTTAATCCAACCCGTGAGCAAGTTCGAGAGTTTTTCGCCGATGCCTGGCGCAAATACCAAGCCAAAGAAGTGCTGACCGCGATGGAAACTGTCGCGGTGGGCATCGTGCTGGAACATCCCGAATATCATCCCCTGCTTGCCAAACCGGATGTTGTCACGCGGGAATTTACCTCCAAGGATGGGCAGACCAATCCTTTCCTGCACATGTCCCTGCATCTGGCCATCGAAGAACAGCTTTCCATCGACCAGCCCCCCGGCATCCGAGCCGCGTTCGAGACGCTGCGCAGGATAAAAGGCGGTCGCCACAACGCCATGCACGAAATCCTCGAATGCTTGGGCGAGACAATGTTCAGGGCGCTGCGCGACAATGCCTCGCCCGATGGAACCTCTTACATCAATAGCATTCGCCGCCGCGCGGGAATGCCGCCCGTTGCCGAATGAATCGCTAGGGAGAATAAATAATTTCCGCTATCCTCCCCGCATGCGGCGCATCCGCCGTGCAGTGAATCGAGTTATACGACATGCTGATAAATCTGCTCCGCCGCCTGTTCCGGCGCTCGTCCTCGCCTGAAAAAATCGCCGAGCGCGTTGAGGCCCCTTTACAGCAAGAGACTTCCTCCGAAGACACTTCCGGCATCGAAAACATCGGGGCTTCCATCATTTGCCGCGAAGCCGTCCTCAACCGTCAGCAAAAAATCGTTGGCTACCAGTTCCAGCTTCAAAAAACCGCCCTCTCCCGCATCCGCGTCCAGAACAGGCGGATATTTCATCTTTACACCGAAATTCTGGTGCGCAACCTTGCGCAAGCCAATATTTTCCCGCTGCTCAGCCAACGCTCCGTATTCATCGAAGTCCCGGATTCTTTTCTCGGGCATCCGTGCCTGAAGCTGCTTCCGGCAGCCAATACCTTTTTTATTCTAAAATCCATCGACGATTCCAGCGCCCCTTCGCAGGACGAACTGCTGGCCTGGACGCGGGAATTGCGCAAGCTCGGCTACCGCATCGGCATTCCCGACCCAATTGCGATGCCCGGCTACCTCCACCTGCTGTCGGAAGTCAGCCTTGTTTCGTTGCAGGCGTCCACGCTCGAAATCGACAAAGGGAAATCTCTCGTCGCGGGCATACTCAGAAAAATGCCGCAAGCGATGATTCTGATGCGCGACCTGCATAGTTTGGAAGACTTCAATTTCTGGCACGAAATCGGTGCGACGCTGTTTCAGGGGCCGTTCGTCGTTAGCCGCGAGCATTGGCAGAAGGCTGATCTCGGCTCCAGCGTCACGCACTTGGCCATATTGATGAAAAAGCTGCAACAGGATGCCGAAACACACGAAATCGTTTCCCTGCTCAAACAGGATGCCGCCATCACCCTGCGCTTGCTCCGTTACATCAATTCAGCCGCCAACGGGCTGCGGGAAAACGTGACCTCGATTGAGCATGCCATCACCCTGCTGGGTCGCGCCCCGCTTCTGCGTTGGCTCACGCTGATGCTGTGCTCCAGCAACCGTAACCAGCCGCGCGCCTCCGCCGTGCTTGAAACGGCGCTTGTCCGGGCGCGTTTCATGGAACTGATTTCCAGTTCAAAGCCGAAAACTGAACGCGAGGCGATTTTCCTCACGGGTCTTTTGTCGCTGATCGATGTCATTTTGCAGCAACCGATAGAACACGCGCTGGAAACCCTGTCTATCGGCGATGACATCCTTTTCGCCATTCTCCATAGCCAAGGCGTTTATGCCGCGACGCTGGCGCTGGCGCGGGCATGCGAGGGCATGGACACGGGGCGCATCGTTTCCGCAGCCGAAGCATGCGGCATCCACCCCGAACAGGCATCCGCTTGCTATATGGACGCGCTGTCTTGGACGCTGACGCTGCAACAGGAAGTCCAGGACTAAAGCGTTTCGGGGCGTTTGGGTTCAGATGTTCCCGGAAACCGCGCCAACTCCGTATAATCCCCGCCCATGAAAATCCTTTTCGACCTGCTGCCGGTCATTTTCTTTTTTGCCGCCTACAAAATCGCTGGCATTTTCCCGGATGAGGCGCACGGCCTAGTCACAAACTGGTTAGCGGGGGACATTCCCGCCAGCCAAGCGCCCATTCTCATCGCCACGTTCGTCACTATCGTTGCCACGGCGCTGCAAATTGGCATTGTCTGGCTCAAGCATCGCAAAGTTGACCGCATGCTGTGGATTAGCTTGGTCGTCATCAGCCTTCTCGGCGGCGCTACGCTCGCGTTCCACGACCCGGCTTTCATCCAGTGGAAGCCCACCGCCCTTTACTGGCTGTTCGCCTTGGTTCTGTTTGGTTCCGACATGATTTTCCGCCGCAACCTCATCCGGCGCATGCTCGAAGGCCAGATACGTCTTCCCGACCCGATATGGCTGCGCCTCAATTTGGCGTGGTCGTTGTTTTTTGTCATACTCGGTGCGCTCAACATCTATGTGGCTTACCGTTTTTCCGAAGAAACTTGGGTCAATTTCAAGCTCTTCGGCTGCACGGCGCTCGTTTTTGTATTTGCGCTCTCCCAAGGTTTATACCTGTCGAAACACCTGATCGAGGACAACGCCCCTTGAGCGTCGAGGCGGCGGCATGTCCCCCAAAAAGGATTCCTGATGAAATTCAAACTGAAGCACCTCGGCATCACCTTCGCCGCACTTAGCCTGATTTCCATCGCGGGTTGCGCGGGAGACCGTTCCCCTGCCGCTTCTGGCAAGGAAACGAAACCCGCTGCCGCCTTCGTCAACGGCATTGCCATCCCTGACGAACTGATCGAGGTCATCGTTGCCGAGCAACGCGCCCAGCAGCCTCAAGGCGCGAAAGAAGACCCAAACATGAAGGACAGCATCCGCAAGGAGCTTGTTCGCCGCGCGCTGCTTGAACAGGATGCCATCAAGGCGGGCATCAACAAACGTCCCGACACGCTCGCCCGCCAGAACCTTGCCAGCCAGAACGCGCTCATTCGGGATTACGTGCAAGACTGGATGAAAAACAACGCGCCAAGCGATGACGAACTGAAGAAGGAATACGAAACAATCAAAGCGAGCTTGGGCGACCAAAAGGAATACCACGCCCGCCACATCCTGCTGAAAACCGAAAAGGATGCCAAAAACGTCATCGGCAGGCTCCAGAAAGGCGCGAAATTCGCGGATTTGGCGCGCAGCAAGTCGCTTGACCCCGGCTCCAAAGACAATGGCGGTGACCTCGGCTGGGTCACTCCCGCCGCGTTCGTGCCGCCTTTCTCCGAAGCCATGACCAAGCTGACCAAGAGCCAGTATTCCCAGACCCCGGTCAGAACCGAATACGGCTACCACGTCATCCTTCTGGAAGACATGCGCAATGTGGAGCCGCCCGATTTCGACACGGTCAAGCCGGAACTGCAACAGCACTTGCAGCAGAAAAAATGGCAGGAATACATGACCAAGCTGGAAGCCGGCGCCGAAGTGAAGTAAAGCGCGGCGGCATCTGCAAAAAAACGGCGGAATTTATTTTCCGCCGTTTTTTTCGTTCAACGAGTTTCGATAAGAGAGGAACTGGTGATGAAAACATTGACGAAAGCGTGGGGTGCGATTCGGTCAAGTCTTGAACAGAACAGTTTTTATAACATCAAGAATCTTGTGGCGTTGGCTGGCCTTGATGTCACTCTCCTTTCCCATTTAGAACAGAAATCGGAGAAAGGAGCCACTAAAGGGCAACTGATGACGGCCATTGATGCCGTGTTCAGTAAGATGAACGAACAAGAACGTCAGCAGTTCATCACCATCTTGACCGAGGAACTCCTCAAGAAGGATCCTGCCATTCAGGATCAGCTTGAAGAACATCTTTCCCGGCATGGATGGGGAGTGATAGATCACCGACTCGTACCACTGGATGAAGCGTCACGTGATAACTCGCGCAGTTTTACTTGATAAATCTGCGCAAATCCATTTTCATGACGTGAAAGGGAATTGCTGTCGATGGAAGCGCGTCTGATTTTCGGACAGGGAGAAACCGCCTTTTTGGGGCGGTTTTTTTGTCTTTTTTTTGAGGCTGGCGCTACGGTTTCGGCGGCGAAATCCAGAGAATCTCCGTCCTTGCCAGCGAGCCGTGCACTTCCATCAGCTTGGGATTTACCTTTCCAAGTATCATTACCTAAGTCCCTGCACATATTCGTTTGCAAACTTCATGACTTTTATTTGATACGGTGATCACCTTTTTTTGTTCTATCGTGGTTATCGTCTTTTGAGAATTCAATGATTTCAGAATGATTCATGAACTAGTCATGAAACTTTTCTTGGTAATGTAGCTAAGACTCATACCACGTAAACTTGGGTTTTGGTCTATTAGTTCAGTAAATTCTTAGGAGGGCAGTGTTAGAAACCGGACGGATTCAGGGGGTAAAAAACGGGCTGTAACCCGCACGGTTGCTGGAAAAACAGCCTCTGGGCAAAAATTTTGATTTCCGGACGGATTAGGGGTTTTTTTGGTAGTTTTTACGCAGGAAAACCGCAGAAATTCGGGGCTGGACTGGTAGTTTTTTACCGACTAAGGCCTAGTTAAAACCACTTCAAGGCGGGTTTGGTGCGTGCTTACAAGCTCGCGCCCGCGAAGATATTCCCCACATCCATCCTCACGTTCCCGCCGTTGGCCGCCACGCTCTGGCCCTAGATGACGAGGCCGGGCGCAAGCCCGATGTTCAGTCTCGCGTCGACCTCGACGGGCTTCTGATCTTGCTGCGGCGGGGCAATAGCCTGCCACCATCGCCATGCCCTTGATGCCGCGTAGCAGCGTGAGCAGTTCGGCAATATTTGATGCGCGAGGAAGCGTTCAACAAGAACAAGCCCGCGAACTATGCCCGCGTCAAGCTGAAGGTGTGGCGCTATGTGCGCTACGACCATGCCAGCGGCAGCATTGATGTGCGGTATTACGAGGCCGAGGGCGAAAACCAGGCGGCTTTGTTTGACTTCCTGCTCTGGACATGGGGCAAGCAGCAAAGCCGCCTCTCGCACGGCATCCCAAAAATCCTGCTCTGGGACAAGGGCAGCGCCAACACCAGCCACGGCATCCGCAACCTGCTGGATGCGCTCGGCGTGGATCGGCGTTTTTCATGAAGAGGGCGAGCCGTGCGTCAACACGTCCTGCCCAGTCTCACCCGATGAACCTGACGAATCAAACGAGGAGGATGCCATGTTACTGCGCAGGCAAACACTGAGCCAGCAAGTAAAGAAACACTTTGCGCTTTTCCGCAATCCTTTTGTGGATGACGTGCAAGGTCCCGAGGATATGTTTGTTAGCCCGGACATCCGGTATGTGTGGGAAACCGCTCCATGAGGTCATTGACGGCGGCGGCATCGAGGCGCTGCGCGTCCGGCTCACCTTTACGAACACCCATCCGAACGGGAGGGCTTGTCGATGCGCAGCACATCACAGAACCTGCTTACATCCCGCTGTTTGACAAGTAGGAAGGGCTGCGGCGGTGGGATTTGAACCCACATCATGCTCCCCGGAAACCCGGTAGCAGCATACCCTCGAAGGTGGGGAAGGCGATGACGTGATTTACGGCGAGTACGGCAACGACTTTTTGATGGGTGGCGCGGGCAATGCTCGATTACTGGTGGCCACGCCAATGACACGCTGGACGGTGGTCTGGGCGACGGCTATCTGAATGGCAGTTATGGCAACGATACCTACCTGATTTCACGCTACGGCGGACGGAACACGGTGGCCGACTACGATACCACCTCTGGTAACACAGACATCATTTGCTTCACCGACATCACACCAGACGAGATCGCCACGTTGTGCAAGGTCGAGTACGACCTCAAAATCTTCTTCGCGGATACCTGCATCGTATTGAAGAATTATTTCTACCACCATGCCCACCAAGTAGAAAAATTCGAGTTTGCCGACGGATTTGTGTGTAGCGGTCAAGAACTCATCGAACTGGTTGGAAGCATTGCCTGAAACCTCCGATCCTGTGCCGTAATTTTTTACTTTGGGATAAAAAACCTTCAGTTAACCATCCGGAATTCGATCCTTCTGTTTTTCGCACGACCTTCTTCCGTGTTGTTGCGGGCGACCGGATGATCCGACCCTGCCCCGACGGCATTGAGGGTTCCCGGCGGAACTCCACGCTTGATCAGGTAATCGCGCACGCTTCCTGCACGCGCCAGACTAAGACCGACATTCGCTAGGTGATTGCCGCTGCTGTCGGTATGGCCGATGATTTGTAGGCGGGGCATTCCCAATTCCTTGATTACCACCAGCATCTCGTCAAGAATCGCTCTACCCTTCGGCGTCAGCGTGGACAATCCGATTTCAAACTCGATGGTACGGTTTGACAGCGTATCGTCGAGCCGATTCTGTGCGCCGACCGCAACTACCAGCGCGTTGTTGATGCTATAGGTCGGATTCAGCGCCGTCGCCATGTCGCTCGCTACTTGCTGGCGCACGGCTTCATTGCTGACATTGCCGCGTATGGCAACTTGTGTGCCATTGACGTTCAATTGACCATTTTTTACCTGTTTCAATCCTGATCCCAGCATCTTGGTCATATACTCGGTCCAGTTTGGCGGTGGCATCACTCCGCCGACCTCAAGCCGGTCTACGATATTCTCGGCTCCATACACTTCCCGCAAACGCCCAAGTACGGCTGCCCGCGACGCTTCGTCGGGAACTGTTCCAGAGACAACAACTTTCCCGGCGCTGGCGTCGGACGGCTCGTGACCGACAGGCGTGGCGGCGGCATGAAGGCAGCACAGCAGCGAAACCGCAGCCAAAATACGCAATTTCATTCTCATTCCCCCAAAAAGACTTCGCGGAAAGTGGTAACGACTTGTTCGAGCGTAATCGCCGGTTGAGCCAAGTAAGACGACAATTTGGCAATGCCGTAGTCGCGGGTGATTTCCGTCTGTTCCTCGATCCACTCTGGATCGATCAGCAAAATTCGGTGTTCGGCCATGGCTTCTGGTGTCAGCGTGGACAGCAGCGGCGAAGGTGAATCCCCGTTGAAACCAAGTATCAGATGGGGATGCTCGATCCGCCGCTCGATGAGCACCTGCAACTCGACGGTCGTCCGGCGCAGGAAAGCCGATGTCAGGTACAGCCACAGTCCGGCGACATGATGGCGATAGCGATCCCCGGCGGGCAACGGCAGCACCAGATCCTTGTCAATATGAACGGCTCCCTGTCCAAGCACCGGGCACATCAGCAGCCCCACCGCTAGGATGATGCGTCGCAGTGCCTCGCTGCCATTGTTCAGCGCCAGCATTTCAGCTAGGCTTTCGAGGGTCGTCTGGCGCACAAAATGGCCGAGCGGATCGGTACTGATGGCGCTGTTAAAATCGGCAGCACAATTCACGTCATCAAGTTCGCCCAGCAACTGGCTGGCTTCTGCTCCGGCAGTCCCGCTCTCGGCAATTCGGGCCAGTGCGGCATACGATTGCTGTAAGCCGCTTGGCCCGCAGCGGAACATCAGGGAATCGTCGCGTTCAATCATGGCTGCCGTAATCAACGGAAAGCGCCGTCCCGAGGAATCGCTGCTTGGCCGCAAGTGCCCGACCACCGAGATCCGGCGGCTGGCTCCAGCAAACAGGAAATCAACGGCACTGCCACCGTCATAGGCAATCTTCCAGCGGGAGTCTTCTGACAACGCTTCCATCGCCCGCGACACCCAACGATCAAGAAGCGTAATCAACTGGTACTGTCCAGTTCCCCTGACGAAATCACCGCGCGACGGAATCTTGCCAAAACAGGTCGCAGGCATGGCATTCTCACTGTTCATTGGGCGCTCCCCGTCTGAGTCGGCTCACTGGCATCCGGTTCCGATGCCACAGCGTAATTTGTGGCTCCGGCAACCATTGC
Source organism: Azoarcus sp. (assembly GCA_031285965.1). Taxonomy (GTDB): domain Bacteria; phylum Pseudomonadota; class Gammaproteobacteria; order Burkholderiales; family Rhodocyclaceae; genus WRNU01. The sequence goes on from JAITVD010000025.1 coordinate 21,014, forward strand.
CGAATCAATGACCACGCTGTTCGGCAGAACGACTCCGCCCAAGCCACGGGCTTCGCTGGAAGCCTGAGCCTGTGGGCTGCTCAGCACCTTCAAGTCAACGCTGACTTCCTGACCGCCGCCCTTCCATGTCAGCTGGAAAGAACCGTCAGCCTGACGCGAGCGTGTCGCCGAATTAATCATTTTTTCCAGACCGAAGCGACCAGGGAAATTGACCACTTCAATCACCCGCCCCTCAAAGGTCGTCGCAACGATCCGCGCTCCCGGTACACCGACGGGATTGGGCCAAACGAAATTGGCCCATTGGGCAACGTCATTGCGATAGGAAAGTTTCTGGCCGTCGATCTCAACCACATAGCCCATCGTACCTGGTGTCGGTTGCGGTCGCAGCATAAACACCGTCTGTGGCTGGCCGCCGCCGGAATTGCCGCTGGCGGCGGCTCCGCCCTCAAGTGGAGCCACCCAGCGGGCAAAGTTGTTCATGAACTCAGGCTGCAAGCCAAGGCCAATATCGCCCCAAGTCCGTGGCGTAATGGTATTGCCCCGGCGAACCACCAGACCATTCATGGCTCCCTCGGTGTACTTTGCGATTGCGCCTTCCGGGCCGAATATCTGGGCGATCTCGGCGGGTGCCGCCTCGATATTGGCACTTGATGCAAATGGATATTTGAGCGCCAGCTTGCGGGTAAAAGGCTCGACGACTTGGGCTCCCCAAGTTTTGTTCAGTTCGCCGGCAGCTGGCCTGATGATCGCTGCATAGGTTTGCTGCAACGGTCGCAGCAGCAGCGGGCGCAGTACAGCGCGCTGATTGTCCGGTGCGCCGGTCAGCATCTGCTCATCGACAAAATGCAGCGTCTCGGCCAGTTCAGAGCCGCTCCCCTCAATCGTCTCGCGCATCAGTTTAAGCGCCCCTGGTCCTGGGTCGCCCTGGTTTTTCAGGTTGTTGAGGCGAGTCCGCACCTTCGACAATTGCCGCAGATAGGTATCGAGCATCGGATCGGTCTTGTCGCGCGGCGCAACCAGACGGGCGAAGCCGGCGAATTCTTGCCCAACCGGTCCCATCGGCACTGCCACTTGCCTGCCAGAGACATTGATGTCGACTTGTACCCGACTAGGCGACATTCGCAGGATGGAACGCTTGAACCATTCGACGAATCCCTTTTGCGCCCGATCCAGACCGACGTTGGCCATGCTTGGATTGTCCCATACAGTCTGGTCGAAAATTCCCTTTATCAGGATACCCAACGGAGAACTCTGAGCGTCTCCGAGGCGATTCATCGCCGTTACAGCTTCCTGAAAGCTCTGAAAAGAAGCAACGTTGATGCCTTGCACAAAAAATTTCCATTCATTCGCGTAATCTTGCTTGTACATGGCAACCAGCGTCTTCTGGATCTGCTCCGGGCTGCCCTCCAGCGTCATATCGGCGTTGTTGGAAGTCTGCAAGACCCAATCGATGGCTTTCTGTTCGCCGGTTGTTGCCTCTTTGATCGCGTTCTGGACATACTCGCGCCAGGCTTCGGCGGTAAAAGCTCCAGAAACCACATGGCTGCCGGTAACCAGCGCGGCGCTGTCCGGGCCGACGATACTGGTCACGGTCATCGGCGCGAACCGGGTTGCCGCCCGTGCCTTGATCTCGCCGTATACTCGCTCGGCAGCCGGCATGCCGCGCACGACGCGACGCAGCTTGTCGCGGACATCATCGACCAGAACCAGATTGTTTTCGATCAACGGCCAGTCTGGCCGCCGCGCCTGTTCCAGATAAAACGACAATATCTGGCTGGCCGAGCGGATCATCCGCTCACGCGGCATACTGCCACGATTGGCCTCCAGCCAGCCGCGCCAGAAGCGCGTAATCTGGTCGGACAAATGGCCAACATCGGCACGGCTGCGATCACGCAGCATCAGATAGGTTTTCAGCGCGTTGTAAGCATCCTCGACCCGGGTTGGCACTGCGTCCTGATAGGTGCGCACGGCCACCGCGCGCACGGGTTTCTCTTGGCTATCATCGGCCTTGAGCCTATCCCCTTGGGCGTTGACTTCCATCAGGAAACCCTCAATCCGCTCCTTGACCGGTACCAGCATGATGCTGCTGACCCCGGCGAAATACTCCTGTCGCAAGTGCTTTGCCATGCGTTCGCCTTGGTACAAACCAAGGCCAATGGACAACGGATGATCGGCATTGAAATGATCGAGCTGCACTAGGCGATCCTGCAAAATTTCCAGTGCCTCCAGGCGGGATTGCAGGTCAATTCGCCCTTCCTGGATTTTGACCGCCTTAACTACATCTTGAGCCACATTGTTGAGCAGGTTACGGTTGTTCAGGTAGGACCAACTCCATCCGCCCAGCGCCATGCCGAGAACGGCAAGAGCGCCGAGCACGGTTGCTTGACGCAAGCGCGCCTTGGTTCGGGTGGTATGCTGGCGAACTAGGTTGCGATCCGAAAAAATGACACGGGAAAACAAATCCTTAAGGAAATAGCTGTGGCTGAGCGCCGTGTGAGCCGTTGCATTGCCGTTACCGGACAAAGAAAATCTCTTCAGGACGCGCTCATTGGAAAGCGGTTTGAAATCGCTGTCCTGAGTTGCCGAAGTAATATAGAAACCACGGAATATCGGCTTGAACTGGAAAGGGTTATCCTCAAACAGCGTGGCGATGAAAGATTGCAGCGTCGGTTTGATGGCAGCAAATTCCGAAGGGAAGGTCAGCAGCCCGGGCAAGGCATTTTCGCTCTGCACCCGTGACAACTGAGCCACGCTCATTGCCCGCAATCCTTCGTACAGTTCGTCGAAACGACGGTCGAACAGCGCCATCAGTTCGTCGCCGCTGGCCTGCTCATAGGGGATGGTTGCGCCCCAGACCCGGTCGCGCTCGCTCGCGTCGAGATCGAGGAAAAAATCATGAAAACCGGGAATCAGATCCGCCTTGGTGAACAACACGTAGACCGGAGCGAAAACCTCCAGCTTTTCGATCAGTTCCTGCACCCGCTGACGTAGGCTTTTGGCCAGCGAAATAGCGAAGGTAGGGGAACTGTTGATTGGTTCGCCGAAGCTGACGGTAATGACGATGCCGTTGATCGGCGCACGCGACCGATACTTTTTCAACAGGTCGAGAAAGCCGAGCCACTCACCGCGAGTATCATCTTCCACTGAATAGCGTCCGGCCGTATCGAGCAGGATGCCTTCGGTAGTGAAGAACCAATCGCAGTTGCGTGTCCCGCCAATGCCCTTGATGATTGCGTTGCTGCCGTCGTCAAAAGGGAACTTGAGGCCAGAATTGACAATGGCCGTGCTCTTGCCCGCCGTCGGATTGCCAATCACGATATACCACGGCAGTTCATACAGTGCCCCGGAACCCGAAGTTTGCCCCAGCTTCGAAGTCTTGATGGTTCTCACTGCCGCCTGCATGCGTTCCTTCATCATCCCGATCTCGGCAGCCGTAGTGGACTCGGAACGTTTCTGCGCGGTGTCGCTCTGCTGCTCCAGCAGCGAACCAATGGCTTTCCCTGCCAGACGAGCCTTGCGGCGACGCCACAACCATACCCCGGCCCAGATAACGAGAATAGCGGCGATGCAAAGCGCCGCCCAGAGCATCGCCACCTTGAGTGTCTTGGCACCTAGGAAGAAAAATGCCGTGACGGCAACGATTCCGGCAAAAGACAAAAAGCGGGAATCGGTCAATAAGGTACGGATGCGGGACATTACAGTGTCACTTCCATCAAGTATTGGGAGGTACGGGTGCAGGACTGAAACCGGCTGGACGCACCAGCAGGGCGGCTCGTTCCCGGTCATGCTGATTGCTCAGACACAGCGTCGGCGCCTGATCGGCTCGCGCGCGATGACACGCGCACGCCAAGGCGAGCAGACCGCCCAACGGCGTCAGGTAACCGTTGACCGTGCCGATGGCCGGACAATCTTTCAACGGATCAAGATCGGAAAAGGCTGCGTCAAAGCCCTCCAGCATTTCGGTCGAGTGGGCAGAGCGGTGATCGGTATCGACGACTACCGCCTTAATGGCTTCAGCGGTGACACCGAACTCTTTTAGGAGGTTGGCAATCAATTTGCTGATTAACGTGCCGCGAATCCGTCTGTCGGCATACAGTGCCTTCTCGCGGATCGCATGAGCGACACGGCTTACCGTGACGCACTCGGTCAAATTTAGCTTGGCACAGGCCGCTTTTGGAGCAAACAGGATCGCTGCCGCGCCCTCGCCAGGAATCGGTAGTTCCAGAGATTGCGATGAGAACAGACCGACTGTCGCCTCCCGCTCGGTAATACAGCCCTGGGTTGCCGTCGACATAGCACCAGCCACTAGGATCAACAGACGCTCCCCACCTTCCTCCTGATTGGCTTTCAGGATCGCTGCGTCGACCTGCCGCATGGCATCAACATCGCTGGCGACGGGGATAGCATCGATATACAGTTCAGCCACATCCTCCGGTGGCCAAGCGAATGAGCGCAGCCAGAATTGCAGGTCGGCGGAATAATCGTTTCCCCATGCCGCTGGCAGCAGATAAAGCAACCGCAAGTTCAACTTTCCGAAAGACGGATCGGCAGCAGACTCGGCAAGCTGTGCGATCATCTCGCAAGCTGGTTTGAGTACCCGCTCGAGCAGCCCCAAGGCACGCAGCGCGTCATCACGTTCAAGCAGTTTTTGCAAGCCAGACGGACTGTCGGCGAATGCCTCGGCCACAACGGCGGCGTCCAGTTTGTCAACCGTAGCGGCAAAGGCCGGAAAACCAGAGCTGTCGATCAGTTCCGGCATCGGTTTCGGCCGTTTGTTCGCCTCGACCGCAGCCAGAATTTCTTCCGCCGACGAACCGCCTGCCGCAACGACAAAGGTCTCAACCACCGACAAAGAAAAACCGCGCTCGGCGGCAACCGTTTTCGCCTCCGCCGAGGTCTGCGTATCGCTGCCGCCCGTCGGGCTGGACGCGGCAGCTTTGCTCCCCGGCTTGGCCTTGAGTTGGTCGATGGAGAAGCGCAGCAGCCAATAGCCCCCGATCAGAGCCAACGGCAGAGCCAGCATATATAGCGCGAGATCTCCCAAATCCGGCTGATGGTCGTTCGACTGCCACCAGCCAAACACCAGAGCCCAAATAAGGGCAACCGCCAGAACGATGCCCGCAATGCGGAATACTTTAGCCAACATGGTATGCGCGAACTCAGTCGGATGTCATCGACTGGCTGGCGATCAACAAAGCTCCGCAGGCCGTCATATCGCCGTGGCGCGCCGCCGGACGACCGTCGATAATCATTGTTGGATCGCCGGTGACAATTGTTGTCACGCCACCATGGCCTTTTTTGGGGCAAGTCACCTTATCGCCGACCCGGGCAATGCCTTTGCCGTTGCAATCGGTCGTCCCAGAAGCGGAAATGACAACCCCGCCGTGGTTGGTTTTGTCGCCCAAGATGATGAAAGGTCTGCTCATTGATGGCTCCTAATCTTCCCATTGATGAATCCAATACTGCGTTTTTTAGACAGCCGATCTTCCGCTCCAACGTACCAATTTGGCTGCGAGTTCCTCGTACGTTGAAAGCATTTTCCAAAACCGGACGGAGGCGCGAACGACTGCCAAGTTTAACCTTGACTGCGTGATCCAGCCGCAAAACATTTTTGAGCATCAATGCTCCATGTTCAGTGAAGGCGAATGGCGGAAAACACGGATCACGGTGGCCGGGTTCATTGGCTCATGAATTCGTATCAGTTGAGTTTGGGCAAATCGGCGGTATCACCGGCCGTAACGTGAGAAACAACATTGCCAAGGACGCTGGGGCGACGCAGTTCGACATGGCCGTAGTCCTGCATGCGCCAACCTCCGCCCCAGGTCAGGCCGACCTGCTCCGCAAGTTCGCCGTAGAGTTGATAGCCGCGCATCACAAGGGGATCCCGTTCCGAAATAGCGATCCGCCCCTCCATAAGAAAAGCGCAATCCGCCGCCAGTCCATGCTGGTGATAGCTCATATTGGCGCGAGCTTGAGTCATATGCGAGCCTTGCGCCAATAGCTGCTCTTGCCGTTGCGGGCTGCGATGCCCCTCGATCAGCACCATCTCGTAGCCATGCCGTTCCTTCATCAACTTGAATACAACCAGCAGACGCTGGGCGAATAGCGGATCGAGCAAGTCCCAGTCGCGGCTGGCGGTAGCGATGTCCGGCCAAATCTGTTCCGCCTCGCGGGTCGTGAAAACCTCCGGCGGCAGCGGCAAGGGAGGCGTCAGTTGTTCGCCCTCCAGCAGACGTGCGATCTGACGGTCAGTCGCGCTGCTGTGATCGATCAAATCGAACAGCGTCGGGCCGCGCATCGCCAAGACCGCCAATGACGGTGCAAGAACAGCCAGCAAGGCGACTGAAACCAGAGCGCGATGGCCGCGCACCCAGCGCAAGCCGTTTGCTGCGCGGCGCGACGCTTGCCGCAGGGTTTCGTTCAGATCCACAGTCACGCCTCGCAGCAAACGCGACAACGCTCCGAGCAGCAAGACCAAAATTTGCTCGAAGGCGGCCAGAGTACGAGTGCGCCGATCAGGAAAGGTCACCATGACAACGACGGATGCTACTAGGACGAAATACGCGAAAAGACTGGCCTGTATCACAATAAAGACAATCTGAAAACCATAAAATGTCAATGCCAACCACCTAAACGGTAGAGTTTGTCACTGCTGCGAAGCCGAGATGATAATGTAAGCACATACTTGGTTGGATAAAATTTCAGTACCCAACCAGTGCTCATAACGAAAGAATTTTTGGCATACTTAGAAACTCTGCAAGCGTGCGCATCCTTCCCCACCTATCCCGAGAAAACGAGTATGAGTATCCTGAGCGACCTTGACACGCAAAACACCCGCCTCCGGACAGGCAATTTCTTCGGCGGTTCACGTGCCTTTCCCGTTTGGTTGCGCTGGCTCCCCTTTGCGCTGCTGTTTCTGGCGGGAGTTGCTTGGCTGTATAGCACGACAATGTCCGGCAGCACCGAGGCCGACTCTTCCGACGCAGATACTTCTTTGCCAAACGTCGGCAGCGCACCGGCATCCGCTTCCACTGCCGTCCGCACAGAGCCGCCCTCATTCTCGGATAACGGCAGAAGCGCAACCATCCTGACCAGCGAAAATGATACGGTCGGCGCTTCGCACCCGCCCCTGTCCGTCCCCCCGCCTGCGGCGGGAATACCCGGCGCAAGCCGTCAATTGTCTTCCGGCGCGCCTGCCCCGGAAGGAATCGCGGCCACGCGCACCCCGGCGGCACAAGCGCCGCTGGCCAGACGCTCGGCAAAGAATTCCGCTCCGGCAGCCCGCAGAACAAAAACAGCCCACGCGTCGGCGCAGCCGCCCGCGCTGTCTGACGGCGTGCATGGCAATGCCAAAGAGCGCGACACCGACATCATCTCTGTCATGATCCGCTAGGCTGCGGCGATGCCTCCCGTCCCCCCGTTTCCTGTCGGCATCCCTGTCCTTGGCGCGCCGCTCCCGTCCTGGGGGCAGGGTCTGCGGCTGCTGTCGCTGGCTACGCCGCTGGGGGCCGACAGGCTGCTGGCGGAGTCGGCG
>JAITVD010000056.1 GCA_031285965.1 Azoarcus sp.
CCGCCGAGGCCGTGACGCCAGCCCCCAAAAAAAACAGATAAACTACCCCGAAAAGGCGGTTTCTCTCTGTCCAGAAATCATCCAAAAAACCCAAAAATCCCCGTCCGAAAATCAAACCCGCTTTACTAGCTCGCCGTCGAAGCCGCGCACGGTGTGGCGGCCCCCGATGGAGAAGCGGTCCAGCGGCACCAGCGGCGTGCGGTTCCACTGCCCGCAGGCAGCGACGAGCGCATCCCCGTGCCTCGGCGGTAGGCGAGGTGCGCTTCGCCGCTCTCGCTCCTGCCGCTGTAGATGTAGCTCTGGTTCAGCCCCGCCACCGTCTGATGGTAGTCGTAGCGGCTGGCGGTCAGGCCGAGCAGCCAGTAGCCGTATGGCACGGAGGCCAGTAGCCGTATGGCACGGAGTAGTGGGCGGCATAGCCGCGCGTGCCCTTTTCGCCGCGATCCCCGCCGCCAAAGTCATGGTTGAAGCTGACGTAGAAGAGGTCGTTCAAGCCCCACCAGTTGTCGTAGGAGACGGTGGCGCTGCCTTGGTATCTGCCAGTGCGCCTGCTGCCCGAATCGTCGACCGAGAGGCTCAGGCGCAGCGGCATCCTCTGTTTCCAGGCGATGACGAGCTCGCTCTCGCCGGGTTTGGCGTCGGCCCCTTCGGCGGGGGCGATCTGGATGTCGGCCTCCGCCGTGGGCAGGCGCTTGAGGTTCTCCAAGCCCTGTTCGATGTCGCGCAGGTTCAAAATGTCGCCGGGCGAGGCCGGGATGGCGTTCCACAGGGCGGCGCGCGGGCCGCTGCCGTCCGTAAAACGGATGCCGCGGATGCGCCCCGGTATGAGCGTGAGGGCGAGCGTGCCTTGCCTGAGGTCCTGCGGCGCGGCCAATACGCGCGTGGTGACATAGCCGCGCGCGACGATGGCGTTCTGGATGCGCTTCATCGCAAGGCTGATGCCCGCCGCCCCCAGGCAGCGCCCCGTGGCCGCGTCGCCGTCCGGGTCGGCGGCGCGCAGCGCCCACTGGAACCGCTCGGCGGCTTCCCCTTCAAGGGTGATATGGCCGATGCGGAAACAGGGCGATTCGCCCTCCGGCAACCGCTCCCGCCCTGCCGCCCCGGGCTGTCCCAGCCGCACGTCCGGCACGCCCTCCTGACGCTGGCGAAGGAGCCGCTCGCGCGCCTGATGGCGCAATAGTTCCTGGGTGGCGCTGCTGGGCTGCGTCTGCGGAAACGAGGGGGGACAGAACGAAAACAGGGCAGACAGCAAAAAAATTCGTGTAATGGCTTGAAATGATCTTTGCGAAAAACCAGCACCTTTTTGTACAGCTTTAACAATCCAGCCCATATTGGCTCCGTCGCTTTGCCCGGCCCGTTTACGGCCCATCTGACGGAACCTTTAGGGAAATATTTGAAAATGGCTGACGCGCGTTCCCGGGCGGGGCATCGCCAAGCGGACGGCTTTCCTTTCCCCGCGCGGGCGCGGGAGCCGTATCGACGCGCCAGCGGGAGCCTTGGAAGAAGTTTGCGGGGACGAAAGTCAGGGGGGAGCCAGATGCCGCCGCACCGACATTTCCGTACCCAGCCAGCCCAGCGCCACGGCGATGCCGACGAGCGCCAGCGATTCTTTCCAGCCGGGGCCAGTGAGCGCGACCATCACGCCGTAGGCTTCGCCCGCTTTCGCCACGGGCGCTTCGAGCGCCGCGACACCGAGCCAGACCGCCGCAAGTGCCATCAGCCCGCCGAGCGCGCCCTGGAGGCTGCCGAACCAGTAAAACGGGCGGCGGATGAAGCGGTCGGTGGCGCCGAGCAGGCGGCTGACTTCGATTTCTCTTTTTTGGGTGAGGATTTGCAGGCGGACAGTGTTAAAGATGACGATTACCAAAGCCAGCTCGAGCAGCGCCGACAGAACCAGCATCGTCGCGCGCGCCAGCCCAAGCAGCGCGGCCAGCCGCTTGACCCAGACCGAATCAAGCTGGATATGCGCCACGCCCGCCCAGCCCTGCATCCGACCGGACAGGGCATCGTATAGATCCGGGTCGTCGCCCCGCAGGGTAACGATGAAGGCATCCGGCAGGGGGTTGCCAGACATTCCGCCCAGCACGTCGCCCAAGCCGCTGTTTTGCAGTTGCTTCAGGGCTTCGTCACGCGGCACGAAACGAAAATTGGCCAGATAAGGTTCCGCCAGCAGTTTTTCCCGAAGGGCGTCAATTTGCGCGGCGCTGGCATCGTCTTTGAGGAAAACACTGATTTCGGGCGTGCCGGACACCCCTCGGGCCAGCGCGGCAGTGTTGTCAATCAGGAGGTAGCCGCCTGCGGGCAAGGCGAGCGCGATGCCCATGACCAGCGCCGAGAGCAATGTTCCGAACGGCTGGCGGCCCAGCCGCCTGAGCGCCTGCGCCATGGCGCGAAAGTGAAGGTAGAGCCAGTTTGACATCATTGCTCCACAATTTTTCCGTGGTCGAGCACAATCCGGCGCGGCGAAGATTGGCTGAAAAGGGAAACGTCATGCGTGGCGACCAAGACCGTGACGCCCGCTTCGTTGAACGACATAAAAATTTTGGCAATCTCGGACGCATAGACCGGGTCAAGATGGGCGGTCGGCTCGTCGGCAATCAGAATCGAGGGCTTGTTGACGAAGGCGCGGGCGATGGCGAGCCGCTGCTGCTCGCCCCCGGAAAGCCCGGCGGGAAATTCCCCTTCGCGCCCCGAAAGCCCGACGAGTTCGAGCGCCGCCGCCACCCGTCTGGCCGCGACCGAAGGCGGCTGCCCGGCGATGACGAGAGGCAACACAATATTGTCATATACGGAGCGGTCGAACAGCAGCCGCGTGTCCTGCAAAACCACCCCGATATTGCGCCGCAAATAGGGAATCGACCGCTTCGGCATTTTTGAGACATTCTGCCCGTTGATGTGAATCGCGCCGGAAGTCGGGCGCTCGATGCCGGGGATAAGTTTCAGGAGCGTGCTCTTGCCCGCGCCGGTATGCCCCGAGAGCATCACCAGTTCGCCGGGCGCGACCCGAAAACTGATGCCGTCAAGCGCGGTATAGCCGCCGGGATACCGTCTGGTGACGCTCTCGAAAACAATCATCCCTGTTCGCCCTCTTCTTCCAAGTCGAACAGCGCGCCGACGAATTCGCGCGCGCGGAAAGGCTGTAGGTCGTCGATGCCCTCCCCCACCCCAATGAAGCGCAGCGGCTTCGGGCATTGCCGCGCAATGGCCGCGACCACGCCGCCTTTGGCCGTCCCGTCGAGCTTGGTCAGCACAAGCCCCGTCACGCCGATGGCCGCGTCGAACGCTTTCACCTGCGCCAGCGCGTTCTGACCGATGTTCGCGTCCAGCACGAGCATGACTTCGTGCGGGCCAGTGGGTTCCGCCTTCGCAATCACCCGTCGGACTTTGGCGATTTCTTCCATCAGGTGAAGCTGCGTCGGCAGCCGTCCGGCGGTATCGGCGAGCACGATGTCGATATTTCTCGCCCGCGCCGCGTTGATGGCGTCAAAAATGACAGCGGCGGCATCGCCCTTTTCCTGCGCGATGACGGTCACGCTGTTGCGCTCGCCCCATGCCATCAACTGTTCCCTCGCGGCGGCGCGGAAAGTGTCGCCCGCCGCCAGCAGCACGCTTTTGCCCTGACTCTGGAAATATTTGGCGAGCTTGCCTATCGAAGTCGTCTTGCCCGAGCCATTGATGCCCGCCAGCATGATGATGTAGGGCTTGTGACCGGATACGTCGAGTTCCGCTTCCAGCGGCGTCACCATTTCCAGCAGCGCCTCGGACAGCGCCCGCCGCAATTGTTGGGCGCTTTCCAAATGCTCCTTTTTCCATCGCCCCCGCAAGCCTTCGATGAGGCGCTGCGTCACTTCCACGCCGCAATCGGCCATGAGCAGCGTCGATTCCAGTTCTTCGAGCAAATCCTCGTCAATTTTGCGCAGCCCGAGCAAATCCGCCAGCCCGCCCCCAAACTGTAGGCGGGTGCGGGTAAGCCCCAGCCGAAGCCGCTGCGCCCATGAACGTTTTTCGGGGACGGGCGGCTCAACGGCGGCGGGCTGCGGTGATTCGTCGCGGGGAGCGTTTTTTTTGGAGAAACCAAACATGGGAAACCAAATCAAAGAGGGACTTTAAGGTGCGCCAAAACGCCCAAGATGCGGCTATGATGCGGCGTTCACAGCCATGCGCGACGGACGGTGCGCGGATTCTAACAGATGCAGGATTGCTCCATGACTTCCGGTTTTTCCCTCTTTTCCTTGCGCCGCCCGCTTTGGCGGCTGCTCGCCTGTGCCGGTTTGTCGGCCACGCTGCCCGCGCAGGCCAACCCATTTGAAACGACGCTCGACAATGGCATGAAAGTCGTCGTGCGCGAAGACCGCCGCGCCCCTTCCGCCGTGCACATGCTCTGGTACCGCAGCGGCGCGGTGGATGAGCCGACAGGCGTCACCGGGGTGGCGCATGTGCTTGAGCACATGATGTTCAAAGGCACGCGCAAAGTCGGCCCCGGCGAGTTCAACGCGCGCGTGGCGGCGCTCGGTGGGCGCGACAACGCTTTCACCAGCCGCGACTACACCGCGTATTTCCAGCAGATTCCTCCCGCCCATCTCGGCACGATGATGTCGCTGGAAGCCGACCGCATGAAGAATCTCGCCCTCAACGATGACGACTTCGCGCGCGAAATCGAAGTCATCAAGGAAGAACGGCGGCTGCGCACCGACGACCGCCCCCGCGCCCTCGTCTATGAGCAGTTGATGGCTTCTGTTTTTCAGGCGCATCCCTACCATCATCCTGTCATTGGCTGGATGACCGACCTTGAAACGATGACCGCCGAGGATGCCCGCGCCTGGTACAGAAATTGGTACGCCCCCAACAACGCTTGCCTCGTCGTCGTCGGCGATGTCGACCATCAGGCCGTTTTCAAGCTCGCCCGCCAGCATTACGGCGCAATCAAACGCGCAAAGCTCCCGGAACGGCGCGTCAGCAACGAGCCAAAGCAAATCGGCTCTAGATATGCCGTTGTCCGCGCCCCGGCTGAATTGCCTTATTTTGCGATGGCATGGCGCGTTCCCGCCCTGCAAAATCCGCAGGCCGACCGCGAAGCCTATGCCTTGCAGATGCTCTCCGAAATTCTGAGCGGCTACGACGGGGCGCGGCTCAACCGCCGCCTCGTGCGCGAGCAGCGCATTGCCGTATCGGCGGGCGCGGGTTATGACGGCATCAACCGAGGCCCGGCGCTTTTTTACCTCGAAGGCTCCCCCGCCCCCGGCCAGAGCATCGAGGCGCTGGAAGCCGCCCTGCGAGCAGAATTGCAGCGCATCCGCGATGAAGGCGTGGGCGAGGACGAACTGAACCGCGTCAAGAATCAGGCGCTCGCCGCCCGCATCTATTCGCGTGATTCCCTCATGGGACAAGCGATGGAAATCGGCCAGCTTGAAGCAAGCGGCCTGTCGTGGCGCGACGACGTGCGGCTGCTGGCAGGGCTGCGAGCCGTAACGGCAGAGGAAGTGCGCGAAGTGGCTCGCCGCTACTTTGACGACGCAAGCCTCACCGTCGCCCGCCTCGACCCGCTGCCCCTTGCCGCGCCCGCTGCGCCCCGGCAGCCCTGACCCCGCCCCATCATCCAGCCCAAGGTTTTTCGATATGCGCTTTTCCGCCATTCCTTTCACGAGACATTCCCGCTGCCTGTTCGCACAGGCGATGGCGCTGGCTGCCTTGGCCTCCGGCATCGGCTTCGCGCAAGCCGCGCCCCGCATCGAGCAATGGACAGCCCCCGCTGGCGCGAAAGTCCTTTTCGTCGCCAGCCATGAACTGCCGATGGTCGATATTCAAATCGACTTTGCGGCAGGCAGCGCCTTCGACCCCGCTGGCAAAAGCGGCCTAGCCAGCTTCACCCGCGCATTGCTCGAATCTGGCGCGGGCAAACTCGACGAACAGGCCATTTCCGAACGCGCCGCCGACCTTGGGACAATTTTCGGCGGCGGCATGGATGATGACCGCGCCAGCTTCAGCATCCGCGCCCTCTCTGCGGCGCAGGAGCGCGACGAGTCCGTGGCGCTGGCCGCAACCATTCTCGCCCGTCCGCAGTTTCCGGCAGAAGTGCTCGAACGCGAGCGCGTCCGCTCGCTCGCGCACCTGCGCGAGGCACTCACCAAACCAGCGGTGCTGGCCGCGCGGGCTTTCAGCGCCGCGATTTACGCCGGACATCCCTACGGCGTTGAGAGCGATGAGAAATCCCTCTCCGCCATCGCCCGCGACGACCTCGTCGCCTTTCACGCCAAACATTACAACGCGCAGAACGCCTCCATCGCCATCGTTGGCGACCTCGACCGCGCCACCGCCGAAAAAATCGCCATCGCGCTGACCCAAAACCTGCCTGTCGGCACAAAAGCCGAAACGCCGCCCGCGCCGCGCCCGCCCCAAGATGCCCTGCTCACGCGCATCGCCAATCCTTCCGCCCAGTCCCACATTCTCGTCGGACAGCCGGGGATGAGCCGCGATGACCCCGATTATTTCCCGCTGCTCGTCGGCAACCACGTTCTTGGCGGCGGCGGCTTCACTTCGCGCCTCATGAAAGAAGTGCGCGAAAAGCGCGGCTTCGCCTATGACATCCACAGCTATTTCGAGCCGCGCCGCGTGGCCGGCCCGTTCAGCATCGGCTTGCAGACGCGGGGAACGCAAGGCGCGTCCGCCCTCGAAGTCGTCCGCGCCACCCTGAACGCCTTCATCGCCGAAGGCCCTTCCGAAAAAGAATTGCGGGCGGCGCGTGACAACATTTCCAGCGGCTTCGGCCTTCGGCTCGATTCCAACAGCAAAATTCTCGGCTATGTCGCCATGATTGGTTTTTATGGGCTGCCGCTCGACTGGCTCGACCGCTACCCACGCGCCGTGGCCGCCGTCACACGCGAAGCGGTGCGCGACGCTTTCGCCCGCCGCGTTCGCCCCGGCAGCCTCATTACCGTCATCGCGGGCGGGGATGGCGACAAAGGCGAAGGCGCGGCCAGCAAGGGAGAACCCGCCAAGCCGTGAACGCGCCCCGGCATGTCCGCATCGTCGGTGGCGCGTGGCGCTCGCGGCTCGTTGAAGTCGCCGCCGTTCCCGGTTTGAGGCCCACGCCCGACCGCGTGCGCGAAACCCTGTTCAACTGGCTGGGGCAGACGCTCGACGGTCTGGCTTGCCTCGACCTCTTCGCCGGTTCCGGCATCCTCGGCTTTGAAGCCGCCTCACGCGGCGCGGCCAGTGCCACCCTTATCGAACGGGATGCCCGCGCCCTTGCCGCCCTGCGGCGCAATGCCGAAAAATTGGCCGCCGCGCAAGTGGAGATTGTGCGGGGCGATGCGCTAGAATTCCTCGCGTCCACGGCGCGGCGATTCAACGTCGCTTTTGTCGACCCGCCTTATCGGCAAGGGCTTGTTGAGCAAGCCATGCCTTTGCTGGCTCGGGTCATGCCTTCCGGCGCTTTGGCGTATGCCGAGGCTGAAACGCCGCTCGCCCCCCCTGCGGGATGGCGCGTTTTCAGGCAAAGCCGCGCCGGACAGGTTCATTTCCATCTTTTTGAGCGCACCGAAACCGCCACTTGATACGCCCCGTCCATGAAAGACGTTACCGCTGTTTTTCCCGGCACTTTCGACCCCTTCACCCTTGGGCATGAAAACCTCGTGCGCCGCGCCGCCGCGATGTTTGAGCGGCTCATCGTCGCCGTCGCCGCCAGCCGCCAAGAAACCTTGTTTCCGCTCGCCGAGCGCGTTGGCATTGCCGCTGAAGTGCTGCGCCAAGTCCCCAACGTCCAAGTCGTTGGCTTCGACTGCCTGCTCGTCGATTTCCTGCGCCAGCAGGACGCGCGGATTGTCGTGCGCGGGGTGCGCACGCAGGCCGACTTTGAATATGAAGCCCGGATGACGGCGATGAACCGCAAGCTCTATCCCGCGATGGAAACCGTGTTCTTGCTCCCAGCCGAGGAATACGGGTATCTTTCGGCCAGCGTCGTGCGCGAAGTCGCCCGCCACGGTGGCGATGTCAGCCAATTCGTGCCCGAAGCTGTTTTTTCACGCCTGCAACATAAGCTCTGATCCAGAAAGGAAGCAACGACATGTCCCTGATGATTACCGATGAATGTATCAACTGCGACGTTTGTGAACCCGAGTGCCCTAACAGCGCGATTTCACAAGGCGACGAAGTCTACATAATCGACCCCGCCAAATGCACCGAATGCGTCGGCCACTTCGATGACCCGCAATGTATCGCCGTCTGCCCGGTCGACTGCATCCTCAAAGACCCGGAGCACGAAGAATCCAACGACGAGCTGCTCGCCAAGTTCAACAAGCTCAACCCCGCCTGAAACGGCTCGGCGGCTCCACGCTTTTCATGACGCTCTCCCCCACGCGCGGGGATGAGCGCGTGTTTTTTTGCTTGAACCGGAGAAGGCAAACAGCGCCAGAAGCATTGCCAATATCGCTGTCCATTGATTCATGGTTTTGCCGACGGGCTTGCTGTCGGTCGCAGACCACTTAATGCCATGCGTGAAATCCCGAAAAAATACTGGCTCCGCACCTGCCTTTCGACATTCATCGTCCTGCCGCTGATGGTGAGCGGGGCGCTGGCTTTTCTGGGCATCACCTTTACAAGCTACTGGCTGGTTCCCTTGGGCTTGCTTCCCCTTGGGGCGCTGGCTTACGCCATTTGCAAAGCCGGAAGAAACACCCCGCTGCCGGATGCCCTCCTGCCGCGCTTCGCCCCGTTCGTCGCGCCCATTCTCTATACTCTCGTCATCTGGCTGCTCGTCTTGTTCCTCAATGGCGGCGATGCGCCAAAAGGCTCCACGCTCGCGGAAATCGCCTTTCTGCCTTTTTTCGCTTTTGTCATTTTCCACGCGGTCACGGATACGTTCTGGCTGCTTCCCGCTTCCATTGCCGGGGCTTACCTATTTTTCATGGCATGTTTCGCCGTGGGGACATGGCATGGCAAGCGCGAGGCTGACGGGCAGCCGCCCCGGCTTCCAATGCCATGAAATCCTCTGGGTGCTGCCGCCTTCGCGGACGGCATTGACGCTTCCGCGCTTCCACGCTTTCCATGCCGCGTAGAGCGCGGGGTAATACTGGTCAGGGTCGTATGAAACCAGAATCAAATCCACGCCCGCATCCAGCGCCGACGCAGCCGCCCGCCCAATGCCGTCCTCGTAGACCGCGCCCATGTTGAGGTCGTCGGTGATGAGCAAGCCCTGATAATTCCAGCCAAAGCCGTCCGCCTTGCGCAGCACGTCCTGCACGACAATGCGGGAGAGCGACGCGGGCTTGTCCGGGTCAATGGCGGGCAGGCGCACATGCGAGAGCATCATCGCCGCACCGGTTTGGGCAGTTACTTCGCGGAAAGGCAGCCAGTCGGCGGCCTGCTCGACCGGGTCGGACGCGAGGGCGGCTTTTGCGAAATGCGTGTCGGCCTTGACTCGCCCCAATCCGGGAAAATGCTTGACGGTCGGCTGCACGCCGCTGGCGAGCAGCCCTTTTCCGTAGGCGCTGGCAACGCGGGCGACAATCCACGGGTCGCCCGCGATAGTGCGTTGCCCGATGAGGCTCAAGCGGTCATCCCATTGTTCCGCCGATTCAATCTTGAGGTCGACGACCGGGGCGAGATTCATGTTGATGCCGATTTCGGCAAGCGAGCGTCCCTGCGCTTCGCCGTAGGCATGGGCGCGCGCTTCCAAATTTTCCATGTCCCCATCGAGCAGGCTGGAGAGCGGCGGCATCCGGGGAAGGAGCGGGGAGAGGTGCGAGACTTTCCCCCCCTCTTGGTCGGCCATCACGAACAGCGGCCTCAGCCCCGCTTGGGCGCGTAGGCGCTGCAACTCAGCGACGCGCTCCTTCAGGCTCGCGGCAGTTTCATTTTTCAGATTGCGCCGGGTGATGTAGATGCCGCCAATCAGGCCGCGCTCGGCCAGCGGCTTCACGTCCTTAAAATCCCGGAAGCCCACCACAAAGTGCTGCCCGATGCGCGAGAGCGCCGCGCCGCCCCGGAGCACCTGGCTTTGCTGCCAACGGAAAACGCCTTCCTGCCCGAGCACAAGAACCGCCAGCATCACCCCCAAGACCAGCCGCAGACCCGATTCCAGCTTGCGCTTCGGGCTTGCGGCCAGCTTGCGGGCATTCCACGCGCTCCAGATACCCAGAAACGCCACCGCAAGCATGACCGGCAGTTCAAAACTGCGCCATGACTGATAGAGCGGATGCTTGTAATAGCGCCACGCCATGACGTTCATGAACGCGAGCGCAATCCACCAAATCAGCGCCCTGTGCCAGCCATTGAGCGGCAACCGTGGCGGTGTCCAGTCACACAGGCGGCGAGCCATTTCCCGGAGCGTCAGCATTTTCATTCTCCCGAAATTTCAGTGGGCGCTTCGTTCTGCTTGAGCTGATACCAGTCGAGGCGGCGGGTGCTGAACATCGCGGCGGCAAGGGCGGCGAACAGAAGCAGGCTGCCCATCAGCAAGGCCCTGTCCTCCATTTGGAGGATGCCGAAGAGCATCCCGTAAAGGACGGACAGCCCCGCGCCAAACCCCAACGCCGTGCGCCATGAATCAAACGCTCCGGCAAGGTAGATGACGACCAGCCCGATGCACGCCGACGCGCCCGCAAGGTAAGCGGTGGCGAAGGGCAGATGCTCGGAGAGCGCAATCAGGAGCAGGAAAAAGATGGCCAGCGCCAAGCCCACCAGCGCGTACTGCATGATGTGCATCGGGCGGCGGCGCAGGAATTCGCCGATGAAGAACGCGGCAAACGTGAGCACGATGAAAAGGCTGCCGTATTTCACCGCCCGCTCCGCTTGCAGGTAGACATTCACCGGGTCGATGAAGCGGATTCCCATGATTTCTGTGCCTTCCCTTGACCCGCCCTGAAGGGCGCGATCCAGATTGCGCGCGAGCTGCGAAACCTCCCACTGCGCGTTAAAGCCTTTATCGCCGATGTTATGTTTGCGCGGCAGGAAACGCCCCCCGAAGCTCGGATGCAGCCAATCGGAAGACAGCTCGACAACGTTGTTTTCCGCCGTGGGGGCAAAGGACAGGGCTTCCGTGCCGGTCAGCTTGAGCGGGAAAGAAAACGCAATGGAGCGCGTCTGGCCGAGCTTCCACTCGCCCAAGGCAATTTCCAGTCGGCTGCCGCCCATGATTTCCTCAAACATCTTGTTAGTCGTCGCTTTGAAGCGCATCGCTTTTCCATCGACAAGCACGTCAGGGTCGGAATCCAGCCCGCGCGGGTCGGAAACGCTGAACAGAATCGCGGCGCTGGCATCAACGAACTCGCTACCGTCAGGCACTTTGAGCATGTCGGCGGGCGCTTCAAACGCGCCCTCCACCTTGGCGTCGAGATGAAACAGCAACGCCTGATAAATGCCCCGGTAACGGCGCTCGACCCGCGCCGCGCCCCGTGTGGCCAGATTTCTGGCGGGCAGATATGCGATATGGTCGTTGATGACGGCCTGCTTGATGATTATCCGGCGCAGTTCCGCGTCGAAATACTGTTTCTCGGGTATTCGCGTCCGGTAATGAACCGCCAGAACCGGCCCAATCACCGTTTGCCGCGAGGCTGCCGTGCTGGCGATTTCCGCCGTCACGCTATCCTGATTGCTGCTGCGGGAATAAATCTGCCCCTCAATAAATGACAACGGAATCAACAGGCACAGAATCAGAAAGATCACCGCGACAAATTTCCCCACCGGACGGGCGCGCGTTCCGAAGTTATGAAGTTTCTTCCCGGTTTTTTTCAGCATTTGTTCCTGCATCGGCTCAAAATACGTTTCCATCTTTGGCTCCTGTTTTCAGTCGAACGCGCCGGAAAAACATTTTTCCGCCACTCTGGAGATAAGCGTAGAACGTGCGTGTGAACAGCAAAGGAAGGCAACATGAGTTTCATGTGAAGCGAAAGTGAAGAATTCAAAATTAAACTGATAGCATATTTTTTAATGATGGCTTTCTCTGGATTTTTTGCAAAACCACGCCTGAAAAGAACGGGCTATTCTCAATAAAAAATGATATACACTTAAATCGTCCCGAGTTTCGAGTGCCTTATTCAAAGGAGATTTGAAATGTATTGCTCAACGACATACCCATCGCCCATCGGCACATGCACGCTTGCGTGTGACGGAAAAAACATTGTCGGCTTATGGCTGGCGGAACAAAAATATTTTGGAGCGGGCATGCCCGAAGAAATGACGGAACGGAATGATATTCCAATATTCAATGCCGCAAAAAAATGGTTGGACAGATATTTTTCGGGAAAAATGCCCGCTATTTCCGAATTGCCACTCGCGCCCATCGGCAGCGCGTTTCGCCAAAGCGTATGGAACATCCTACGCGAAATACCTTATGGCAAATTCATGACTTATGGCGGCATCGCAAAGAAAATAGCGGCAGCGGCGGGCAGGGAAAACATGTCAAGCCAAGCGGTCGGCGGCGCGGTCGGCCATAATCCGATTTCAATCATCATCCCCTGCCACCGGGTCATCGGCTCAAACGGCAACCTAACCGGATATGCTGGGGGAATTAAAGCGAAAATAAAGCTGCTCGAATTGGAAAACGCCGATTTGTCCGGGCTGTTTGCGCCCAAAAAAGGAACCGCGCTTTAAGGGGTTGAAACCGGAACCGCTGAAATTTCCGTTGCTCTTATCTGTGGCAGGTTACACGGTCATGTCAGATTGACCTATAACCGCTACTTGCGCAGACATCCACCCCCGCGTCCCCGATATGGGCATATTCAGGAAGCCGGAATTCAGCGTGAAGCGGCTTGATTTTTACAATCGGCATTCTTTGTCCCCTTAACGGCCAATCTGCCTGCGGTAACGATCTTCGCGGAAATAATGCCTGCTTCCCGGACGATCAGTGCGTTCCCGAATCTTGTACTGCTCGCCGTTTTTCATGGTCACGGTCATTTCGCGCTCATTGTGCCTTGGACGCGAAGTACGCACATGGCGCACGTCCGGCTCCCTGTAAGCCCTGCATCGGTTGAGGTCGTCGCAGATGATCTCCGCATCCGCGAACACGGAGAAAAGCGCCAGCAGCACGACCGCAATGGACAGCATGATTGCCCTTATCATTTCTTCGCTCCTGTTTTTTCCGCAAATTGCCGGACGCACGTGTTGTAGATGTCGTACAACTCATTCATCAATGCCTCAACGCGGACATACGAGCGCACGGCAGATTTGAATTCGAGCGGACACGGCTCGCCAGTCAGTATCCTACAAAAGTTGAAGCTAGCTTAGAGCCTGAAAAAAATTGGCTTCCAGCAGTTCAGGAACCATGAGTTCGAGCTTGGCGGACAGGGCTTCAAGCGTTTCCGCTTCGGTGGCCAGTCCCGGTACATCATCGGATGTGGCCACCCAGACACTGGCCTCCTGATCCCGCTCGGCACGAACAAAAAGTATCTTCTGCATAAACCAAACACCTCTCAAAGCGCCATCATCCTAGCTTACGGGCGCTGCGGCCTTACCCGAGCGATATTCGTTTTAATCACGGACTTTCAGTTTTATTCCACTCATGCCGCTTGCGCCCGCCATGCCACGCTTTCCCGTTAGCCGTTTCATTGCAGTCACCGCAGCAAGCTAGGCCAGTCAGCCTTTTCGGCAATGTATCGTGGCTAGCGTAACAAAATTTTCGGAAATTCCGGCGCAATAGGTTTGATAGGCTGAAATTTGGGTAGCGGAACATTCGGCGGCTTAGGCTTAGACTCCGTTTAAGAAAAGAACGCAATCCGCAAGGCTTTCCATTTCTTCAGCGAAGCCACTACCATAGCCGCCATGAAAATTCTCATCGTCGATGACGAGCAGGCCATCGCGGACACTTTGCTCTACGCGCTGTCCGCCAATGGCTTTGAGGCAACCAGTTGCCGCCTCGGCGGCGAGGCGCTTGCCTTGGCGGCGGACGGCGGTTTTGCCCTCGTCATCCTTGATGTGGGCTTGCCGGACATGAGCGGCTTTGATGTCTGCCGCGAAATACGGCGAAATTCCGATGTGCCGATTCTTTTCCTGACCGCCCGCGCCGAAGAGGTCGACCGCATCGTCGGGCTGGAACTGGGCGCGGACGACTACGTTTCCAAGCCTTTCAGCCCCCGCGAACTGGTTTCGCGTGTACGCGCCATCCTGAGACGGGCGCGAAAAATCCACGAGGCGGAAAGTCCGGCGAACGCCCCATTCAGCCTAAACTCAACCTTTCAAGTTGACAGAGAAGGCTTTCGCGTCGCCTGCAAGGGGCTGTGGCTCAACCTCACCCGCTACGAGACCCTGCTGCTCATCTGCCTGCTCGAACATCCGGGGCGCGTTTATTCCCGCGCCATGCTGATGGACAAAGTGTGGACGGACGCTGAAGAAACAGAAGAACGCACCGTCGACACCCACATTAAGACCCTTCGCGCCAAACTGCGCGCGGCGCTTGCCGGACAAGACCCCATCACCACCCATCGCGGCCTCGGCTACAGCATCGACCCTTGAACATTTCCGTCCGCTTTTTCCTCGGCTATTTCCTCGTGCTCGGCCTGACGGCATGGTTCGTGCTCAGTACCGTCACCGACGAAATAGGCCCTGGGCTGCGCTTGGTGCGCGAAGAAGCGCAGGTCGACACCGCCCACCTGCTCGCCGGGCTGGCCGCGCCCGATTTGGCAAATGGCCGCATCGCGGACGGGAATTTCAGCAAAGCCCTTCATGCCGCCCGCCAGCAGAACCCCGGCGCGCTGATATACGGCATCCGAAAAGAAACGGTCGATTTCCGCGCCTACGTCACGAACGCCAACGGCATCATCATTTTTAACACCGAAAACCGCTATATCGGCGAAGATTTTTCGCAATGGAACGACATCGCCCGCGCCCTTAAAGGGGAATACGGGGCGCGTACATCGCGGGACGACCTCAGCAACGCGGCTTCTTCATGGATGTTCGTCGCCGCGCCTATCGTCTGGCAGGGGGAGCGCGTCGGCGTCCTCTCCTTCGGCAAGCCCACCGCCACGCTCAATCCTTACATTGAGCGCATGACTGGGCGCATCCGCTCCAGCGGACTCGTCATGCTGATGATTTCCACCGCCGTCGGCATCCTGCTCACCGCATGGCTCATCCGCTCAATCAGTCGGCTCATCCGCTACGCTCGCGACGTGAGCGCCGGACGCAAGGCTTCTCCGCCCACTGACGGCGGCAGCCAGTTTTCCGAACTCGCGCACGCGCTCGCCGCGATGCGCGAGCGGCTGGAGGGCAAGCAGTACGTGGAAAAGTACGTCCAGAACCTCGCCCACGAAATGAAAAGCCCGCTCACCGGCATTGCTTCCGCGTCCGAACTGCTTGAGAGCGACATGCCGGAAGCGGAGCGGCAACGCTTCACCACCCTCATACAGGAACAGGCCCGCCGCCTCTACCTCGTCATCGAGCGGATGCTGCAACTGGCGAAAGTCGAACAGTTGCAACAACTGGAAGGCCACCAGACGCTTGACTTGGCGGAACTCGCTAGACAGGCGGTCGAGGCGCGGCGCGAGGCGCTGCAAAAACGCGGCATCGAATGCCGCGTCAAATGCGAGAGCGGCGGCATCTGTCGCGGCGACGCCTTTTTGCTGCAACAGGCCATTGCCAACCTGCTCGACAACGCCATCGACTTCTCCCCTGCGGGCAGCGCCATCGACATCACGCTGGAAAAAACGCCCGACAAGCTCATCCTGGCAGTCCGCGACCACGGAGAAGGCGTGCCCGAATACGCCCTGCCGCACATTTTCAGCCGCTTCTACTCCCTGCCCCGCCCCGCGTCAGGCCAAAAAAGCACCGGGCTGGGACTGCCCTTTGTGCGCGAGGTCGCGCATCTGCATGGCGGCGAGGCGCGTTTCGGGAATCACGCCGATGGCGGCGCGGAAGCCATCATCGAAATCGCGGCGGATTTTCTGGCGGCGAATCCCTGAAAAATAATCGCCGCAATCGCTGCGGCAGGAGCTTCGCCCGCTTTTATGCGGACAAGCAGTAAAGCAGATTTGATTTACGGACGAATCGGGTTTGATTTTCGGACAGGAAACCGCCGTTTTTTGGATGATTTCCGGACAGAAAAAATCCTCTTTTCTGGCGATTTTCTAGGCACTCAACCAGAGGGCGATGACAGTTTTCAGAGCATCAGCAACTCGCCGCTCATTTTTTCTCTTTAGTTTTTATAGATAGCGTTACCAGCAAGGTAGAGCGGTTGTGCTTGCCAAGACGCACTTCGTAGTTATGTGCAATTTTGGCTGAAAATATATTGACAAATGAAAAAAAGTATAAGTTATTGAAAAGAATATAAAGGATATTTATATGCGTAAATATGGATATGGTAAAATTGACAGACTTAATGGAAGTTTACGGAGAAATGGAGCAGAATGCAACATTATTCAAAAAATAATGAAATCAGGTGAATTGATAAAAGCAAGTAACAAAACGAAGGTTAAAGAAGATTGGTTTTTCAATGCCATGAATACTATGGATAGCTTACTTGAATATGATATAAAGCAAAAAATACGTGAAGATTGCGCCTGCAATCTTTAAGGAAAAAGGCAAGCGTTGTGTAAAGAAATTAATGAAAAATATATATTGATTGAGGATAGAATAAGGGCAACAAATTAAACACATTATGTGTTTGAAAAAGACTTCAAAATTATCGAAAAAGGCAGATATGAAGTAATGTTTTGGGATGACTCAATTCAAGAAAAGTCGTGTGTCTGTTGGGGACGTGTGAACAAATGGTATTTAACTAAAAAAATGTCCACAACATATTACCTGTGTTGTGAAGGGCATATAAAATATTTTCTGAAAATATTAATTGGGAAAAAGGTAACTGCTAAATCTATATCATCTGCCATAACAAGTCATGGAAAGGAAAATTGTCGATTTGAATTAACGGAAAATAAATAATATGAAAGCAGCCAAAACTGCATATAACAGGACTGTATGCGTTCCGCCGCCGTTCGCCGGCTCTAGGGTTCCGCAAAACCGCAGTCGGCCTTGCGGCCTTTGTGCGGTTTTACTCCACCCACAGTTTGGGCAGGGGTCAACGCTTCGC
>JAITVD010000058.1 GCA_031285965.1 Azoarcus sp.
AGCAGGGCGCGGCGCATGGAGGACTTCTCCCACGCGCCGATGCCGAACTGATAGACGAAATCCAGATAAACGTCGTACTCGCCCGGCGTCAGCGCCACGCCGGGCAGGCTCTTCCTGAACGCCGCCTCGTCGCGGGAGACATGGGCGCGGAGCACGGCGAGGGCGCAGGCGGGCATCATCGGCGAGGCCGTTGAGCTGAACCTTCAGCACTTGGGCGACGTGCGCACCCCCACAGTGCTGATGTGCCTTGCCAAGCGCCTCATCTTCAACAAATGGCGCGACGCGGGCGACACCCCGCCGCTGCACCTGTTCGGGCAGATGAAGCGCATCGCCAGACAATGGCTGGACACCTGCCTCGTCTGCAAGGGCGGCACCTTCCCCGGCCAGTTGCTCTATAAGGAACTGGCCGACATGGCTTGCGAGCGCATCACCGCCGGCATCACCCGCGTGGAACTCAAGCAAGGCCGCCCGGTGAAAGCGGTGTTCGACCCCTACAACCCGGAAGGCTCCACCCGCCACGTCGCCTTCGGCACTTCGCGCCGCGACCGCTACGAGACGCTTGGCCCGCCGCCCAAAAACCACGTCAACTGGGTCATCCTCGATAGCGACTGGGAAGCCGAATTCTGCCGCGTGGCCGAAGCGCATCCCAAAGTGCTGGCCTACACCAAGAATCACAACCTCGGGCTTGAAGTGCCGTACCGCCTCGGTTCGGAAACGCACAGATACCTCCCCGACTTCATCGTCAAAATCGACGGCGGCCACGGCCCGGACGATCCCCTGCACCTGATCGTGGAAATAAAAGGCTATCGGCGCGAGGACGCGAAGGTCAAAAAAGAGACGATGGAAACCCGCTGGATCCCCGGCGTGAACAACGCGGGCCAATACGGGCGCTGGGCGTTCGCCGAATTTACGGATGTCTATGAGATGCAGGACGACTTTGCCGCGAAGGTGCAGGCGGAGTTTGACAAGATGCTGATTTGTGCAGGAGACAAACAATGAAGTTCGAGACCTTCAAACCCGGACGCTGGCAGCAACGCCTGCAATACAAGA
The DNA here is from genome assembly GCA_031285965.1 of Azoarcus sp. GTDB lineage: Bacteria > Pseudomonadota > Gammaproteobacteria > Burkholderiales > Rhodocyclaceae > WRNU01. Next base: position 1,051 of record JAITVD010000058.1, read on the forward strand.
GCTTCGAGCCGGTTCCGGTCAATCACGACAGGCACTGGGAAGACCCGCAGATCAACGTGCTGCTGGAATCCGCCAACCGCGCCTTGGGCGAACTCAATGCGTTCTCGCTGATCGTGCCCGATGTCGACCTGTTCATTGAGATGCACGTGGCCAAGGAAGCGCAAACCTCCAGCCGCATTGAGGGAACTCATACTGGCATCGATGAAGTTCTGCTGGCCGAGGAGCAAATCAGGCCGGAGAAACGCGACGACTGACGCGAAGTGCGCAATTACATTGAGGCAGTCAATGTCGCCATTGCCGATCTGGAGCGTTTGCCGCTGTCTAATCGCCTGTTGAAACAGGCTCATGCCATTTTGTTGCGCGGTGCGCGTGGCGAACACAAGCAGCCGGGCGAATTCCGCACCAGCCAGAACTGGATTGGCGGCTCCGGGCTGGCCGACGCGGCGTTCATCCCCCCTCACCATGAGAGCGTGCCGGAACTGATGGGCGATCTGGAAAAGTTCTGGCACAACGAGGCCGTTGCCGTGCCGCACCTGATCCGGCTGGCGATCAGCCACTACCAGTTTGAGACCATCCACCCGTTTCTGGACGGCAATGGCCGCATCGGACGCTTGCTGATACCGCTGTATCTGGTCAGCAAAGGGCTGTTGGTCAAGCCTTCGTTGTACCTGTCGGATTTTTTCGAGCGCAACCGGGGCAGCTATTACGACGCCTTGACCCGTGTGCGCCAGTCCAGCGACCTGATCCACTGGGTGCGCTTTTTCCTGCAAGGCGTGGCGGAAACGGCGGCCAAAGGGCGCGATGCCTTTAGCAAAATTCTCGCCCTGCGTACCGACACCGAAAAGCGCATCCTTGGTCTTGGGCGGCGCGCGCCCAATGCCCGCGCCACACTGGACGTGCTGTACCGCCGCCCTATGCTGGCATCCGCAAACCTTGAGCAGGAATTGGGTGTCTCCAAGCCGACAGCGCAATCGCTGCTCAAGGAACTGGAGCGCCTAGGCGTGCTGGAAGAAATCACAGGCCAGATGCGAGACCGCCTGTATGTGTTCAGCAAGTACCTTGATGTGTTTCTTAGTTAAAGATAAGCCGTTATCTTTAACTAAAGAATTGGCTTAGTTAAAGATAGGTCACTATCTTTAACTAGTGGCTTTGCCTGGTTAAATTTCGTCCCTTCTTTGACCTGAACGCTATGGCCGCGAACCCCCCCCAAACCCCCCATCCGCGTCGAAGCCCTGAGGCACGAGGAGGCTACGCGCAAGAACATTCCCACGGCGGAATATCAGGCCGTGCTGGCGAAGGCGGGGTAAGCGCATGAATTGTCAGTTTCTATACATGTTTTGAAATCGTGTATAGAAAATCAAAAAATCTATACACTTCGAGTTTCTTCATGCAAGGAAACCGTTTTTCTTGAACACATCGCCCACCCTGCACGCGCTGGAACGGCTTGATCCGGCTCGGTTTGAAACGCCAGGCATTCTCAAGCGGCTGGTTTCGGCGCACCGTTGGCTGGCCGAGTTCAAAGGCGCGGCTGCCGCCATGCCCAACCAGAACATCCTGCTCAACACGCTAGGTTTGCAGGAATCCAAGGACAGTTCCGAAATCGAAAATATCGTCACCACCCATGACGAACTTTTCCGCGAGACAGCCCAGGATTCGGCCACCAGCCCCGCTGCCAAGGAAGTCGCGCGCTACAACCGCGCCCTGCGTATCGGTTTCGAGGCCGTGCGCCGCTCCCGCCTGCTCACCGGCAACCACATCATCGAAATTCAGTCCGTACTGGAGCAGAACCGAGCGGGCTACCGAAAAGTACCCGGCACGGTGCTGAAAAATGGCGCAGGCCAGGTGGTCTACACCCCTCCAACGCCGGAACGGTTGCCCGGACTGATGAGCGATCTGGAACGTTTCATCAATGACAACGAACTTTTTGAAACCGATCCGCTGGTCAAAATGGCGTTGATCCATCACCAATTTGAAAGCATCCATCCCTTCTACGATGGCAATGGCCGCACAGGTCGCATCGTCAACGTGCTTTATCTGGTCAAGGAAGGTTTGCTCGATACGCCCGTGCTGTACCTGAGCCGTGCCATCGTGCGCAGCAAGGCCGACTACTATCGGCTGCTGCAAGACGTGCGCGAGCGCGACCAATGGGAGCAATGGGTGCTGTACATGCTCGATGCCATCGGGCGCACGGCCAAGGATGGCATCACCGTCATCGAGGCGATCAAGGCGGTGTTGATGCAAACCAAGCACCGTATCCGCGATAACTACAAGTTTTACAGCCAGGATTTGCTCAACAACCTGTTCTCGCACCCCTACACCAAGATCGAATTTCTGCAACAGGATTTGCAAGTCTCGCGCCTGACCGCAACGCGCTATCTGGATGCGCTGGCTGCCGATGGACTGCTGCGCAAGCAGAAAATTGGCCGTTCCAATTACTACATCAACGAACCGCTTTACCGCATCTTGGCGGGCGAAGCGCCGCCCGCGCGGGATTCCTGACATGACCGCGAAAAAACCCCCAAACCCCCATCCGCGTCGAAGCCCTGAAGCACGAGGAGGCTACGCGCACCGAGTTCTGCCAGCGCGGCTCGCTTCCTCCGCGCCTGATTTCCGGGTGGCGGCGGGTAAAGGAGAGCACGGCATGAGTACGATGCCCGAACAAATCGACCTATGGCGGCAAGTGCTGTCGGAACACCAGCGGCTGGAGTTCAAGGAAGCGAAGAAGCAGTTCGATATGCGCAAGCTCAGCGAATACTGCGTGGCGCTGGCCAATGAAGGCGGCGGCCTGCTGTTGCTCGGTGTGGCGGATCAAGCGCCGCGCCCGATTGTCGGCACACAGGCTTTCCCGGATACCGTCGATGCCGCTGAAAAACTGTTTCAGTCGGTTGGTTTCCGCGTAGACATCGAGGCCGTAGCGCACCCGGACGGGCGCGTGCTCGTCTTTCATATTCCTCCACGGCCACGCGGCATGCCCTACCACCACAACGGTAAATACCTGATGCGCGCGGGAGAGGCGCTGGTTCCGATGAGCGAAGACCAGTTGCGGCGCATATTTGCCGAAGGGCAACCGGACTGGCTTGAAGAGCCGTCGCGTTCTGGCCTCGATGCGCAGCAGACGGTGGAATTGCTCGACACACAAACCTTCTTTGAACTGCTCAAGCTGCCGTACCCAACCGAACGCTCTGGTGTACTTGACCGGCTGGTGCGCGAACGCTTGGTAGACGAAGCCGACGGCATGTACACAATCCGCAGATTGGGCGCTCTGTTGCTGGCAAGGCGACTGGAGGACTTTCCAGACGTGTCGCGCAAAGCGCCACGCGTAGTTGTCTATTCCGGCGAATCGAAACTGGAAACGCACTTGGATCAAACGGGCAGTCGTGGCTATGCCGTAGGCTTTCAGGGATTGGTGCGCTTCGTAATGACGCAGCTCCCGCAGAACGAAGTGATTGAAGATGCGCTACGCAAAGAAATGAAGCTAGTGCCGGACGTGGTAATCCGTGAACTGGTGGCCAATGCGCTCATCCACCAGGACTTTACGATCAGCGGCGCGGCGGTGATGATCGAGATTTACGGCAACCGCGTGGAAATCTCGAACCCCGGCGAACCCTTGGTGCCAGTGGAACGATTCATCGACGGCTACCAGTCGCGCAACGAGCGGCTGGCGGACATGATGCGCCGTATGGGGATTTGCGAGGAAAAAAGTAGCGGCATCGACCGGGTGGTGCACGCCGCCGAGGTGTACCAGCTTCCCGCGCCTGATTTCCGCTCGGCCTTCCGGCGCACGGTAGTGACGATCCTTGGTCCGCGCCTGTTCGAGGAGATGGACCGCAACGACCGGATTCGCGCCTGTTACCAGCATTGTGCCTTGAAGTGGGTGATGTCGGAGCGCATGACCAATCAATCGCTGCGGGAACGGTTCCATCTTGGCGAAGACAAGGCGGCCATTACGTCGCAAGTGATCGCCGCCGCCATTGAGGCTGGCCAGATCAAACTGGATGAAAGTGTTGGCAATTCCCGAAAATTCGCCCGCTATCTGCCGTTCTGGGCTTGACGGCTTTTTTAAGGATAAACCAGATGGTACCCCATATTCAGCAAATTGTTTCTTATAAATCAATGAGTTGTTTATTTAAGGCTTTCCGTGGCCGCATAGCTTGCTCACAGCGGAAACATGGGCTGGAGCCGCGCTAATGCCCTTCCTTTCCGAAGCCGAAATCGAAAACGCCGTACCCGAGCAACGCTGCGATCTGAGCCGCGCCGTTGTGTCCAATGAACGCAAATACGGCAAGCACTCCACCTGCGCCCGTTATCTGGCGCAGCTCAACCGGGATTCCTGACATGGTCGCGAAAAAACCCCAAACCCCCCTCCGCGTCGAAGCCCTGAAGCACGAGGAGGCCACGCGCAAAAACATTCCCACGGCGGAATATCAGGCCGTGCTGGCCAAGGCCGAGCAAGCGCCCGTGCGCGTGGCCATCGAGCGGCGCAACCGCGACCTCGACCCGCAACTGGTGTGGCGCGGCAAGGCGGGGGACGACGCCAGCCTCGTGGTGCAGGCCGCGCCGCTCTACATTCAGGAGAAGGTGCACCCCAAGGCGCTCATTGACGACCTGCGCCGCCAGAGCGAACAGCGCAGGGAGGCCGCGCCGCAAAGCGTCATTGCCGACCTGTTCGCGGACTTCAACGGGCTGCCCAGTGACGCGGCGCGCACCGAGTTCTACCAGCACGACGCGCATTGGGCGAACCGCTTCATTCTGGGCGACAGCCTGCAAGTGATGGCGAGCTTGGCCGAGCGCGAAGGGCTGCGCGGCAAGGTGCAGTGCGTCTATTTCGATCCGCCCTACGGCATCAAATTCAACAGCAATTTCCAGTGGTCGACCACCAGCCGCGACGTGAAGGACGGCAACGCGGAGCACATCACCCGCGAGCCGGAGCAGGTAAAAGCCTTCCGCGACACGTGGCGCGACGGCATCCATTCCTACCTCACCTATCTGCGCGACCGCCTGACGGCGGCGCGGGATTTATTGACCGAATCCGGCTCGATTTTTGTGCAGATCGGGGATGAGAATGTGCACCGGGTGCGGGCGGTGATGGATGAGGTGTTTGGGGATGCCAGTTTCGTTTCACAAATCACAGTAAGAAAAACGGGAGGACTTGGATCATCTGGCCTAACAGGTGTCTCCGACTTTATCCTCTGGTATGCCAAGTCAGTCGATTCGCTCAAAGTACGAAGTCTGTATGTGCGCAAGACGGACAGCGGGGGCGATGAGCAGTATGGATATGCAATGCTTCCGAATGGCGAATCAGTCTCGATTGGCAAAGGTCTATTGCCTGCTGAAAGTAGGCAGTTTCAACCTACTGCGGTTCATACAATGTTCGCAGGTGTTCAATCTTGCCTTTATCCGACATTTGAAGCTGATGGGAAGTCCTTTCGACTTCCTTCAAATCGTCAATGGTCGACCACTCGTCCGAACATGAACAGGCTGATCGCTGCTGGCCGTATTTATACGAAAGGAAATACCCCAAGATTTGTTAGGTATTTGGAGGATCATCCAGTTACCGAACTCACGAATATGTGGACGGATGTCATGGGAGCGAAAGATGTCGTATATGTCGTCCAAACTAATGAGCGACTGATTGAACGCTGCCTCCTCATGACCACCGACCCCGGCGACCTCGTGCTCGACCCCACTTGCGGCTCCGGCACGACGGCCACCGTCGCCGAGCAATGGGGACGCCGCTGGATCACCATCGACACCTCCCGCGTGGCTTTGGCGCTCGCCCGCGCGCGGCTCATGGGCGTGCGTTACCCCTTCTACCTGCTGGCGGATTCCCGCGAAGGCCAGCTAAAAGAAGCCGAAATTACCCGCGCCGCGCCCAGCAACAGGCCGACGAACGGCAACCTCCGCCACGGTTTCGTCTACGCCCGCGTGCCGCACATCACCCTGAAATCCATCGCCAACAACGCGGAAATCGACGTGATTTGGGAAAAGTGGCAGGAAAAGCTCGAACCGCTGCGCGAACAACTCAACGCCGCGCTCGGCACGGCATGGCAGGAGTGGGAAATCCCCCGCGAGGCGGGCGAAAAATGGAACGCCGATGCCAAAAAACGCCACGCCGACTGGTGGCAAGCCCGCATCGCCCGCCAGCAAGAAATCGATGCCTCCATCGCCGCCAAGGCCGATTCCGAATTCCTCTACGACAAGCCCTATGAGGACAAAAAGAAAGTGCGCGTGGCCGGCCCTTTCACCGTGGAAAGCCTCTCGCCGCACCGCGTGCTGGGCGTGGACGAGAACGACGAACTTATCGACCCGGCGGCTGCCGCGCAAGCGGACGGCGGGCGCGACTTCAACGCCGTCATCCTCGACACCCTGCGCGTCGCGGGCGTGCAGCAGGCGCACAAGGCGGACAAGATTGACTTCACCGCGCTCGCGCCGTGGCCGGGCCAATATATCTGCGCCGAAGGCCGCTACCTCGAACAAGCCGCCGAAAACGCCCCCGAACAAACCGCTCCCGGCAGCGGGCGCGGACAGACTTTCCCTTCTCCCACTGCCGGAAAAAGGCGGGGAGAGGAGGGCGAACAGGAAGAGAGCCGCGCCGAAAAACGCGCCGCCATCTTCATTGGCCCCGAATTCGGCACCGTCACCCGCGCCGATCTCGCCGCCGCAGCCCGCGAAGCGGCGGAAGCCGACTTTGACGCGCTCATCGCCTGCGCCTTCAGCTTCGACGCCCACGCCAGCGACCTGAACAAACTCGGGCGCATCCGCGTGCTGCAAGCCCGCATGAACGCCGACCTGCACATGGCCGAGGATTTGAAGAACACCGGCAAAGGCAACCTGTTCGTCATCTTCGGCGAACCGGACATCGACATCCTCGACCAAGACCCGCCGCAAATCCGCGTGAAAATCAACGGCGTGGACGTGTTCCACCCCAACAGCGGCGAAATCCGCAGCGACGGCGCGGACGGCATCGCCTGCTGGTTCATCGACACCGACTACAACGAGGAAAGTTTCTTCGTCCGCCACGCCTACTTCCTCGGCGCGAACGACCCCTACAAAGCCCTGAAAACCACGCTGAAAGCCGAAATCGACCCCGACGCGTGGGCATCATTGAACAGCGACACCTCCCGCCCTTTCGACAAACCCAAAAGTGGGCGCATCGCGGTGAAAGTCATCAACCATCTCGGCGATGAGGTGATGAAGGTGTTCAGGGTATAGTTTCCGTCGGCATCACGGCAGCAACCTCTTACCGGAACGAAAGATTTTTATGTCCCAGACAGTTTTCATTCAGCGGATGGTACTGCGCAACTACAAGAGCATCGGCCATTGCGATATTCGCCTGTTGCCGCTGACCTACCTTGTGGGTCAGAACGGCGCGGGAAAAAGCAACGTTCTGGACGCGCTGCGCTTTGTCCGGGATGCCTTGGCGGGTTCTTTGGACAACGCTATCAATGAGCGGGGCGGTCTGAACGAAGTGCGCAGGCGCTCCAGCGGCCACCCCACGCATTTTGGCATCCGGCTGGAGTTTCGCCTTCGGGATGGCCGCGAGGGATGGTATGCCTTTGAGATTGGCGCGATGCCCGGCGGCGGCTATGAGGTGCGGGTCGAAGAATGCGCCATCGGCGGCATCAGGAAAGGTCCGTTTTTTCGCATTTCCAGAGGCCAGTTGCGCGACAGCAGCGAAACATCTTTCCCCGCCGTGACAGCGGATCGTCTGGCGCTGGTGGCCGCGTCGGGCTTGACGGCATTCAGGCCCGTGTTCGACGCATTGGCGTCCATGGGCTTTTACAACCTGAACCCGAGGCTGATGCGCGAGCTGCAAAAGCCGCAGGATGGCCGCCTGCTCAGGCCAGCGGGGGAAAACCTTGCCAGCGTCGTCGGCCATCTGGAGCGTGTTGCCCCCGATCAGATGAAAAAAATCAAAGAATATCTCCAATCCGTTGCGCCGATGGTGTGCGACGTGGGGAGAAAAGCCATTGGCCCCATGGAAACGCTGGAATTTCATCAAGAAATGGCGGGTGCCAAGCACCCGTGGAAATTTTTTGCGAACAACATGTCCGACGGCACGTTGCGCGCACTCGGCATCATGACGGCTTTGCTGCAAAGCAATACAGAATACTCGCCCGCGCTGATTGGCATCGAAGAGCCGGAAACGGCACTGCACCCTGCCGCCAGCGCAGCCTTGCGGGAGGCGCTGGTGGATGCCGCAGGCCATGTCCAGGTACTAGTGACCAGCCATAGCCCCGACCTTCTGGACGACCAGAGCATAGATGCGGATTCAGTGCTTTCCGTTGTCTCCGAAGGCGGAGAAACGAAGATCGCCCAGTTGGACGAAGCCTCCCGCAAGATGCTCCATGAGCATCTGTTTTCCGCCGGGGAGCTTCTTCGCATCAATCAGCTAGCGCCGGATCGTCAGGCTATTGAGCAACGTCCCACCACGCAGGCGGAACTGTTCGGCGAGGCGCGGCAGTGATCCGTATCGCGTCGATCGTGGAGGGCGACGGGGAAGTTCACGCTTTGCCGGTTTTGTTGCGAAGGCTGGCTTCGGAGCAAGGCATGAACGTTGAGGTTGAGACGCCCATTCGTGTCAGGCGCGACAAATTTCTGAACAAAGAGGATGAATTTCGCAGGCAGTTGTGTCTGGCCGCCGCGAAAAGCGGCGAGGACGGATGGGTTTTGATCGTTCTGGATGCCGATGATGATTGTCCCGCGCACTGCGGCCAAGAAATCTTGCGGCGGACGCAAAAGCATATCGCCCATCGGCGCGTGTCGGTCGTTCTGGTAAAACGGGAATTTGAAGCCTGGTTCATTGCCGCTGCGCGATCTTTACATTTACAGAATACTCGCGGCTTTTCTCTGAAGCCCGACGAGGCAATCGAGGAAGCAGAGACCCCGCGAGACGCCAAAGGCTGGATGAGGCGGCATATGCAAAGCGGCAAGTACAGCGAAATTCTGGATCAGCCCGCGTTCACCGCCCAAATCGACCTGCAACAGGCATTCGACAACAGCCGCTCGTTTCGTAAGCTGCGCAAAGAGTGGCAAATCCATGTTCTCGGGGAAGCCTGAATTCCAGGATCGCGCAAAGATGAACTTCCGCATCGCCGACACCTTTACCGACAGCCTTGCACGTTTTGGTTTTGAAATGCGGTTGTTATGCCGCTCAGCGGGTGTGCCGGATGGCATCTATGAGATGCTTGCCGAGTTGCGCAGCGAGCAAGATGGGGACGGCGTTTCCGATTTGGCGCATGGCTTCTCCCCACATACCGGCAATGCGGTATCCGTCCGGGAAGGATTGAAGGCGCTTTGCCTCAAACACGGTGAGGTAACGGACGCGGCCATCTTCATAGCGGATCATGTTTTCCCCGCCGGGAACGCCATGCCCGCCCGCCTTGATTGTTTTGGCGGGCAAGTCAATAAAACTTCCGGTATGGCCGGGATAGCTTCTCGCGCCGTTCCGGTAAATGTGGTCGGGAATGCCGTGAGAGCCTGTTTGTGGGTCGGGGATGCCCGCGAGCGCGTCGCGCACGGTTTGCCACGGTAATGTTTCCGGCGCGGATAAGCTGTATTTTCTGTTTAGTGCAATTATTTTTCCGGCACGGCTCTCGGGCGGCTCCGCCGGGGGAATTCCGTGGCGTCGCCAGTAATCCTTTGAAATGTGCATATCCCAAACTAAACGCTCTTCCGAATGGGTTGGGTTTGGAAATGCCCAATTGATACCCAAATCAGAACGAATGCCAACAATAATAACGCGTTCACGTATTTGCGGAACGCCATAATCGGCTGCATTAAGAAGTTTGTATGTTACATCGTATTTTATTTTTACATATTTTGTTTTTTGCAGGGTTTTTAAGAAATAAAAATGCGCTTTCCAGTCCGAGAAAATTTCCGCAGATTCGCTAGGATAGGTTAAGCGAAGCAAGATATATTCAAAATATTCAGCAAAGGAAGAACGAAGTAAACCTTTAACGTTTTCAAAAATAAACGCTTTGGGCATGAGATGCTCTATAGCGCGGGCAGCATACGGAAACATATCTCGGCTATCTGCATACGCTCGATGCTTTCCCCCCAATGAAAAGGGCTGGCAAGGTGGTCCGCCCGCCACGATGTCAATATCCCGTAGCCGCCCAAAATCAAATGTTCGGATGTCGCCCTCAAATATCTTTTCAGGGTCGAAATTCGCTCGCAGCGATGCGCAGGCGTGCTTATTGATTTCTACAAAAGCGGCATTTTTGAACCCGGCGCGCTCCAGCCCGTGCGCCAGTCCACCCGCGCCGGAGAAAATCTCCAGCGACTTCATATGCTTGTCCTTAAAGTGTCTAAATAAGTGCGAATTTGATTGAGCAGGTCTGATTTTTGATGGGGAACCCCTTTGCAGCGATCTGCCCAAACTCGCCCTTCGTGCATCACATCCCAATCGGATTTGGCCTGATTGTAGCGCCCGGAACCGGGGTCATGGTTACCGAAACCATCTAGTAGGCTATTCCAGAGCGGGCGATGCAGCTTAATCAGTGCGGCTTCGATTGCGCCAATCATGTCTGAACCTGCTTCCTCAAAAATAACAAAGCGGCACATAAAATCCCCTAGAATCCAGCCTTTGCCAAGGAGCGTTGCGACCCGCGTTTGCGGGCTAGGCTTGGCGGGAATTTGTTGCAACGGCGCTCGCGAAAACCTGTCGGCTTGCCGCGCCGTGCCTGTTTTCAGGCGCGTTGGCCGAAAATGCGAGGATGCCATGCAACCCGACCGTACAGAAGAACTCCGCAAACTGCTCTCCCGCCGCATTCTGGTGCTGGACGGGGCGATGGGCACGATGATCCAGCAGCACGGGCTGTCTGAGGCCGATTATCGGGGCGAGCGTTTCAAAGACCATCCGAAAGAAATCAAGGGCAACAACGACGTGCTCGTGCTCACGCGCCCGGATGTCATTGGCGGCATCCATCGCGCCTATCTGGAAGCCGGGGCGGACATTATCGAAACGTGCTCGTTCAACGCCACGCGGGTTTCGCAGGCCGATTACGGGCTTTCGGACGCGGCGTATGAGCTGAACGTGGCGGGCGCTCGGCTGGCGCGCGCGCTATGCGATGCCTTTACGGCGCATACGCCTGAGAAGCCCCGCTTCTGCGCGGGCGTGCTGGGGCCGACTTCGCGCACCTTGTCGATTTCGCCGGACGTGAACGACCCCGGTTTCCGCAATATCGAATTTGACGCGCTTGCCGACGATTATTTTGACGCGGCGCGGGGCTTGATGGACGGCGGAGCCGACCTGCTGCTCATCGAGACGGTGTTCGACACGCTGAACGCGAAAGCGGCGGTATTCGCCATCGAACGGCTGTTTGAGGAACGCGGCCAGCGGTTGCCGGTCATGATTTCCGGCACGATCACGGACGCTTCCGGGCGCACGCTCTCCGGGCAGACGGCTGGGGCTTTCTGGCATTCGCTCGCGCACGCGAAACCTTTGTCCTTCGGTCTGAATTGCGCCTTGGGCGCGAAGGAGCTTCGGCCTTACGTGGCGGAGCTTTCGGCGCGTTGCGGGTGCTTCATTTCGGCTCACCCGAATGCGGGCTTGCCGAATCCGCTTTCGCCGAGCGGCTACGATGAGACGCCCGAGGAGCTTGCTGCGGAAATCGCCGCTTGGGCGCGCGCTGGATTAGTCAACATTGTGGGCGGCTGTTGCGGAACCACGCCCGCGCACATCGCGGCGATGGCTCGCGCCGTGGAAAGCGCCGCGCCGCGCCAAGTACCGGAAACGCCCTCCCGGCTGCGGCTCTCGGGGCTGGAAGCGTTCGAGATTGGCAAGGAAAGCCTTTTTGTGAACGTAGGCGAGCGCACGAACGTTACCGGCTCCCGCGCCTTTGCCCGCATGATTGGCGAAGGGCGCTATGAGGACGCGCTGTCCGTGGCGCGGCAGCAGGTGGAAAACGGGGCGCAAGTCGTCGATGTGAATATGGACGAGGCGATGCTCGATTCAGAAGCGGCGATGTCGCGCTTCCTTAAGCTCATCGCCACCGAGCCGGACATCGCAAAAGTTCCCGTGATGATTGATTCCTCGCGCTGGGAAGTCATCGAAGCGGGGCTGCGCTGCATCCAAGGAAAAGGCATCGTCAATTCCATTTCGCTCAAAGCGGGGGAGGCGCAATTTCTGCGGCAGGCGCGATTGGCGCGGCGCTACGGGGCGGCGCTCGTCGTCATGGCGTTCGATGAAATGGGTCAGGCCGATACGCTTGAGCGCAAAAAGACGATTTGCCAACGCGCTTATGACTTGCTGGTCAAGCCGATTGCCTCCGGTGGCGCGGGCTTTCCGGCGGAAGACATCATTTTCGACCCGAACATCTTCGCCATCGGAACCGGCATCGAAGCGCACGATGGTTACGCGACCGATTTTTTCGAGGCGGTGCGCTGGCTTGGGGAAAACCTGCCGCAGACGCACACCTCGGGCGGCGTCTCGAACGTGAGTTTCAGCTTCCGTGGGAACGATACGGTGCGGGAGGCCATCAACACGGTTTTCCTCACCCACGCTATCCGCGCCGGATTGACGATGGGCATCGTCAACGCCGGAATGCTTGGCGTCTACGACGCGCTCGACGCTGACCTGCGCGAGAAAGTGGAAGATGTGGTGCTGAACCGCCATCCGGGCGCAGCCGATGCGCTGATTGAATTCGCCCGGACGATGAAGGAGGACGGCAAGGCGCGGAACGCGGAATCGCGCCATGAAGCGGCGTGGCGCGACGCGCCAGCGGAAGAACGGCTCAAATACGCGCTCATCAAAGGCGTCACCGAGTTTGTTGTGGCGGATACCGAAGAACTTCGCGCCCGGCTGGAAGCGGAAGGCAAGCCGCCGCTGGCCGTCATCGAAGGCCCGCTCATGGCGGGCATGGAAGCCGTGGGCGAACTGTTCGGCGCGGGCAAAATGTTCTTGCCGCAAGTCGTCAAGTCGGCGCGGGTCATGAAGCAGGCCGTGGCGCATCTCGTGCCGTTCATCGAAGCGGAAAAGGCGCGGAGCGGCGGGGCGGGCAAGGGGCGCATCGTGCTGGCCACAGTCAAAGGCGACGTGCACGACATTGGCAAAAACATCGTGGGCGTGGTGCTCGCCTGCAACGGGTTCGAGGTCATCGACCTCGGCGTGATGGTTCCCGCCGACAAAATACTGGCCGCCGCCCGCGAGCATCAGGCGATTGCCATCGGCCTGTCGGGCCTCATCACTCCGTCGCTGGAAGAAATGAGCGCGGTGGCTGCCGAAATGCAGCGCCAGGGCTTTTCCATGCCGCTGCTGATTGGCGGCGCGACGACGAGCCTGGCGCACACCGCCGTCAAAATCGCGCCCCATTACGCGCAGCCCGTCGTTTACGTGCCCGATGCTTCCCGCGCCGTCGGCGTGATTGGCGCGTTGCTCTCCAGCGACAGCACGAGCGCGGCGGAATATCGGTCGCGGCTGGCCGCTGATTACGAGCGCGTGCGCGACAGCCACGCCAACAGGCAGGCGCCGCCACGCATATCGCTTGAAGCGGCGCGAGCCAACGCGCTGCGCCTGCCGTGGAACGCAAAACCGCCTTGCGATTGCCACGCGCACGTCCGGCTTTCCAAGCCTTACATGCCTCCACGCCCACAGGTGGCCGAAAAAATCATTACGCTCGATGTCAGCCTTGCCGACCTGCGCGATTACATTGACTGGAGTCCTTTCTTTCGGACGTGGAGCCTGTCCGGGCGCTTCCCCCAGATTCTTGAGGACGGGATTGTCGGCAAAGCGGCGCGGGAACTCTATCAGGATGGGCTTGCCATGCTGGATGAGCTGATTGCCGGGAAATGGTGTCAGGCCAAAGCGGTTTTCGGGCTTTTCCCCGCGAACAGCGTAGGCGATGACATCGAGCTTTATGCCGATGAGCGGCGCGATGCGCCCATGCTGGTCTGGCATGGGCTGCGCCAGCAGCACGAACACGCGCTTGGCAAGCCCAATCTGTGCCTGTCGGATTTCATCGCCCCGAAATCTTCTGGCGTCAAGGATTGGTGCGGCGTTTTTGCCGTCACCGCCGGACTGGGGATGGAAGCGAAACTGGCCGAATTTGAAGCCGCCCACGACGACTACCGCGCCATCATGTTCAAGGCGCTGGTCGACCGCTTTGCCGAAGCCTGCGCGGAATGGCTGCACGAGCGCGTGCGCAAGCGCGAATGGGGCTATGCCGCCACCGAGGCGCTTAACAATAACGCCCTGATTCGTGAGGAATATATCGGCATCCGTCCCGCGCCCGGCTACCCGGCTTGCCCCGACCACACCGCCAAGCGCGGCCTATTCGCGCTGCTTGACCTGCCCGCCAACGCGGGCATGGGCTTGACGGAATCCATGGCGATGACCCCAGCGGCAAGCGTGGCGGGCTTCTACCTCTCGTACCCCGAAAGCCGCTATTTCACCGTCGGCAAGATTGGATCCGACCAACTGGAAGATTGGGCAATACGCACGGGGATGGACATAGAAGAAGCGCGGCGCTGGCTTGCGCCGTTGCTGGCGTAGGCGGAGACGCTTTGGCTGGGTTGGGGAAATGAGATGAACGCTTCTCCTCGCGAGGGAAAACGCCAGAAGTAAGGGATGTCCCTTCACGGGGGCGGCATCAAGAGTGCCAAATCCGTAAAACTATGCAGGTTTTATGAGCAAACCGGAAGGAGCACGAAATAAAGCCAACATTTGTTGGAGCTGACATCTCAAAGAACGTCTTTTAGATGTACTACGTGGATGAGCAGACAGGTTAGGCTGGGACGCTAGCGGTGGAACACATCGACGATCCCGGTGTTGTAGAGGTCGCTGTCGGGTTCAATCAGGGAGACAGCACTGCGTATTCGCACCCTTTGTCGGCGCGATCCCTGTCAAGCTCCTTCAGAAAATCCTCGTTCCGGCGCTTCGTCGCGGTGCGGTCGCCCTAGTTCTTCATCTCGAACATGATTGAGACGATCTCGGTGCCGGCCTCATCCCGGTCGCGGAAGATGTAATCGCCCTTGCTGCCGCTGCGCGCGTCGTTGTCCTTCTCGAAGTAGGCC
>JAITVD010000071.1 GCA_031285965.1 Azoarcus sp.
ACGGGCCTCGTTGAGGCGCTCAAGGCCGAAGGCGTCTCGAAAGACTTCTCCTTCATCGCCAAGCAGCGCGGCATGTTCTCCTTTACCGGACTGACAAAAGAACAGGTCGAACGGCTCCAAAAGGAATTTGCCATTTACGCCGTCTCCTCCGGGCGCATCAACGTGGCGGCGCTGAACGCCAAGAACCTGCCCGTGGTGGCGAAGGCGATTGCGGCGGTGCTGTAGGCCGTTTTGCCCTCCTCTCCCTTGGGAGGAGGGCAAGCCCGTTCCCAAATCTGACCGCGCCGAGCAGGAAGGGAAATGTCCACATCCGAAAGCGTTTCCGATAAAAACCGTTGCCCTTGGGCGATCAAGAGCGATTTGGAGCGCATTTATCACGACCAGGAATGGGGACTGCCCCGCATGGGCGACGCAGGGCAGTTTGAGTTTCTTGTGCTGGAATCCGCCCAGGCGGGGCTTTCTTGGGCAACCATCTTGCGGAAGCGGGAGGGCTATCGCCGCGCCTTTGCGGGATTCGACCCTGTCAAGGTTGCCATGTTCACCGAGGAGGACGTGCGCCGCCTGTTGGCGGATGAAAGCATCGTCCGCAACCGGAAAAAGATTGAAGCTGCCATCCACAACGCTCGCCTGTTTCTGGAGGTTGCCGCAAAGCATGGTTCCTTTTCCCGGTACATCTGGCGTTTTGTCGAAGGCCGCCCCATCGTGAACGCTTGGCGGGAAATGTCGGAAATCCCAGCAACGACCCCGCTTTCAGATAAGGTCGCACGGGAGTTCAAAGGCATGGGCTTCAAATTTCTGGGCTCGACGGTGCTCTACGCGCACATGCAGGCAACGGGAATGGTCAACGACCATCTGACCCAGTGCTTTCGACACGCGGAATGCCAACACCATTTTCAGGACATGCCGCCCCTTCACTCTTTTTTGAAAGAAACGTTCCTGCCAGAACGATAAAGGCGACGGATTCTAAACATGAAGAAAACGTATAAAGAACCCTTGGAATAGGCATCTAATGGATGCCCTTTTTAATTCACATGCAGGACATTAAAAACAAGACATTATTTCGCCGTTTTTCTTGTAATAGCAAAGCCTTCCCACAGATTCATTCCACATGAAATACATTTCATCCTCTTCATCTATCGGCGGTTTCTCACCCCTGTCTTTATATGCCTTTTCCCGCAAGAGCTTTTCCACTTTCTTGCACGATGGCGTACCGTTCTTTTTGATGAATAACGACTCTTTCTCGCGCTCGCAACGAGCTTGCAGCCTGTCTATTTCAGTATAGTCAGCAAGCGCCGCGACCGGGGTAATGAATGCCGTAACCGCAAAAATAAAAGAAAAAGGAATAGAACACCAAGTATGCGGTTGAACTGACATTTCGGAAACCTCCAAAAATCTGCCCGTGGTGGTAAAAGCGCATTTGTTTTAAGCCGCAAGCCCATTGCAAAAACAGGATAACCGCTGAAAATTGGTTATCCCGTTTTGCTGCGAGACGCTTGGCGCATCCGTGTTTATGTCAGGTCAACATCCCAGCTTCAGGACGCGCCGCCCCTTCGCTCTTTTTTGAAAGAAACGTCCCTGCCAGAAGGATAAAGGCGACGGGTTCTGTGAATAGACCAAACATATCAAGAATAGCTAAAACAACTTTCCACCATTCTAAATCATAGAAACGCCAACCCATTCCTCCATAAACGCGCCATAACAGGCATAAACCAAAAAATAAAATAATGGAAATAGCGGTATTGCGAACCATGTTTTTGTTTTTCGGCAAAAACAGGATGGTCGCGGCGAATAAGGCAACAAGCAAATAGGATAGGGTATCAGCCCAAAAATGCGGCGGCGAAAACCTTTGTATGAGACCAGCAATAGATAACAAAGCCCACATGCCGTGTATGCCAACAGCAACCAATATCACCATGATGGCACTTCTTCCTTTTGCCTCCATTCCGTAAACTTGCTTTTCGCTCAACAGAAAAACACCTGCTGCCAATAAGAGAACATTACCCGCAAAAAAGGATAGCGGCATAAAAGAAACAGGCGCACCGGCACTGAAATAAAAGACTTGCCCCAAAATTGCGACGCAGGAAACAACAATCAGCGTAATGCCAACGCTTGCCAGTTTTGCTTTGTCGCTGAAAACTTCTGCGACGGTTTTGGGGTCAGCCCCGTATTTGTTTTCTCCCTGCTGCCCATCGAGAAGCATCAGCACAAACAGCCATATTCCGCCAATCACGGGAATCAAGCCCACAAGCAGCATCCAGCCGCTCCGTCCCGTATCATGCAGGCGACGGACGGCAACCGCCATGCCGGGCAGTAGCATGATGAACAAATAAGCAAAATTGGCAACCAAGTTTGCCATGACCATTTCATCATTATCATTGCTCGGGTTACGGAAAAGCGCGAAAGCCAGCGACAACAAAAACACCCACGCAATTGAAAAAATGATATTGAACAGCACGAACATCCAATATTCTTTCCGCCGCGCGCGTCCGCTGAAATCCGCATAATGCTTCAAGCACTTGATGAACCATTTCATTTTTTGGCTCCCTCATCAAATTTGCGGGTGGTTGTCGTTTCGGCTCAGATTCTACTGCTTTTCCTTGTTTCCCGGCGCCAGTTCTTCAAGCTGCTCCGAGAGCGCCAGCCAGCGGCTTTCGGCCTCTTCAATCCAGCCCTGCAAAGCGGCTTGGCGCTTGAGCAATTCCTGCAAATGCGCACTGCTCGCGCCGTTATCCGCGCCGTAGAGCGCGGGGTCGGCAAGCCTTAATTCGAGCAGCTTTTTCTCGCCCGTCCAAGCCGCCAATTTCTTTTCGATGCCCTCGATTTCTTTCACGATAGGTCTGCGCGTGGCAAGAAGCGCCTGACGCTCGGCTTCAATCTGCGCACGTTCCGCCCGCCGCGTTTCACGCGACGGATTCAGCCCGCCTGAATCGGCATCTCCGCGTTTTGCCCGCCGCTCCGCCAGCCAGTCGCGGTAATCGTCAAGGTCGCCATCGAAAGGCCAAAGGTGTCCATCATCGACCAATAACAGCCGGTCGCAACAAGCGCGCAGCAAGGCGCGGTCGTGCGACACCAGCACCATTGCGCCGTCATATTCCTGAAGCGCCCGTGTCAGGGCATAGCGCATTTCCATGTCAAGGTGGTTGGCTGGCTCGTCCAGCAGCAGCAAGTTGGGGCGTTTCCAAATGAGCAAAGCCAATGCCAGACGGGATTTTTCCCCGCCGGAAAACGAGCCGCAAGGCGTTGTCGCCGTGGTGGAGCGCCCGTCCCGCTCGTCGCCGCGAAAATCGAAGCCGCCGAGGTAGTCGCGCATGTCCTGCTCGCGGGCGGACGGGTCGAGCCGCAGCATATGCTGGAGCGGGGATTCTTCGGTTCGCAGGGTTTCAAGCTGGTGCTGGGCGAAATATCCCGCCGCCAGCCCCCTGCCCTCGCGCTTTTCGCCCGCTGAAAGAATGATTTGCCCCGCCAGCAGCTTGATGAGGGTGGACTTGCCCGCGCCGTTTCGCCCAAGCAGCCCGACGCGCTCGCCGGGGCGCAGCGTGAGGTCAATGTTTTCCAGCACATTTTTCCCTTCATACCCGGCAGCCCCTTTCTCGATTTGCAGCAAAGGGTCGGGCGCGGCAACCGAAGGACGGAAGGCGAAGGAAAACGGCGTATCGGCGTGGGCGGCAGAAATGCGCTCCATGCGCTCCAGCGCCTTGATGCGGCTTTGCGCCTGCCGGGCCTTGGTCGCCTTGGCGCGGAAACGGCGAATGTAGTCCTCCATATGCGCGACTTCGCGCTGCTGCCGCTCGAAAACCGCTTGTTGCTGCGCCAGACGTTCGCCGCGCTGGCGCTCGAAATCGGTATATGTGCCGTTGTAGAGCGTCAGTTGCCCCTGCTCGATATGGGCGATGTGGTCGACGCAAGCGTCGAGAAATTCACGGTCGTGCGAGACCAGCAGCAAGGTTCCGCGATAGTCGCGCAGCCATTGTTCAAGCCAAATGACAGCGTCCAAATCGAGGTGGTTAGTCGGCTCGTCGAGCAAGAGCAAATCGGAACGGCACATAAGCGCCTGCGCCAGATTGAGCCGCATCCGCCAGCCGCCGGAAAACGTCGCTACCGCCCGCTTGGCATCGGCGGGCGCAAAACCAAGCCCGTCGAGCAGCGATTCAGCCCGTGACTTTGCCGAATAAGCGCCAATTTCCTGCAACCGCGTATGCAGTTCGGCAATGCGAACGCCATCGTGGAACGCTTCGGCATCGAGCAAATCGGCTTCGATGCGCCGCAGTTCGGCATCGCCGTCGAGCACATATTCGATGGCAGACCGCGCCAGAGCGGGCGTTTCCTGCGAAACGTGGGCAACCGTCCAGCCGGACGGCCATTCCAAATCGCCCTGGTCGGGAAGCAACTGCCCGCGCAGGAGCGCGAAAAGGCTTGATTTGCCGCTGCCGTTAGCGCCGGTCAGGCCAATTTTCCAGCCGGGGAACAACTGGATGGAAACCCCGTCAATCAGGACACGCGCCCCTCTTGAGAGGCGCAAATTGCGAAAACGAATCACGCTGGAAAGTCGCAGAGGCTCAAAAGAGGCGCTATTCTACGCACACTCTCAAACCTCGCACGGTTTCTACCATGCCCGCCGCCCGCCCCGCATTTTCTGCCTTTCATCCGCTTTCCCGCTTCGCCCTTGCCGCGTGTTTTGCCATGACAGCTCCTCCGGCGCTGGCTGCCAATGAAGCCGAAGCCGCGCCCGCCGAACGCATCGAGCAATTGCGCAGTGAAGGCGAACGTATGCGCGCCAAAGCCGAATCGGACTATCAAGCCAAAGAGACGGCTTGTTACAAGCGGTTTTTCGTCAATCGCTGTATCGACGATGCCAAGGCCGAACGCCTGAACGCCATCCTCCGCGCCCGCGAACTCGAAGCCGAGGCGCATCGGGTCGACATCGCCGAGCGGCAGAGAAAAGCCGCCGAAGTGGCGAAAAAAGCCGAGGAACGCGGCCTCACATCGCGCCCGATGGAAGCCACCTCCCCAAGCGCCGAGCGGGATACGCCGAAAGTGCGCCCTTTGAAGTCCACCCGCAGCCGCTCGCGGAATTCATCCAGAACGAATAGCGCCAGCGCACGCGCCAAAGCGGCTCAACGCGCCGAAGCCGCCCGCCGCGACCGCGAACGCTACGATGCCCGAATCCGGGAACTCGAAGAAAAAAAGGCGCGTGACGCGGACGGACGCTGACGGAGCATCTGAACCTGCTCCGGTTTCCGCGCCAAGCTGAGAAATAAAACGCACTTTGGCAAAAAAAGTGACTTTTAACACGCTCCGCCATGAACCAGACTGCAAGAAGGCGGGCGCTCATCTGCCGCCTTTCCCCGTTTTCCTCTTCATCCCAAAGGTTCGCCGTTTGTCAGGATCGCGGACAGTCCTGCCTCCATTTTCAGCACCATCCAAGCCGCCTCGGCCTTTTCGAGCCGCAGTTCCGGCTCGTCCTCTCAAGCTAGGGGGCTGGAAAAGGAGGCTTCCGCATCGAGCAGCAACGGCGCTTCATTCAAAACGGGCAGCGCGAGCGGCACAGAACTAAGCGATGCCGACAACCGCCGATTGGAAGAACTAAAAACCACGGATCGCGCCGTGCGCGCGCATGAGGCCGCGCACGTGGCAGCAGGCGGCAGCCTGGTCACTTCCGGCGCAACCTTCTCCTATGAAACGGGGCCGGACGGGCAACGCTACGCGGTGGCGGGAGAAGTCGGCATCGACACCTCGAAAGGCCGCACGCCTGAAGAAACCCTTACCCGCGCCCAGCAAATCCGCGCCGCCGCGCTCGCGCCCGCCGACCCCTCCCCCCAAGACCGTGCCGTCGCGGCCTCCGCCGCCCGAATGGCCGTTGAGGCCTGCGCCGAAATCGCCCGCGCCCGCATGGAAGAAAATTCGTCGGACACCCCGCAGCCAAGCGCCCCGAATCGCAGTTTTTCATTCGCCCAGACGATTGAGCGAAGCCTCAATCCGAATGGACAGAGCGTCAATATTTACGCCTGAATCAGGGAAAGCGAAAGCTACGGCAGCGCGGGGATTGGCTGCGTTAGGGAATTATTTTCTTTGATGTTTTTTACGGCGCTTTTAATTGCAAAAAATCCGGCTTTTGTTTTGTTGGCTTAAATAAAATCATTAGAAAACAATTTTTGCGGAAATAAAGAAACCAGCCACGCACGGTAATTTATCAACCGAGCTTGCCCTGCACGAACGACACCAGCGTTTCCACGGTGGCGAAGGTGGAGCCGTCGATTTCGTCGTCGCCGATGATGAAGCCGAAGCGTTCTTCGAGCAGGTTCAGCACGCCGACCACGGCCATCGAGTCCAGTTCGGGTAACGCGCCCAACAGCAGCGTGCCTGGCTCAAACGCCAATGCGCGGCCTTCAAGGCACAAGGCTTCGTCAATGATTGTCAGCACTTCCTGTCCGATACCTGCCACGTTGAAATTCGTCACGTTCTCGCTCCGATCCGCCCTAACAATAAAGGATGCCCATCTGTAAGAGCGCCGCTATTATAGGCAGTCTTTTTCCCGGCTCAAGCGCGTCGGCTGCCATAAAACAACGCCTTTGAGCCATGAGCGCAAATATCGCCATTCAGCATCACCTCTTCGCCGTGACACTTCTCCATCACCTGATCCATGCTTCCGCCGAGCGAGCACCCGAGGCCGTCGCCCTGCGTTCGGCTAGCATTTCTCTGGATTATCAATGCCTTGCCAATGCCGTCGATGCGTTCGCGGGCGGGCTTGTCCATCTGGGGCTTGGTCGGGGGGAGCGGGTCGCGGTCTGGCTCGACAAGCGGTTCGAGACGGTCATCGCCTGTTTTGGCGCGGCAGCGGCGGGCGGGGCGTTCGTGCCAGTCAATCCGGCACTCAAGCCCGCGCAGGTCGGCCATATTTTGCGCGACAGCGGCGCGTGCGTTCTCGTGACCAGCCCCGAACGTTTCGTGGGGCTGGCGGATGCGCTGGCGGCGTGTTCCGACCTGCGCCATTTGATACTGACCGGCTCGACGCAAATCGCGTCCACAGCCCATGCGTTCGCCACGCATGGATGGGACGACATGCTGGCGCAGGCTCCGCACGCCCGAGGGCATCGCGTCATCGATGCCGATATGGCGGCGATTCTTTATACGTCGGGCAGCACGGGGCTGCCCAAAGGCGTGGTGCTCTCCCACCGCAACATGGTCGCCGGGGCGAAAAGCGTTGCCCGTTACCTCGAAAACCGCTGCGACGACACGCTGCTCACGGCTTTGCCGCTTTCGTTCGACGCGGGTTTCTCGCAACTGACTACCGCTTTTACCGTCGGGGCGCGAGCCGTGCTGCTCAATTACCTGATGCCGCGTGACGTGCTGAAAGCGATGGAGGCCGAGCGCGTCACCGGGCTGACCGCTGTGCCGCCGCTTTGGATACAACTGGCGCAGCTCGCGTGGCCACCGGGAATCAGCGAGCATCTGCGCTATTTTTCCAACACGGGCGGGCATCTGCCCCATGCCACGCTGGCGCGCCTGCGTACCCTGCTGCCTTCGGCCAAGCCTTATCTCATGTATGGGCTGACCGAAGCCTTTCGCGCCACCTACCTGCCCCCCGAGGAAATCGACCGCCGACCCGGTTCCATCGGAAGAGCAATCCCCGATTCCGAAGTGCTCGTCTTGCGCGAAGATGGCAGCGAATGCGCGCCCGATGAACCGGGCGAACTGGTGCAGCGCGGCCCGCTGGTCGGGCTGGGATATTGGAATGACCCCGAAAAAACCGCTGAACGCTACAAGCCCCTGCCCCCGGCAGCCGGAGTGCGCGCCTCGGGGCTGACGATGCCGGAAATCGCCGTTTTCTCCGGCGATACCGTGCGGCGCGACCAAGACGGCTTTCTGTATTTCATCGGGCGGCGCGACGACATGATAAAAACCTCGGGATACCGCGTCAGCCCCACGGAAATTGAAGAAATCCTGATGGGAACCGGGCTGGTCGGGGAATGCGCGGCTTTCGGGCTGCCTCACGACGCGCTCGGGCAGAGCATTGCCGTTGTCATCACGCCTGCCGCCGGATGCGCGGACACCCCGGAAACGCTCGCTGCAAGGCTTTCCGAAAAATGCCAAAAGAATATGCCGTCATACATGGTTCCGGCCAAAATCGAGGTACGGCAAGGGATGCTGCCGCGCAATCCTAACGGCAAAATCGACCGCCCCACATTATTCCGCGAGTTGTGCAAAATGGACGGGCGGGCATCGGGAGTTCGCGTAGAGTAGGCGAAAACAAAAACAGTTCGGGCAGAATCCTCCCCTGCGTTGATAGCGGAGCCGTTCAACCCGGCAACACAGCCGTTTCAGTTTCGCTTCCGAGCGCAGAGCTACAAACAGGATGTCCGAGATTATGAATTCGATCGCCCCCCTGCACGCCCCCATGAAGCTGTTCCCCGTCAACAATGGCGAGCTGGTCGTCAGCGGGATTCCCCTGAAGCAACTGGCGGCGCGGGTCGGGCAGACACCGTTCTACGCATATGACCGCAACTTGCTCACGCGCCGCGTCGAGGAACTTCGTGCCGCGCTGCCCACGCGGCTGAAACTGCATTACGCCCTCAAGGCCAACCCGATGCCCGCGCTGGTCGCGCACATGGCGGCACGGGTGGACGGCTTGGACGTAGCCTCCGCCGGAGAGCTAAAAGTGGCGCTCGACGTGGGCATGTCGCCGCGCAACGTCAGCTTTGCCGGTCCGGGCAAAAGCGAAACCGAGCTTCGCCAGGCGGTTGCCTCCGGCGTGCTGATCAACATCGAATCCTTCCGCGAAGTCCCGCTTCTATCGGCGATTTCAAAATCACTGGGGCTGCCCGCGCGGGTGGCCGTGCGCATCAACCCGGATTTTGAACTCAAATCCGCAGGCATGAAGATGGGCGGCGGCCCCAAGCCCTTCGGCGTCGATGCCGCCAGAGTTCCCGAACTGCTCAAAACCATTGGCGAGGCGCAAGGGCTGGCATTTGAAGGCTTTCATATGTTCGTCGGCTCGCAGAACCTTCGGGCGGGCGCTATCGCCGAGGCGCTGCGCAAGTGCTATAGCCTCGTCACGGAATTGGCCGCCGACGCGCCCGCGCCAATCAAGGCCATCAACCTCGGGGGCGGTTTCGGCATCCCGTATTTTCCGGGCGAGCAAAGCCTTGATTTAACGCCCATCGGAACCACGCTCACCGGCATCGTCGAAGAAGCCGCCAAAACCTTCCCGCAGGCTGAAATCATCATTGAGCTTGGACGCTATCTGGTCGGCGAAGCCGGTTTGTACGTGACCCGCATCCTTGACCGCAAAGTCTCGAATGGCGAACTTTTTCTGGTCGTCGACGGTGGAATGCACCACCACCTTGCCGCTTCTGGAAATTTCGGGCAGGTGCTGCGCAAAAACTACCCCGTCGCCGTCGGCAGCCGGATGCACGCAATCAAAGCCGAATCCGTCAGCATCGTCGGCCCGCTCTGCACGCCGCTGGACATTCTGGCCGAGCGCATGGTACTACCCCGCGCCGAACCGGGCGACCTCATCGTCATCTTCCAGTCCGGCGCCTACGGCGCGAGCGCCAGCCCGCAAGCATTTCTGGGTCATCCCCCGCCGCTGGAGGTGCTGGTTTGAGCACAGCACATATAAATCAAAAACATCCTTCTCGGAGGGAGGCTTTTATGTACACCTATGAGGTAGCCGGAGAAAAAAATAAAACCTACCAAAGGTGCGGGTATACATCCGATTTTGGGTGTATAGACGCACCTTTGGTAGGGGTATACACAAGTTATACGAAATGCCAGCCTAAAATTGTTGAAGAATATTTAATAAAACTATTTGACATAATTCTTGTATATTTATATACTATGAATCATTACATGGAGGACAAAATGGAATACATAATTGAATCATTTGTTTCGGTTGGAAAAATAAAATTTGGTATGACAAGAGATGAAGTAATAGATATTTTTGGAAAAGAACCTGTCAGTGAATATAAAAGTTGGCGGCAAAAGATAAATTTAATGTATTCTGATGAATGTATAAATATAATTCTAAACAAAAAAGGAATTGTTGATGAAATAACATTTACTGAAGGAAATAATGACATAATTTTTGAGGAAAAAAGTTTATATGGAAAGGATGTAATTAAATTTCTATCCTCTAGGGATAAACCAATAAAATTACCAGGGGATATAATTTTTATAAATATTGGGATAGGATTTTTACAATATAAACATAAAGAAGATAAAGCAATAACAGTATTTGCAAAAGAACTAAAAAAAGAATATTTAAAATTATCAATGGAAAAATGAATAAAAAAAATGGAGTACGGCTGGCACTTCGTATAACAGGACTGTATGCGTTTCGCCACCGTTCGGCGGCTCCAGGGTTCCGCAAAACCGCAGTCGGGCTAACGCCCTTTGTGCGGTTTTACTCCACCCACAGTTTG
>JAITVD010000085.1 GCA_031285965.1 Azoarcus sp.
ATGGCCGCCGTAACTTGGCAATAAAAAACCGCGCGGGCGGCGCGGTCTGTGCGCCTTTCTTTCAGGGCTGCTAAACCCGTGCGGCGATGTTGCGCCGTGGCGGGGCGGGCGTCAAGGGGTTTATCGTCCGCGCAATGCCGCATTGTTCCTCAGCGTTCCCCGGCTTCGCTTTCCGCCGCTGGAACAGGCAGAGCACATCCACCAACCACAAGTTGACGGTATTTTTGACGGTACACCGGGCATCGAAGAAACAGAAACCGTGCAGCCATGCGGGTTTGCAGGGTTTGTTCGATTCCTGTCGGTCCTCAGAGTTCCAAGATGTTCCGCAAAGCCCAGAAAAATCAAACCTTCTGGGCTTTTTTTATTCTCTATTCCATTGAGCCTTTCCTAAGCCCTATTTCTTGCCGAACAGCTTGCTGAAGAAACTTTGCTTTGCTGGCGGAGCCTCTTTTTTTTCTTGGCTCGCGGCATCTTCCCGCTCGATGGCGGCGATCTGCTCCATCGCCGCTTCACGAAAGAGAATGGCTCCGGCAGGGTCGCAATTGTGAAGGTTGGTATAGGATTTGGACGAGTTGAGGTTAAAGGGGTTTGGCTCGATTATTTCGGCGGCTTCCAGAAGGCCGAGGTTCTCATCCAGCGCGTACCGCGTAGCCGCCATGAAAACGTCTAGCCTGCCATCGGAAAACAGGTTGGCCATCTTTTCCCGAATCGGCGGGCGGCTTTCCATCGCCTCCGCCAAGCGGCGCAAGGCGGCGTTGTTCATATATACGCCGCAGCAATAGTTTTCCGTCAGTTTATTGTCGAACCGCAAATGCCTGTAGGTTTCGGGCACGAGTTCCCTGAAATCGCTGAAATACCCGGAAAAATCAGGGTCATCCGCCAAAAAAGACATGGCGCTGCCCCGTACATACCAATACTTGCGCAAATGTCCGGCAACGACCGCCAAGTTCATGCCGTGTCCTTTGCTGAAAGAACCATTCATGCTCTCAGTGCCGTCCACAGAATCCACAGTGACACCGTTATAAGCAAAGGCTTTGGCTAAATTCTCGCGGTGAAATTCTGGTACGTTGAACCGCTCCGCAAAGGTTTTGGCCAGTTCAGGATTTGCGATGCCGGCAAAATAAATCGCGGATATTTCATCCTCGCCGAGCGGATGATAGGAAATGTCCCAGCCCATTGCGCCCTCCTTTGTTTCAATCTGCCTTTCCGGCTACGGATACTCCGTTTTCGGGTCTGGCGCAATAGCGGCGGGTGGGGTGGAAAACACGGCGCGGCAGGGAAACCCTCATGGAAACAAGGCGTTCTCAGGCCGCGCCGCACTTTGCTATTTCACCGAGCAATGGCTCGTTTTGCAGGTTTTGAAGCCCAC
The DNA here is from genome assembly GCA_031285965.1 of Azoarcus sp. Lineage (GTDB taxonomy): Bacteria > Pseudomonadota > Gammaproteobacteria > Burkholderiales > Rhodocyclaceae > WRNU01. The sequence goes on from JAITVD010000085.1 coordinate 1,370, forward strand.
CAAGGCATAGGCGGGGCAAAAACGGATGAGGCCGGTGGCGAGCGGAATGACGCCCAGCCATCCCCACCAGCCCACCGTGCCGGTGGCGACCAAGGCAATCAGCGCCACGCCAAGGACAACGCGCAAAATGCGGTCAAAACAGCCAATGTTTGCTTTCATGAAAAATCTCCCAAGGCGAAAAATCAAGCGTTTTTGAATTCGTCGAACGCGCTCAGCGCCTCGGCAGACCACATCATCGAAGGCCCGCCGCCCATGAGCACGGCCACGTCCAGCGCGTCGGAGACCTCTTCCCGCGTTGCGCCAAGTTTGACAAGGTATTGGGCGTGGAACGCCACGCAGGCTTCGCAGTGAGCCGCCACGCCCAGCGCAAGGGCAATCAGTTCCTTGGTTTTGGTATCCAGCGCGCCGGGGGCGGTGGCCGCGTCTTTCAGCCCTTGGAAAGCCTTCATGGTGGCGGGCATAGCTTCCGAGAGTGCTTTGACCTTAATGCCGATTGCCTTTCCGGCATCCCGGTATTTGGTGGATGAGTTCATGGTGTGTCTCCTTTGTAATAGATGCAGACTTGGTCTGCGTTGGTAAAAATGTCAGACGTGTTCCGTCTGGTCAGAAACTTGCGGGGCGCAATAGATTTCCCAGAGCGCGCGCATGATGCGCATCGCAGGCCCATTCCGGCCCCGGTAGTACACGTATTTGCCTTCTTTCCGGGTCTCGACCAGCCCTTCATGGCGCAAAACGCCCAATTGCTGCGAAAGGGTGGGCTGGACAATGCCGGTGAGGGTTTCAAGCTCGCCCACGTTTTTTTGGCTGTCTCCCAAAGCGCAGAGCAGCAGAAGGCGGTCTTCGTTGGCAAGCGCCTTCAGCAGCGCACACGCTTGGGCAGCATGAGCGCGCAAGGCTTGTTCGGCAGAGGAGGGTTCAGGTAAGGCATTCATACGCTTCAACAGTTTCACAAAATATATTATATGTTTTTACATAAGTCAACAAAATATCAAAAGAAATGCTGAAGATGCGCTCATTGACATCGGCGGCTTGTTTGACGCATAAAACAACAGGCATACTCCCACGGATACCCACAGGAACCGAAGCCCGATGGCCTTTGCATGGAATCCTCTGAAACTGTTTCGTCGGCTCCCGCCCGAGCTTGTCCGAAAAAACCGCTTAGAGGCGCTGCTTGCCCACATCGCAGCCGATTCCGCTGACGACCATGTTTCTATCTGGGTGGCGCTGGTCGATGCCGTGCGCCCCGCCCGCGCCGCGCATTCCGCAGAGGACGCCGTTGCCGCGCTGTCCGAACTCACGCGGATGCTGCCCGACGCGCCCGACAGCCGACGGGTGCTGCATACGGCGCTGCTGAAACTTTTCATCCGCCACAAACAGACTTCGCTTTACGTCTCGTCCGGCCTTTTGCCTTCAACCGGATTTTTCTCCGAAACCGCCCGCCGCGTCTCGCACCGTTTGCTGCCCGACGTGGTCGCGCCCGTCTATCTGAAAGACCTTCTGACGGTCATTTTCCACCGCAGGGATGACGAGATTTGGGTCGAAGCGATTCCAGATGAAGTGTGGGTCGATTTTTTCCGTGTCCTGCTCAAGGACAACAGAACCGCCGAACGCCCTTACGATGGGAAAAACTTCCCCACCGCGCTCTCGGAAATACTCGAAGCCCTGCGCATCCTCTCCTACCACGTCTCGGCCATCGGGCTAGACCCGGAACTGGTGCGCATCGACCCGCAGCTCGAAGAAGTGGAGTCCCCGTTCCTCGCCCAGAACGCCGAGGTCGTGCCTTATCTGGAGGCGTACCGCGCATGGTGGGGCAACCCTGAGTCCCCGCTGGGGGATGAAGCCCACCTCGGGGTCATGCTCGACCAGTGCCAGGAAGTTCTGCTGCGCGTGCGCAAGCGTTCGTCCCGCCAAGGAACCAGCCTGACGCTGACGTTCACGCTGGAGCGCCTGCGCCAGCACCTCGACCGCATCCACGAACTGCTCGGGCTGCTGCGCGAACTGCACCAGACGCGCACCATCGCGGATTTGCTGCCCCAAGCCGTGGCGCTTTTTAAGCAGACCGTCCGCGCCGAATGCCGCAGGAACCGGCTCTCCGATTACTGGAGCACCAACGTCAGCCTCCTTTCCCTGCGCATGACCGAAAGCGCCAGCAAGCGCGGCGAAAAATACATCACCGCCAACCGCCGCGAGTATTTCGGAATGCTCGGCTCCGCCGCGCTCGGCGGCTTCATCATCGCGCTCATGTCAGCCCTTAAGATTGAGATTGGCTCGCTGCATCTGGCTCCGCTCACCGAGGCGCTGTGTTTTTGCCTGAATTACGGCATCGGCTTCGCGCTCATTCATTTTCTGGGCGGCACGGTGGCCACCAAGCAGCCCGCGATGACTGCCAACGCCATCGCGGCGTCCATTGGAGAAACTCGCGGCAAGGCAAGCGACCTCGAAAATCTCGCTGCCGTCATCGTGCGTACCCTGCGCAGCCAATTTGCCGCCGTCGTCGGCAACTTGGCTCTCTCCATTCCCATTTCCATCCTGTTTTCGCTCGCTTTCCTGCATCTCACCGGATACGCCTTCATCGACGCCGACAAGGCCAGCCATCTGCTCGCCGACGCCCACCCCTTGAGCGGCGCGCCGTTTTACGCGGCGGTGGCGGGCGTCTGCCTCTTCCTCTCCGGCCTCATCGCCGCCTATTACGACAACCTGACGGTCTATAACCGCATCCCGGAACGGCTGGCGCAACTACGCTGGCCCCGGCGGCTGTTCGGCGAATCGTTCGCGCAGCGCCTCACGTCCCATATCGAAAACAATCTGGGCGCGTTGATGGGCAATTTCTTTTTCGGCTTCCTGCTCGGAGGGGCGACCGCGCTGGGCGTGCTGTTCGGGCTGCCGCTGGACATCCGCCATATTGCCTTTTCCGCCGCCTATGTCGGCTACGCCGCCGCAGCCTATAACTTTGCCGTGCCGCTGGGGCTGCTTGCCATCACGTTCGCGGGCGTTCTGCTGATCGGCCTCATCAATCTGCTCGTCAGTTTTGCCCTCGCCCTTTACGTGGCGATGCGTTCGCGTGGCATCACGTTCGCGCAGGGGCGCGTTCTTAGCACCTTGGTGCTGCGCCGTTTCCTCAAGCGCCCACAGGACTTGTTCTTTCCCCCGCGCAGCGCCGAAACGTCCGCCGCCTCCTCCGAAAATGGCTCCGCGCCCACAAACGAGGGCAGCAACGGCCATGCCGCTTGATGCTGGATAAGCGCGTCTGGAGACAGGCCATGTCCATTGAAATAGAAATCAAGCTCTCCTTTTCTCCCAGCGCCCTGCCAGAAATCCTGTGCCATCCGCTCATTGCGGGCGCGCCGCGAGAAACCCCTCCAGAGGTGCTCGACAACACTTATTTCGATACGCCTGAATGGACGCTCAGGGCGCGCGGGGTCGGATTGCGGCTGCGCCAGCAGACAGGGGGAACCGTGCAGACGGTCAAGTGCTCAGCCCATCAAGCCCTCGGCGGGCTGACGCGGCGGCCAGAATGGGAAACGCCTTGGCGCGGGCAATTCGACTTCTCCGCCGTGACCGACCCGGACGTTGCCGCCCTGCTCGAACAGACGAGGGGCAAGCTCGCGCCGGTTTTCGCCACACGTTTCTTGCGCGACACCCGGCGCATCCAGCCACATCCCGGCCTGTCTGTCCTCGCCATGATCGACACGGGCATAATCGAAGCAGGAAAAAATATCGTTAAAATTCATGAGCTTGAGCTTGAATTGGTCAATGGCATTGAAGAGAGCCTCATCCGCCTTGCCGAGGAATTGCAAAAAAAACTGCCCCTAACACCTGAAAACGTCTCTAAGGCGCAACGCGGCTACCAGCTCGCCACAGCATCAGCCTGTTGAAGCCAACCCCGCATGGCAAAGGGCATTTGCCCACTTTGTGATGACATTCGTGATATTTATCCTTGCCCGATGTCCCCTGCGAGGAAAAAACCGCCCTTCTACACCGTTAACGACAGGCGTATGCTTCACCCCTCGTCCGAGTCTCGCTATCAGAACTCACACCGAAACAACCGTCTGGACAATCTGAATGGTAGTTATTCCGAACGGCACGCTGCGCATCGTCGACGGCATCAAGCGCGTCTACTACGATGGCTATTGGATTAAGGCTTACGACCCGCCCGCCGACTCGTTGCAGGCCAAAAAAGCCTTGATTCAGGCAACGACCCGCCGCCTGTTCAACCACGTCGAGCATGGCATCAACATCCCCGGCAAGCGCATAGGCGAAACCCGCGAGGCTTTCGAGCAAGAGCAGGTTCCCGCCAGAAAGCGCGTCAAGGGCGCGATGCTGGCGGGCGCGCTCTTCAACCGCGCAACCGACATCTTCACCAAGCTCGTGGAGCTACAGGAACAGGGCATCGAAATCAACGAGGACAACGCCCTGATGCGCGAATGCGGCGATTGTTTGCAGGAGGCGCTTTCCCTTGGCCGGATGGTTCTGCACCGTAGCGGCGAAGAAGGCATCGACGAGCTGTGGGGCGAGCCTTTCCGAGCGTTCTCCATTCCGGTAGAGGCTTTCTACGAGAGCCGCTACATCAAGATCGCCCAAACACTGCGCGACATTGACCGCATCTCCGACATGATGGTGCACACTTTCGCCCACGACCCGCTTTTTTCAAACTCGCCGCCCATCATCCGCCGCTTCACCGACGAGGCCAAAAACAAGTGCGAGACCCTGCGCACCGACAAGGACATTTTCGATGTCTGGTCCGGCTTCGTCGTCGCCTCCGAGCAACTGGCCGCTTACGCGCCGGGAATGCCCGCGCAGCCCGACGCGCCGCTGATGCGCCACGCCGCCGACGGCATCCGCCTTATCAAGCAGGGACGCGCGCTCATCACTTACTTAAGCCGGGCGCGGGTCACGATGCCCCGAAGCACTCGGGACTATCTCGAACGCTGCGAGGAATACCAGCGCATCTACCACCCGCCCATTCCTGTTCCCGCCGCCGCCACGGCCTGAACGCGCTCAGGCGATGATGCCGCCCCCGAGGCAGACTTTTGATTCATAAAGCACCACGCTTTGCCCCGGCGTAAGCGCCCATTGCTTTTCGGCGAAAACGATTTCGGCGCGCGCGCCCTTCCCCTCACCTTCCTGCAAGTCGATTGAACAGGGCATGTCCGGGGCGCGATAGCGTGGGCGGGCGGTATAGACCCAGTGCGCGTGTGGGGGACGACCCGCGATCCAGTTGAGGCTAACGGCGGCAAGGCGTTCTTTGAGCAAGGCCGGATGCCCATGCCCCTGCACGACGTAGAGCACATTGGCTGCTACGTCCTTTGCCGCCACGTACCACGCCTCATGCTCGCCCGCCGCGTCCTGCCGCGCTCGGATGCCCCCAATGCCCAGCCCCTTTCGCTGCCCAAGAGTGTGGTACATCAGCCCTTGGTGCTCGCCGAGGACGCGGCCATCGTCGAGGCTACGTATCTCGCCGGGACGGGTCGGCAGGTAACGCATCAAGAATTCGCGGAACGGGCGCTCGCCGATGAAACAGATTCCCGTCGAATCCTTTTTGGCGGCTACCGGAAGCCCCGCCTCGGCAGCAATGCGGCGCACTTCCCGCTTGGCAAGCGCACCGAGCGGAAACAGCGTCTTTGCCAATTGCGCCTGTGTGAGCCGATACAGGAAATAGCTCTGGTCTTTCGTGCCGTCCTCGCCTTTGAGCAACTGAAATTCACGCGAGCCGCCGCCATTGCCTTCCCATGCGCGTACCTGCGCGTAGTGTCCGGTGGCGATGCGTTCAGCGCCCATATTCATCGCGTGGTCGAGAAAGCAGCGGAACTTGATTTCCGAATTGCACAAGATGTCCGGGTTCGGGGTGCGCCCCGCCTCGTATTCGCGCAGGAAATCGGCAAACACCCTGTCCTTGTACTCGCGGCTGAAATTGACCACTTCGAGGTCGATGCCAATCACATCGCACGCTGAGGCCGCGTCAATCAAATCCTGCCGGGACGAGCAATAGTCCCCTTCGTCGTCATCTTCCCAGTTCTTCATGAACAGCCCGCTCACCGCGTAGCCTTGGCGCTTGAGCAGCAAGGCCGCGACAGCGGAGTCGACGCCGCCGGAAATGCCCACGACGACCTTCATGCCGTCTGCGCCATCCGCCGCGCTCATGAAAGGCTTCCATCGTCGTAATGGCGCAGCATTTCCAGCCCATAGCGCCGTCCGGACAGCCAATCCTCCACGCATTGCAGGACGAGCGGGCTGCGGCATCGCGCCCGCGAAGCCCGGATTTCCTCAGCCGTCATCCAGACCGTCCGCACGATGCCTTCATCCAGCGCCCGCGCGGGGTCGGCTTCCCCAGCTTGCCCGCCAAAGGCGAACCGTAAATAGGTCGCGTCGCCCTGCGGGCGCGGACATAGGTAGATGCCCACCAGATATTCCGGGGCGAACGAATGCGCGGTCTCTTCAACCGTCTCGCGAGCCACCGCGCAAAGCAGCGATTCGCCCGCCTCCAGATGTCCGGCGGGCTGGTTGAGCCGCAGCCCATTGGAGGTTTCTTCTTCGACCAGCAAAAAGCGCCCCTGCCGTTCAATGACAGCGGCAACGGTGACGTTCGGTTTCCAGCGTGGGTTCATATCGGGAGGGCTGCGCCTTTTGTGGCGAGAATCAAATCATGGCAATCCGCTGGCGCGCAGATTACACGCTAACAAACGACTTATACAAAAAAGACTTCTGGCTCCTCCCGAAAACCCCACCGCGCCCGCCCCGTAAGCAGACAGCATTACAGGTAAGTCACGAGACTTTAAGCTACAATGATTGGTTTCCCGACCCGATTTCCAAATGCTGGAGAACTCCAAAATGTCAATGTCTGACCGCGACGGCTTTATCTGGAAAGATGGCAAGCTCGTCCCGTGGCGCGAGGCCACCACGCATGTGCTGACCCATTCGCTGCACTACGGCCTGTCCGTGTTTGAAGGCTTGCGCGTCTACGACACTGCCGATGGCCCCGCGATTTTCCGGCTGAAAGAACACACGGCGCGGCTGTTCAATTCCGCTCGCATCTACCTGATGGATATTCCCTATTCCCAGGAAACGCTGATGGACGCGCAAAGGGAAGTCGTTCGCGCCAACAACCTCCAGACATGCTATCTGCGCCCCATTGCTTTTTACGGGGCGGAAAAAATGGGCATCTCCACCGTGGGCGCGACGGTGCATGTGGCCATCGCCGCTTGGCCGTGGGGCGCGTATTTAGGCGAAGAAGCCCTTGAGCACGGCATCCGCGTCAAGACATCTTCCTTTGCCCGCCACCACGTCAATGTCACCATGCCACGCGCCAAGCTCGGGGGCGCTTACACCAATTCCATCCTCGCCAACCTCGAAGCCATACATGATGGCTATGACGAGGCGCTGCTGCTCGACACGCAGGGCTTCGTTGCCGAAGGCTCGGGCGAAAACCTTTTCATCGTCAAGGACGGCATGCTGATCGAGCCGGAAATCGCCTCGGCGCTCACTGGCATCACCCGCGAATCGGTCATTCGCATCGCCCGCGACATGGGGCTGGAAATGCAGGCCCGCCGCCTGACCCGCGACGACATCTATCTGGCCGATGAAGCCTTTTTCACCGGAACCGCCGCCGAAATCACGCCAATCCGCGAGCTTGACAACCGCGTCATCGGCGCGGGCCATCGCGGCCCCGTCACCGCGAAATTGCAGGCGAAATTCTTCGACGCCGTCAATGGCCGCGCCCCTGAATACAAGCACTGGCTGACGAAAGTCTGAAGCCGGACAGCGCAAACGGAAAACGGAACCCCTATGGCAAGCCCCTTCCTCCCCGCCGCCGAGATTTTCAAAGCCTACGACATTCGCGGCATCGTCGATAAAACGCTCACTGCCGAGGCCGTCAGGAGCATCGGGCAGGCGCTTGGCAGCGAAGCCGTCGGGCGCGGGCTGCAAACTGTCGCCATCGGGCGCGACGGGCGGCTTTCCGGCGCGGAACTGGCGAACGCGCTGGCCGAAGGGCTTCACGCCGCCGGGGTCGATACCCTTGACATCGGCTGCGTGCCGACGCCCGTCACGTATTTCGCGGCGCATCATCTTGGGGCGCATTCCTGCGTTTCTGTCACGGGCAGCCACAACCCGCCCGACTACAACGGCCTAAAGATGGTGCTCGCCGGCGAGACGCTTTTCGGGGAAAAAATCCTCGCGCTCCGCCGCCGCATCGCGGACGGAAATCTTGTGCGGGCGGCGCAAGCGGGCAAAGGGAGCAAGGCGGATGTCATCGACGCTTACATCACCCGCATCGTGGGCGACATCAAGCTCGCCCGCCCGATGAAAATTGCCATTGACTGCGGCAACGGCGTGGCGGGCGCGGTTGCCCCCACCCTCTTCCGCCGTCTGGGCTGCGAAGTCACGGAACTGTTCTGCGAAGTCGACGGGCGCTTTCCAAACCACCATCCCGACCCGAGCAAGCCGGAAAACCTCCGCGACCTGATCCGCGCACTCGCCGAAACCGATGCCGAACTCGGCCTGGCTTTCGACGGAGATGGCGACCGCCTCGGCGTCGTCACGAAAGACGGCGAAATCATCTACCCGGATCGCCAGTTGATGCTGTTCGCCGCCGACGTGCTCGAACGGGTTCCCGGCGGCGAAGTCATTTACGACGTGAAATGCACGCGCAACCTCGCGGGCTGGATCCGCGCCAAAGGCGGCAAGCCGACGATGTGGAACACCGGCCACGCGCTCATCAAGGCAAAGCTCAAAGAGACCGCCGCGCCGCTGGCGGGCGAGATGAGCGGCCACATGTTCTTCAAAGAACGCTGGTACGGATTCGACGACGGGCTGTACGCCGGGGCGCGGTTGCTCGAAATCCTCTCAAAGCACTGCGATGCCAGCAAAGTTCTCAAATCCCTGCCCAACGCGGTCTGCACGCCCGAACTGAACATCAAGATGAATGAGGGCGAGCCTTTTGAGCTTGTGCGGCAGCTACAGGAAAACGCCGCTTTCAGCGGCGCGTCCGAACTCATCACGCTGGACGGTGTCCGGGCCGAGTATGCCGACGGATTTGGCCTTGCCCGCCCTTCCAACACGACCCCGGTCGTCGTGCTCCGTTTTGAGGCGGACGACGGCGCGGCGCTTGCGCGTATCCAGCAAGCGTTCCGCGAGGCCATCCATGCCGTGTGGCCCGGCCTGCCGTTACCGTTTTGAGCCTCCCGAATGGAACCGGAATCGCTCGCCTCCCAAACGCTGTCCGCCATCGAGAAGAGCCGCCTTGAGATGCTGCGCGAGGCCGCCAGCACCCTGCTCGGCTGGAAACGCCCTATCGAGGAAATCATGGCAATCACCGGCCTATCCAGAGAAGACATCGAAGGCTTGGCAGGCTGAAAATGGAACGCCGTCCCCGCGCCGACAAACAAGGACATCAAGCCAACATGACCTCCACCGCCCTCACCGCCGCCAACAACTTCATCCGCAACATCATCGAAGAGGACAACCGCATCGGCAAATGGAATGGCCGGGTTACGACGCGCTTTCCGCCCGAGCCGAACGGCTACCTGCACTACGGCCACGCCAAGGCGATCTGCCTGAACTTCGGGCTGGCCGAAACCTACGGCGGCATCTGCCACCTGCGCTTCGACGATACCAACCCGGAAAAAGAAGAGCAGGAATATGTTGACAGCATCATCGAAGCCATACAGTGGCTCGGCTTCGATTGGCGTGAGCACCTGTATTTCGCGTCCAGCTATTTCGACATTATGTACGCCTGCGCCGAATCGCTGATCAAGGCAGGCAAGGCTTACGTCGATTCGCAGACGGCGGAAGATGTGCGCAAAAACAGAGGCACGCTGACCGAGCCGGGTGTCGACAGCCCTTTCCGCGCTCGCTCCGCCGAAGAGAGCCTCGACCTTTTCCGCCGCATGAAAGCGGGGGAATTCGCCGACGGCGCGCACGTGCTGCGGGCGAAAATCGACATGGCAAGCCCCAACATCAACCTGCGCGACCCAGCGATTTATCGCATCCGCCACGCCGCGCACCACCGCACTGGCGACACGTGGTGCATTTACCCGATGTATGCCTTCGCCCATCCCATCGAGGACGCCATCGAGGGCATCACCCACTCGATTTGCTCGCTGGAGTTTGAAGACCAGCGCCCGTTCTACGACTGGACACTCGATACGCTGGCCAGCGCCGGACACTTTGCCCGCCCGCTGCCCCGGCAGGTGGAGTTCGCCCGCCTCAACCTGACCTACGTTGTCCTCTCCAAGCGCAAGCTCATCCAGCTTGTCGGCGAAGGCCACGTTTCAGGCTGGGACGACCCCCGCCTGCCCACGCTCTCCGGGGCGCGGCGGCGCGGCTTCACCCCGGAAGGTTTCCGCCGTTTCGCCGAGCGCATCGGCGTGGCGAAATCCGAATCATGGATAGACATGAGCGTGCTCGAAGACTGCATGCGCGAGCATCTGAACGAGACCGCCCCTCGCCGCATCGCCGTGCTCGACCCGCTGAAGCTCGTCATCACCAATTACCCCGAAGGCGCAAGCGAGCCATGCCAAGCGCCGAACCATCCGCTCAAGCCCGAACTCGGCAAGCGCGACATGCCTTTTGGGCGCGAATTGTGGATAGAGCGCGAGGACTTCATGGAAACTCCCGTCAAAGGCTTCCACCGCCTCGCCCCCGGCAACACGGTGCGGCTGCGCTACGGCTACGTGGTGAAATGCACCGGATGCGAAAAAGACGCGGACGGCAACGTCAGCGCCGTCTTTGCCGAGTATTTCCCGGATTCAAAATCCGGCACGCCCGGCGCGGACAACTACAAGGTCAAAGGCAACCTGCACTGGGTCAGCGCGGCACATGCCTATCGCGCCGAGGTCAGGCTCTATGATCGCCTGTTCGCCTGCCCGCATCCGGGCCAGCGCCGCGAGGGCGACCCCGAAGGGCTGGAGCGCAGCTACCTTGACGACATCAACCCGAATTCAGTCCGCGCCGTCACGGCATTTCTGGAACCATCCCTCAAAGCGGCCAAGCCCGAAGAGCGTTTTCAGTTCGAGCGGCACGGCTACTTTATCGCCGACCTGCGCGATTCCGCCGAAGGCGCGCCAGTCTTCAACCGCACGGCGGCGCTCAAGGACTCGTGGGCAAAAGGTTGAGCGTTGAGAGAAAACTTTTGGACGGAATGTTGCCTACACCAAAAAATGGATACTATATAGTGCAATGACTAATAATCTATCCCGCCAAGCACTGGAGGCGTTCCGCAAGGCGCTGGACAAAACTGGCCTTCCGTTCCCGATGAGCGCCTATGCCATCATCGCCGGAGTTGCCCTCATCTCGGCAATCTGGCTGCTTTCCCGCCCCAATCCGCTGGAAGTCACTGTCTATGCGGCAAAGCGGGGCAAGATCGAGGCGACCATCATCAATACCCGCGCTGGCACGATTGAGGCATGCCAGCGCACGAACCTCTCCACCATCACCGGAGGGCGCATCGACTATCTCGGCGCGGCGGAAGGCGACCACGTCGAGGCGGGCCAAGTGCTGATGCGCCTGTGGCAAGGCGACCTCCGCGCGGCGGAATCCGTCGCCAAAGCGCGGCAGCTCAGCGCCGCCCAGCGCCACCGTGAAGCCTGTTCCCTCGCCAAGCAGGCGGAAAAAGACGCGGCGCGGCAGGAAGAACTGGTCAAAAACAAATTCGTTTCCCCAACCGCCGCCGAAAAGGCCCGCGCCGAGGCGGAATCCCGCAACGCCGCTTGCGCCAGCGCCGCAGCCGAGGTGGAAACCGCCGCTCGCCAGCTTGAATCCATCGTCACCGATCTTGACCGCACCGTCATCATCGCCCCTTTCAGCGGAACCATTGCCAAAATCAACGGCGAACTGGGCGAAATTTCCACCCCCTCCCCCGCTGGCATCATCATGCCGCCCGCCATCGAACTGATAAACAGTACCTGCCTGTACATCAAAGCGCCGATGGATGAAGCCGACGCGCCCAAGATACAGTCCGGCCAGCCCGTTCGCATCAGCGTCGAGGCGCTCAAGGGGCAACGCTTTGACGGGCGTGTGCGCCGCGTCGCGCCCTACATCACCTCAGTGGAAAAACAGGCGCGTACGGTTAACGTCGATATCGACTTCGCCAACCCGGAGAAAGCCAAAGGCTTGCTCGTCGGCTATAGCGCCGATGTCGAAATCGTCCTTGCTTCCCGCGACAACGCCACGCTCATTCCCGCGACCGCGCTGCGCGACGGCAACAAGGCGCTAGTGCTCGGCAAGAACGGCATCGTCTCCGAACGCGAGGTTCAGACCGGCATCGCCAATTGGCAGCAAACCGAAATCCTGTCCGGCATCGACGTTGGCGAGCGCGTCATTACTTCCCTCAACCTTTCAGGGCTGCTTCCGGGGATACGGGCGCGCACTTCCGAAATCAGCGCCAAATAACGGACACGGCATCATTGCCCCTTTTCCGAAGGGTTCCCTCCTGTCATGCCCCAGATCGAACTCGAAAACATTACGCGCACCTTCCAGCTTGGCGACACCACGGTACGGGCGCTCTCCTCGGTATCCGTGGCGATCAATGCGGGCGAATATGTGGCCATCATGGGGCCGTCGGGTTCGGGAAAATCCACGATGCTCAACCTGCTCGGCCTGCTCGACCAGCCAAACAACGGGCATTACCGGCTCGAAGGGCGCGATGTCACCACGCTCACCTCCGACGAACTGGCTGCCGTGCGGCGCACCCGCATCGGTTTCGTATTCCAGAGCTTCCACCTCATCCCCCGGCTGACCTCCGCCGAGAATGTCGCCATGCCGCTCATGCTCGCTGGCGTGCCGCCCGAAATCCGCCGCCAGCGCGTCAATGCCGCGCTCGAAAAAGTCGGCCTCGCCAACCGCGCCGGACACCGCCCGGACGAACTCTCCGGCGGTCAGCGCCAGCGCATCGCCATTGCCCGCGCCATCATCATGGAACCCGCGATGCTGCTCGCCGACGAGCCGACGGGCAATCTTGACCGCCACACCGGGCAGGAAGTCACCGAACTGCTCGAAGCCCTCAACGCCGCCGGCACGACGCTGATCGTCGTCACCCATGACCCGGATATGGGCTTCCGTGCCCACCGCCGCCTGATGATGGAGGACGGCGTGATGAGCGACAGCCAGGAACAGGCATGAGCGCCTATCGGCGGCAATCCCCGCTGTTCGTGGCGAAGCCCGCCACGGTGCGACCATGACCCCCGCCGACACCTTGGGCTTTGCCGCCCGCACTACGACCGGCTCCCCGTTGCGCTCCTCGCTGCTGGTGCTGGCGATGTCGATCGGCATGGCGGCAGTCGTCGTCCTCACCGCGCTGGGCGACGGCGTCAGGAACTACATCATCGGCCAGTTTGTTTCCCTTGGCACCAATCTGCTCATCGTCACGCCGGGCCGCAACGATACGGGCGGCTTCCAGCTAGGGGGGCTGATTACGCCGCGTGACCTGACCATCGAGGATGCCGCCGCCCTCCAGCATGTCGCCCATGTCCGCTGCGCCGCGCCCGTCCTGACGGGCTATTCGGAAGTCGCCGCCAATGGCCGCTTGCGCGAAACAATGATTATGGGAACCACTTCCGGCTATCTCGACATCCGCCACTTCTCCCTGTCCCAAGGGAGCTTTCTTCCCAATGAGGACTGGCAGCGGTCAAGGTCTGTCGCCGTCATTGGCGTGACCATTGCCGACGAACTGTTCGGCAAGGCGTCTCCCGTCGGCCAGACCATCCGCGTCGGCGACAACCGTCTGCGGGTCATCGGGGTGCTGTCCCCCATCGGGCAGGGTCTTGGGTTCAAGCCCGACGAGCAGGTCATCGTCCCGGTGGCCACGGCGCTTGCCATCTTCAATACCAATTCCCTGCTCCAGATACTGCTTGAAACCACTGACCGCGAGACCATCGAAACCGCTAAAGCAGGCGCTGAACAGATCATGCGTACCCGCCACGGCGGGGAACTCGATGTCACCCTGATTACGCAGGATGCCGTGCTTTCCGCCTTCGACGACATCCTCGACACGACCACGATGGTGCTGGTCGGCATTGCCGCAGTCAGCCTGATGGTCGCCGGCATTCTGGTGATGAACGTCATGCTGGTGTCCGTCACCCAGCGCACCGCTGAAATCGGCTTGCTCAAGGCGCTCGGCGCCAGCAACCGCGACATCATTAACATGTTCCTGACCGAAGCCACGTTCCTGTCCTTCATCGGCGCGCTGACAGGCTTGGCGATAGGATACCTCGGCTCATGGGTTATCCGCATGGCATGGCCTGCCATACCCGTCTACCCGTCGGCATGGGCCGTCACGTCGGCGCTGGCTGTTGCGCTGTGCAGCGGGCTGGTTTTTGGCGTCCTGCCCGCGCGACGCGCTGCGGCGCTCGACCCGGTGCTCGCCCTCTCGGGGCATTGAGGGCAAAGGCAATGCGCGGCCATGACCTCATCCGCTTTTCCATGCACGCGCTGGCCGCCCACCGCCTGCGCAGCTTCCTCACTCTGCTCGGCATCGCCGTCGGCATCGCTACCGTCATCCTGCTCACCACGTTCGGAGAGAGCCTGCACAGCTATGTCCTCGACAAATTTTCGCAGTTCGGGACCAACATCATCTCGATTACCCCCGGACAGCAGGCCGCACGCGGCGGAATCCCCGGACTGCCGACGACCGCAAGGGAACTGACACTGGAAGACGCCGAGGCGCTTGCCCGGATTCCTTGGCTCGACATCATCAGCCCCGAGTCGTGGGGGAACACCGAACTGAGCGCCAACGGGCGCGTGCGCCGTGCCGTCGTGCATGGCGTCGGGCCAAGGACGCATGACATGTACACCTTTGAAGTCGCTTACGGCCAATTCCTGCCAAAAGGGAATAGCCGCGACGCGCGGGCGCTGGTCGTCATCGGAAAGCAAATCAAGGAGGACCTTTTTGGCGCCGCGAACGCGCTTGGGGAACGCATCACGATTGGGGGGGAACGTTACATCGTCATCGGCGTTTTGGGACACAAAGGGGAAATTCTCGGCATAGACATCAACAACGTGGCGTACATCCCGGCCATGCGGGCGATGACCCTGTTCAACCGCCCCGGCCTGCAACGTATCAACGTCACCTACAACATCGGCACCGATCCCGAATCCGTCAAGCCGCTTATCCACCAGCTACTCGTCGCCCGCCACGGGCGCGAGGATTTCAGCATCAATACGCAGGCGGAAATGATTGCCCGCCTCCTCAACATCCTCAGCATCATCACTGCCACCATCGGCGCGCTGGGCGGCATCTCGCTCTTGGTCGGTTCCATCGGCATCGTGACCATCATGACCATCGCCGTCACCGAGCGCACGCGCGAAATCGGTTTGCTGATCGCGCTGGGCGCGCGCCGCGGCACCATCCTCGCCCTTTTTCTCGCCGAAGCGGTGGTGCTGGCCGCATTGGGCGGCCTGCTTGGGCTTTCCGCCGGAATCGGGCTGGCTTGGGTGGTGGGCTTTTTCGCCCCGGAGTTTCCGGTCACTATTCCCTGGCCATTCGCCCTCGCGGCTGAAATTTTCTCCGCCATCATCGGCTTGGCCGCAGGCGGCCTGCCCGCAAGGCACGCCGCGCAGATGAATGTCATCGACGCTTTGCGGGCGGAATAAGGCGAACTGCCGCCTCGCGAAGAGGCTTTTTGCTAGAGCTATTCAGATTATTTAGGATTTAGGTACTATTTTATTGATTATATCGTTAGGCATTGTTGGCGAAGCATCATCTTTCAGCAACCCCGTATCAGCCCTGCTAAATAAGGACTGGATAATCAATTGCCTGTCTTTTTCATCAACTTTAGAATCTTTCAAAAGTGATAAATAGAAGTATGTCAAGGCATATCTTTCCTCACAATCTCTCGCAAGATGAAATGAGCTAAACATCACCTTTGCCAATGCACGAATACCATATGCCAAAAAAGATAGAAGTGTCACATAGACTAATATCCATTTTATTGCAGTACTTTTATCTTCACTAAGAATGCTTACTTTGAATATATTAGGAGGATTCCACAAAATAAAACCCAAAAATACACAAATTCCAACAACTAAAATAACAAGAACTCCAAGCGATAACCAACCTTGACCTTTCAATTTTTCCGCTCTATTACCCCAATACTTTGCAGGTTCTTCAAGTTTTAATTTTTCTTTGTATGTTTCTTCAAGAGCAACAACCTTTTCTGTTGTAGAGCTAAACCATTGTCCCCATTGTTCGTTTTTAATATTTTCAAACCAATTATGCCATTGCCCTTCTTTTATATCTTGAAACCAATCCATAAACAGCTTTTCTTTTTCTGTTTTTAACTCATCAATCTTCTTGACATAATCGTCATAGCTGGTATTTGCGTCATTCAAATGCGTAGCAAGCTGTCCTTCTGATTCTGAAAGATATTTCTGAAAACTGTTTTTCAATTTTGAAATCGAGCTTCGTTCTGCTCGTATTCTATCAGTAATTTTAGCATTCCCTTTGAATGTAAACTCATAGGCAAGAATGACACCACATAAGAAATCTGCATTACTTATATTTACAGCTTTGTTACTTAGTTTAAGCAAAAACCAATATGCGCCTTTAAAACATTGAGGAGCATCCTGATTAGACTGATAAACATTAACCAAAAAATCAATTTGTGGTATATCGTATGGTAAAGGACATTGACTTCGGTTATTGATATACGACACCACATCTCTTTGCCAAAGGCTGTTTAAATTACTTGTATTGTTTTGGGAATAATTCTTAACAAAGTTAGAAATATAATTTTTGATAGTTGAAAAATAATTTTTGCATTGCACTAGTTCATCAGGCAAATTATCATATTTACTCCAACCATCTATCTGTTGATTTACATATTCGTAAATAGCCGATACTCCCGTAAAAGTTAATTGCGGAGGTATCAGAAAATTGAAAGTGACAGAAACGGTTTTAAACCATTCCTGCTCTGGGGCTTCTGCTATTTTCTTTTTCAGTTCTTCGTTTGTCATGATTTTCTCTTACTTTTGCGGCTAGTCAGACTGACGCTCAAGAATCTTACATAGCAACAAACTTTTTTCAACTCATTTTTGTTTCCCTCTCGCTTCACGCTTATGCTTGTGCGGTTTGCTCGGCTTATGATGCGCCCCAAGGCAAGCCATAGGCTGCCCGCCCCATTCCGAAGTATCATCCCCCGCATGATTCACATCACCGTCAACGGACAATCCGAAACCCTGCCGTCCGGCTCCAGCGTGCTGGCTTTGCTTGAGCAGCGCGGGCTGGCGGGCATGAGGCTGGCCGTTGAGCGCAATGGCGAAATTGTGCCGAGGGCGCGACACGCCGACACCCTGCTTGCTGAAGGCGACGCGCTGGAAATCGTCGCGGCGGTGGGCGGCGGCTGACCTTTTCCCTGTTTTAGGGTTTTAGCATGAACGATTTTCTGACAATCGCCGGCAAGGATTACGCCTCCCGCTTGCTGGCCGGAACCGGCAAGTACCGGGATTTTGCCCAGACACGCGCCGCGATGGAGGCTTGCGGCGCGGAAATTGTCACCGTGGCGATTCGCCGCACCAACCTCGGGCAGAACCCGGATGAACCCAACCTGCTCAATTTCTTGCCGCCAGGCCGCTTTACCCTCCTGCCCAATACCGCCGGCTGCTTTACCGCAGAGGAGGCCATCCGCACCTTGAGGCTGGCGCGCGAGCTGCTCGACGGCGCGGCGCTGGTCAAGCTCGAAGTGCTGGGCGATGCCCAATCGCTTTACCCAAACATGCCCGAAACCCTGAAAGCCGCTGAAATTCTGGTCAAAGAGGGGTTTCAAGTCATGGCCTACTGCGCCGATGACCCTATTCAGGCGAAGATGCTCGAAGACATCGGCTGCGCCGCCATCATGCCGCTGGCTTCATTGATTGGTTCCGGCATGGGCATCCTCAATCCGTGGAACCTCGCGCTCATCATCGAGCGTATCAATGTTCCCGTCATCGTCGACGCGGGGGTCGGCACGCCCTCCGATGCCACGATTGCGATGGAACTGGGATGCGACGGCGTGCTGATGAATACGGCGATTGCCGCTGCCAAAGACCCGGTGCGCATGGCGGGCGCGATGAAAAAAGCGGTCGAAGCCGGACGGGAGGCTTGGCTGGCCGGACGGATGCCGAAAAAAGCCTATCTTGCCGACCCCAGCTCGCCGCTCGCGGGGCTGATCGGTTCATGAGCGCAGGCACGCGCAGCGCCGCTCCAGAGATGGAGCCGATTTTAGAGGCTAGCGCCCCTTCCCTGCCCACACACCATTTTTCCAACCGTTCCATCCGCAGCTTTGTGTTGCGGCAGGGACGGATGTCGCCCGCACAACGGCGCTATCTGGATGAAATGATGCCGAAAATCGGCATCCCATACCGAAATGAGGTACTCGACCTTTCGGCGGCTTTTGGACGCGCCGCGCCGAAAATTCTTGAAATCGGCTTCGGCATGGGCGAGACGACGGCGAAAATCGCCGCCGAGCACCCCGAAAACGACTATCTCGGAATCGAAGTGCACGGCCCCGGCGTTGGTGCGCTGTGCAAGCTCATCGACACAGGCGGCATCACGAACTTGCGCATCATCCAGCATGACGCCGTCGAAGTGCTGCGCGACATGATTCCAGATGGCGCGTTGGCCGGGGTGCATGTGTTTTTTCCCGACCCTTGGCGCAAGGCTCGCCATTACAAGCGCCGCCTGATACAGCCCGATTTCGTCGCGCTCGTCAGGGAAAAGCTCTCCCCACGCGGTTATCTCCACTGCGCGACCGACTGGGAAAATTACGCGGAATGGATGCTTGAAGTCCTCTCCGCAAGCAAGCTGGAAAATACCGCCAACGGCTTTGCGCCCCGCCCCGCGCACCGCCCGCCAACCAAGTTCGAGAATCGCGGCCTGCGCCTCGGGCATGGGGTATGGGACATCGTTTTCCGGCGGGCAACATAAATAAAACAGGAATTCCACATGTTCAAATTCATCTTCCGCCTGCTGCGCCATATTTGGTCTTTCATCGACGGAACGCGCCGCGTTGCCACCAATCTCGTTTTGCTGGTTGTCGTCGCGCTCATCGTCGCCGCCATCGTGCATCCGGGGCCGACCGTGCCATCGGGCGGCGCGGCGCTGATCGTGCGCCCCGCCGGGGCGCTGGTTGAACAAGCGACCTTCGACCCCGCCTTGAGTTTTTTCTCCAACGAACAACAGAGGGAAACGCCGCTTCCCGACCTGCTCGAAGCCATCCGCGCCGCCCGCGTCGACACGCGCATCAAGCTGCTCGTGCTCGAAACCGATGACATCAGCGAGGCGGGCTTGGCGCAGCTTGGCGAACTGCGCGCCGCCATCGCGGATTTCAAGGCGGCGGGCAAACCGGTGCTGGCGCGGGGCGAGCATTTCAGCCAAGGCCAGTATTACTTGGCTTCCATTGCCGATGAGGTGCATCTGTCGACCGACGGTTTCCTCCTCCTGCAAGGGCTGGCGAGATTCCCCACGTATTTCCGGGGGGCGCTGGACAAGCTCGGCATCAAGATGCACCTCTTCCGCGCCGGGGAATACAAATCCTTTGGCGAGCCGTTTACCCGCCGCGACATGTCGGAAGAAGACCGCGCCGCCAGCCGGACACTGCTCAACGGGCTATGGAGCCGTATCCGCAACGAAATCAGCATCTCGCGCAAGCTGGAACTAAAGCAATTCGACCGTTACGTCCTCAACCACCTCGACATGCTCAAGGCCGCCAAAGGCGACCCTGCGGCCACGGCCAAAGCCGCCGGGCTGGTCGACCAGCTTTCCACCCGCAACCAATGGCGGGCAAGAATCAAGGAACGTCTGGAAGACAACAGCGCCGACAAGGATTTCCGCCACATCGATGCCAATGCCTACCTCACGTCCATCCGCCGCGACCAGCCCCATCACCCGGCGCAAATCGCCGTGCTCGTTGCCCAAGGGAGCATCGTCGATGGCGAGCAGCCGCCCGGCAATGTCGGCGGAGACAGCTTTGCGCGCTTGATACGCGAAGCGCGTGAAAACCAGCAGGTCAAGGCGCTGGTCATCCGCATCGACAGCCCCGGCGGCAGCGCGTGGGCCTCCGAAGTCATCCGCCAAGAACTCGAACTCACCCGCAACGCAGGCAAGCCCGTCATCGCTTCGATGAGTTCCCTGGCGGCTTCCGGCGGCTACTGGATTGCGGCGGGCGCAGACGAAATCATTGCCGAACCTGCCACGCTGACTGGCTCGATTGGCGTTTTCGGAATGTTTCCCGAATTTTCTGAGCCGCTTGGCGCGTTGGGGCTGAGCGTCGACGGCGTGGCCACCGCGCCCCTGGCCGGGGCGTTCGACCCGCGCCGCCCGCTCGACCCGGCGGCGGGCGAAGCCATGCAGTTAAGCATTGAACATACCTATCGCCAGTTTCTCGGCATTGTCGCCAAAGCGCGGAAAATGGAACCCGCCGCCGTCGATAAAATCGCCCAAGGACGGGTCTGGAGCGGCCAAGAAGCCGTCGGGCTGGGGCTTGTCGATCGCATGGGCGGACTAGATGCCGCGCTGGCCACCGCCGCTGGCCGCGCCGGGCTGAAAGACTACTCCGCCGTCTGGCCGACGCAGAGCGTTCCGCCCATGCGTCTGTTGATGAAGCAGATTTTTGCCTTTGCCGACAGCGGGCAGCCCGCCACCGCCTCTTCTCCGGCCAACGCCATCGCCAAGCGGCTTGCAGCCGATTTCACGTCGCTGGCGCTCTGGAACGACCCGCGCCATATCTACACGCACTGCCTGTGCGAGATGCCTTGACCATGACTTCGCCCTTGACCGAAAAGCGCATCGGAAAATTTCCGTCTTTCAAACCTAAAAGACACGGAATCCTCCTGCTCGCCTTGAGCCTGCTGGCCAGCCCTCCCGCAGCCGCCCAACATTACGCGCCGGGCGAATACCCATTTCGGATTGATGAGTTCAGGTCGCCCAAGAATGCCCGCTTCGTCGCCGTCAATAACACCCCAGGGGTCATGACCGTTGCCTTTGGTGTGAGCGGAAGCAATTTCAGCCAAGACAGGGATGTGCCGCAAGCGTTCGTCGTAGAACCCAACTCCAGCCAGGAAATCGTCCAAGTTGCCCAGTCGAACAAGCTGGAGCCGCTGCGTTTCGCCATCCGTTACTCCTTCCAGCCCGGCGACGCTTTTATGCCGCCCGATGAGCGCGCCCGCTACATCCTGCCGTTCAAAAAAGGAGAGGCGTTTCTTGTCGTGCAGGGGCCGGGCGGTTCGGTCGGCTCGCGTGTCACCCATAACAACGACCATTCCCGTTACGCCTTCGATTTCGGCGTGCCTGAGGGCACTGTCGTGACAGCGGCGCGCGAGGGCCTCGTCATCGACGTAAAAGACGCTTTCACCGAGGGACGCCCCGACCCGTCACTGAGCGGCAAAGGCAACCTTGTCGCCATCATGCACACGGATCGCAGCATCGGTTACTACATCCACCTCGCGCCGCGCGCCGCGCTCGTCGAAATCGGGCAATGGGTCTATGCCGGAGACCCCATCGCCCACTCCGGCAACACCGGCTACACCTATGGCCCGCACCTGCATTTCGACGTGCGCAGAGCCGCCGTCTCGGAGAACGGCGACGTGGTTCATATGTCGGTTCCAGTGTCATTCCACCGACGTGACGGGATGGGCGAAAAAATCGTGATCGAAGAAGGGATACTGATTAAAGCAGCGCCGTAGAAATCGAAGCAACCGCTCCAGCCCCCATCATCGCGCCCCCTTGAGCCGCCAAGAAAAAGATAGGCACGCTCTTTGCGACAGCTCACGGAAACGCTGCCGCGCGCCCGCATAGCTTGCTATCTTTCCCTGATTCACATAGACTTAACGTTTTGCTTTTGAAACCATCGAGGAAACGGGCAATGCCGGGTATCCGCGTCAAGGAAAATGAGCCGTTTGAAGTCGCTATCCGCCGCTTCAAGCGCACTATCGAAAAAACGGGCGTACTGACTGAGCTGCGTGCGCGCGAGTTCTACGAAAAGCCGACCGCTGAGCGCAAGCGCAAGCTCGCCGCTGCGGTCAAGCGCAACCATAAGCGCCTGCGCAGCCAAACGCTGCCGACCAAACTGTACTGAATCCGTTTCCCAGGCTCCGGGCAGCACTGCCTAGCCACTGCCAGCAAACCGGACAGCGCCGGGCGAGAACCCTCCTGGGTCTCCTCCGGCGCGATGTATTTGGCGACCGATGATTCCACAATTCTTCATTCAGGATTTGCTCGCCCGCGTCGATATCGTCGCCATCATCGAACGCTACTTGCCGCTCAAGAAAGGCGGAGCCAACTACTTCGCCTGCTGCCCCTTCCATTCGGAAAAATCCGCGTCCTTCTCGGTCAGCCCTTCCAAACAGTTCTACCACTGCTTCGGCTGCGGTAAGCACGGCAGCGCAATCGGCTTCCTCATGGAGTACAGCGGCCTTTCCTACGTCGAGGCCATCCAGGAGATCGCAAGGGACGCAGGCATACAGGTTCCCGACGACGGGCGCAATGCCGCGCGGACGGACGACAGCCTAGACCGCCTCATTGAAATCATGGCCGCTGCCGCAGAGTTCTACCGTGGGGCGCTCAAAGATTCATCGGCTGCCGCCACTTACCTGCGCAAGCGCGGCCTCACCCCCGACATCGCCGCCCGCTTCGGCATCGGCTTCGCCCCAGACGCGCAGACATCGCTGCAACAGGTTTTCCAGAATTACCAAGACAAACGCCTGAACGCGGCGGGGCTGGTCATCGACAACGACCAAGGCAGGCGCTACGACCGCTTCCGCAACCGAATCATCTTTCCGATTCACGACCGCCGGGGGCGCGTCATCGCCTTTGGCGGGCGGATACTCGACCGTGGCGAGCCAAAATACCTGAATTCGCCCGAAACGCCGCTTTTCGAGAAAGGCCGCGAGCTTTACGGTTTTTTCCTCGCGCAAAAAGCCATTCGCGCCACCGGATTCGCCCTTGTGGTCGAGGGCTACATGGACGTGGTGGCGCTCGCCCAGTTCGGCATGGAAAATGCCGTCGCCACCCTCGGAACCGCAACGACCCCGCACCACATCCAGACCTTGCTGCGCCAGACCAACCGGGTCGTGTTCTGCTTCGATGGCGATGCCCCCGGACGGCTCGCCGCTTGGCGGGCGCTTGAAAACGCGCTCGGCGCGTTGCGCGATGATGCCACGCTCGCCTTTCTGTTCCTGCCCCCGGAACATGACCCCGACACATTTATCCGCGAAAAAGGGCTGGACGCCATGCGCCAAGCCGCCGCAACGGCGACCCCGCTGGCCACTTTCCTGCTCGATACGCTCAGGCAGCGTTGCGACACTACGAACGCCGAAGGTCGCGCACGATTGCCCGTGGAAGCCAAACCGCTCATCGCCCGCTTCCCGGAAGCCGCCTCGGGCTTGCGTTTGCAACTCATCAAAGCCATCGCCGCCGCAAGCAGAATTACCCAAGGCGAAGCCGAACAGGCGCTCGGCATCCAGCCCGCCCGACGCATGGATGCCGACGCGCGCACTGGCTCGCGTCAACAAGCGCCCCAAACGCGCCGACCGCCGCCCTCGCCCGCCGCTACCCTGTTGCGGCTCGTCCTCCAGCACCCATCGCTGGCCGAAAGGCTGCCGATCAACCTGATTCCTGACGATACCGACGAAGGGCGCGCCCTGATTGCCATCATCGACCTCGCCGAACTGGGCGAAGCCGTCACCAACTTCGGCGCCTTGAGCGAACGCTTCCGCGATACGCCCCACGGCGAAACGCTGGAACGGGTCGCCGCCCGTTCGATCGAGAACGAATTCGACCCTTCCGTCATCGACTCCCTGTTTCAGGACACCTTGCGCAAGCTCCAACTCGATGCCATCGAGAAGGAAATTGCCGAACTAAAAGAGCGCAACCTGCTGGTGGGCGCGCTCACGCCCGCCGAACAGCATCGGCTCGCCAATCTCCTGAAAGAGAAAAATTGCCCAGCGGGCTTTGTCAAGCCATCGGATTTGCGGTAGAATTGTCTGTTTTAATTTTCTGTTTTACGAGGAGTGTCATGGCCCGCGAAAAAGCCAAGGATGCCCGCAAAACCAGCTCCCCGAAAGAGCGTAGCGTCAGAACCAAGGACGTAAAAGCCAAAACCGTTCAGCCCGCACAAAGCCCCGAAGCCGCGCAGATCGATGCCGAAGCACGGCGCACGCAGTTGAAGTCCCTGATTACGCTCGGCAAAGAGCGCGGCTATCTCACTTACGCCGAAATCAGCGACCATCTGCCCGATGACGTTGCCGATGCCGAGCGCATCGAAGACATCATCACCACCTTCAACAGCTTGGGGATTCAGGTCTATGACGCCGCGCCCGCGACGGAAGACCTGCTCATGACCGACGGCGTTGCCAACCCGGTGGATGAGGATGTTGCCGAAGAAGAAGCCGAACAGGCGCTTTCCACGGTCGATTCTGAATTTGGCCGCACAACCGACCCTGTTCGCATGTACATGCGCGAAATGGGCACGGTGGAACTCCTCACCCGCGAAGGTGAAATCGAGATCGCCAAACGCATTGAAGAGGGCCTAAAGCATATGGTGCAGGCCATTTCCGCCTGCCCGACGACTATTGCCGAGATGCTGGAAACGGCAGATAAGGTCGAACGCGATGAAATGCGGATCGACGAAATCATCGACGCGGTCATCGACCCTGCCGCCATCGCGGAAGCGGAGGCGGAAGTCGCGGCAGAAATAGAGGTAGAAGAAGAAACGGTAGAAGTTGACGCCGAGCAAACCGTCGCCACGGAGGAAACCGAAGAAACCCTGTCCGAATCCAAAAGCAGCGAGGACGCGAACGGAAACGGCGACGAAGGAGCCGAAGATGAAAACGGGGATGCCGAATCCAGCGAGGACAGCGAAGCGGCTGCCAACGCCGCCTCGCTTGCCCAACTCAAGGCCGATGCCCTGGCGCGCTTTGAAATCATCCGCAATGACTACAAAAAAATGCTGCGGGCGCTTGCCAAGAGCGGCTCGCAGAGCAAGACTTATCTCAAGCATCAACGCGCCATTTCGGACGAATTGCTCAGCATCCGCTTCACGGCCAAATCCATCGAGCGCCTATGCGACTCCGTGCGCCAGATGGTCGATCGCGTGCGCTCCCATGAACGCCATATCCTGAACCTCTGCGTCGAACGCGCCAGCATGCCGCGCCAGCACTTCATCAAGTCCTTCCCCGGCCATGAAACCGACCTCGACTGGCTGCCGGGCGAAATTGCCCTGAGCAAACCCTATTCCCTGGCGCTGAGCCGCATCCATCCCGCCATCTTTGAAGAACAGCAAAAGCTGATCGAGATGCAGGAAAAAGTCGGCATCCCGCTCAAGGAACTCAAGGACATCAACCGCCAGATGTCCACGGGCGAAGCCAAGATGCGCCGCGCCAAGCGCGAAATGACCGAAGCCAACCTGCGCCTCGTCATTTCCATCGCCAAGAAATACACCAACCGCGGCCTGCAATTTCTCGACCTCATCCAAGAAGGCAACATCGGCCTGATGAAGGCCGTGGATAAATTTGAATACCGGCGCGGCTACAAATTCTCCACTTACGCTACTTGGTGGATTCGTCAGGCCATCACCCGCTCCATTGCCGATCAGGCGCGCACCATCCGCATTCCGGTGCACATGATCGAAACCATCAACAAAATGAACCGCATCAACCGGCAAATCCTCCAGGAAACCGGCCAAGAACCCGATCCGGCCACTTTGGCCGAGCGCATGGAGATGCCCGAAGAAAAAATCCGCAAAATCATGAAAATCTCCAAGGAGCCGATCTCGATGGAAACCCCCATCGGCGATGACGACGACTCCCATCTTGGCGATTTCATCGAGGACACCGCAACGCTCGCCCCGGCGGAGGCCGCTACCTATACCGGGCTGCGCGACGCCACTTGCGAAGTGCTCGATTCGCTGACTGCCCGTGAAGCCAAAGTGCTGCGGATGCGTTTCGGCATCGAAATGAACACCGACCATACGCTCGAAGAAGTCGGCAAACAGTTCGATGTCACCCGCGAGCGCATCCGTCAGATCGAAGCCAAAGCGTTGCGCAAGCTGCGCCACCCGAGCCGAAGCGAAAAGCTGCGCAGCTTCCTCGACAGCGATGCCTGATGCCATCCAGTCCAAGGGCCTCTAGCTCATGCTTGGTTAGAGCAGCGGACTCATAATCCGTTGGTGCTGGGTTCGACTCCCAGGGGGCCCACCAAAAAATCAAGGAGTTGCAGCAATGCGGCTCCTTGTGCTTTTTAGAGCATCTAACGCATGTCTAACCTGCGGACTTCAGACTAATCCAAGCTGCATCAGCCCACAATGTTTTTCCTGCTGGCCGCACAGCCCATTGTCATTAACCTACAAAACTTTGCGCAGGGTTCAGACCATTCCTGCAACAGATCCCGCGATACACAGCAGTAGCCAGTGTGAAGATTCGTTTTTCGTAGCCCACAAGGCTACTAACGCTAATCTTGCTAAAGCGGCTAAAGACAGGCTGGAAATTAGCAGCTTCACCTCTCGGCATCTGGGGGTCGTTAATGCTAATTCCGCGAAAGTCGCTAATCTTGGCTCCGTCTTTAGCAAAATTAGCAGCTTCGGCGTTAGCAACGGGGCTGGATTCAGTTCCGCAGGCGGGTTCCGCAAGTTTCACGGCGCACCAGTAGGGTAGTGGTAGAAATCGGCCGGATTCGGGGAGCCAAAATCGGGCCGAAACCCGTGCGGTTGAAGGGAAATCAGTCTTTTTTCAAAAATTTTGATTTCCGGACGGATTTGGGGTT
>JAITVD010000086.1 GCA_031285965.1 Azoarcus sp.
GCCGCAGGCACAGCATGGGCAGTGCTCTGGATTTCGCCGCCGAAGCCGTGACGCCAGCCTCCAAAAAAACAGAAAAACTGCCCCAAAAAGACGGTTTATCCCTGTCCGAAAATCATCAAGAAAACGACAAAAATCACGTCCGGAAATTAAACCCGCTTTACTCTATTGCACGATGCCGAGGTTGCGGACGTTGTCGGTCAGCGCGGCGGGGTCGCTGTGCTTGCTGTTGAGCTTGATTTGCAGGCGCAGGTCGTTGACTGAATCCGCGTTGCGCAGGGCATCTTCAAAAGTCACCAGTTCGGCTTCGTAAAGGTCGAATAGCGCCTGGTCGAAAGTCTGCATCCCTTCTTCACGCGAACGCTTCATCACTTCCCGTATTTCCGGGACTTCGCCTTTGAAAATCAGGTCGGAAATAAGCGGGGTATTGAGCATGATTTCGACGGCGGGAACCCGGCCTTTGCTGCCTTTGATGGGCAGGAGCCGCTGCGAAATCATGGCGCGGATATTGAGTGAAAGGTCCATCAGCAATTGCGGGCGGCGCTGCTCCGGGAAGAAATTGATGATGCGGTCGATGGCTTGGTTGGTGCTGTTGGCGTGCAGCGTCGCCAAGGCAAGATGCCCCGTTTCGGCAAAGGCGATTGCGTAGTCCATCGTTTCGCGGCTGCGGATTTCCCCCATGAGAATGACATCCGGCGCTTGGCGCAGGGTATTTTTCAGCGCGATTTCCCACGAATCGGTGTCAATGCCGATTTCGCGTTGTTCGATGATGCACTTTTTGTGTTCGTGGATGTATTCGATGGGGTCTTCGAGGGTAATGATGTGGTCATTCACGCTTTCATTGCGATGATTGACCATCGCCGCCAGCGAGGCGGTTTTGCCGGTTCCTGTTCCGCCGACGAGGATGACCAGCCCGCGCTTGGCCAAAGCGATGTCTTTCAGAATGCGCGGCAAGCGCAGTTCTTCAACAGTAGGGATGTTGTTTGAAATGGTGCGCAACACCAGCCCGACCCGCCCTTGCTGCACGAAGGCGTTGGCACGGAAACGCCCGATGCCGATGGGCGAAATGGCGAAATTGCATTCCTTGGTCGCTTCAAATTCAGCGGCTTGGCGGTCGTTCATGACTGACCTGGTCAATTCCGCCGTATGCGCCGGGGACAAGGGCTGGTTCGATTGCGGCGTGACGCGCCCGTCAATCCTGATCGCGGGCGGGAAGCCAGCGGTAATCAGAAGGTCGGAGCCGTTTTTTTGCAGCATCAGGCGCAGCAAGTCGTGCATGAATTTGAGCGATTGGTTCCGTTCCATGTTTTTCCCCAAGTTCTGCCGCTGTTTTCGACGCCGCTGGCGCTCAATTCCGCCACGGGGCAAGCGTTTGCCGTATTTCGGCGCTTCTTTTCAGGAAGCGATACTTTCCTTGTTTTGCGCGTACTGCTTTGCCTCTTGAGCCGAGACGACGTTGCGCCGCACGAGGTCGACAAGGCACTGGTCGAGCGTCTGCATGCCGTGGTTCTGCCCGGTCTGGATGGAAGAGTACATTTGGGCGACCTTGTTCTCGCGGATTAGGTTACGGATTGCTGGCGTTCCGATCATGATTTCGTGCGCGGCGATTCGCCCGGATTCATCCTTGGTCTTGATGAGGACTTGCGAGATGACCGCCCGCAGGGATTCGGAGAGCATCGAGCGCACCATTTCCTTTTCCGCCGCCGGGAACACATCGACGACGCGGTCGATGGTTTTTGCGGCGGAAGAGGTATGCAGCGTGCCGAATACCAAGTGCCCGGTTTCCGCCGCCGTCAACGCCAGGCGGATGGTTTCGAGGTCGCGCAGTTCGCCGACGAGGATGACATCCGGGTCTTCGCGCAGCGCCGAGCGCAGGGCGTTGTTGAACGAGAGCGTGTCGCGGAATACTTCGCGCTGGTTAATCAGGCAACGCTTGGGCGTGTGGACGAATTCAATCGGGTCTTCGACTGTGAGGATATGCGCGTAAGCGTTTTCGTTGACGTGGTCGATCATCGCCGCCAGCGTCGTCGATTTTCCTGAGCCTGTCGGGCCTGTGACCAGCACGATGCCGCGAGGCTGCTCCACGATGTTCCTGAAAATTTTCGGGCAATTGAGCGCGTCCAGCGTCAGTATCTTGGACGGAATCGTCCTGAATACCGCTGCCGCGCCGCGTTCCTGATTGAAGGCATTGACCCGGAAACGCGCAAGGTTGGGAATGGAAAAGGCGAAGTCGCACTCGAAGGCTTCCTCGAACTGCTTGCGCTGGCGGTCGTTCATGATGTCATAGACCAGCGCGTGCACTTCCTTGTGCTCCAAGGGAGGGAGATTGATTTTCCGCACATCGCCATTGACGCGGATCATGGGCGGCAAACCAGCGGAAAGGTGCAGGTCGGAAGAGTTGTTCTTGACGGAGAAGGCGAGCAGTTCGGTAATGTCCATATCGTGCGGGAATCAATTCAATAACGGAAAGGGGCGGCTCATTCGGGCATTGGAAAGACAGCGGTTATACTACTGCCATCTTTTTCGATAGAAAGCCAAAAATTCGGCGATATGACTTCGATAGTTGCCGCCCTTCGCGCTGTGCGGGCGCGTATCGCCGATGCCGCCAAAGCTGCCGGGCGCGACCCGGCATCGGTTCGTTTGCTGGCGGTCAGCAAAACCTGCCCGGCCTCGGCCATCCGCGCCGCGTTCGAGGCCGGGCAGGACGCTTTCGGAGAAAACTACGCGAACGAGATGGCAGAAAAGGCCGCTGAACTTTCCGGCTTGGGGCTGGAGTGGCATTTCATCGGACCTTTGCAGTCCAATAAAACTCGCATCGTGGCCAGATATTGTCGCTGGGCGCATGGCATCGATCGGCTGAAAATCGCGGAACGTCTGGCTTCGCAGCGCGATGCCAGCCTTCCTCCCTTGCAGGTTTGCCTGCAAGTCAACGTGAGCGGCGAAGCAAGCAAAAGCGGCGTGCCGCCCGATGAAGCCGTGCCGCTGGCGCGTGCCGTTGCCGCCTTGCCACGCCTTGCCTTGCGCGGTTTGATGTGCATCCCGGAGCCGACCGAATTCACCTCCCTGCTGCGCCGCCGTTTTGCGCTGCTGCGCCAGTTGGGGGAACAATTGCGGGCGGAAGGGCATGCGCTCGATACTTTGTCGATGGGCATGTCGCATGACCTTGAGGTGGCTATTGCCGAAGGCGCGACCATCGTGCGGGTCGGCACGGCCATTTTTGGCGAACGGGACAAAACGGCAAGAACAGGAGAACAGGCTTCACAATGAAAATTTTATTCCTTGGCGGCGGCAACATGGCCTCTGCCCTGATTGGAGGCATGTGCGAGCGCGGGTTTGGGGCGGGCAATATCACCGTCATTGAACCGGACGCTTCTGCCCGCGAGCGGCTGCAATCAAACTACGGCTTGGTGGCGCTGACTTGCCCCGACGCAGGCGTATTCGGGAGCGATGTGCTGGTGCTGGCCGTTAAGCCCCAGCAGATGAAAGCCGCGCTGGCGGCATTCGCGGGCGCGTTGCAGGAAAAAACACTCGTCATCAGCGTCGCCGCCGGACTGCGTTTGGTCGACATCGGGCGGTGGCTGGGTGGCTCGGGTGTTCCTCATTCCAAGCTGGTGCGCTGTATGCCGAATACTCCGGCGCTGGTCGGCGCGGGGGTCACGGGAATGTTTGCCGCGCCTGAAGTGGACGCGGCGGGTCGTGAGCTTGCCGAACGCATCCTTGCCGCCGTCGGCAGCGTCGTTTGGGTGGATGCCGAGGAGCAGCTTGACGCGGTCACGGGCATTTCCGGCAGCGGCCCCGCCTATGTTTTCCATTTCATCGAAGCCTTGGAAGCCGCTGGGCTTGGACAGGGGCTTCATCCTGAAAGCGCCCGCTGTCTGGCCATTGGCACGGTGCTGGGCGCGGCCAGATTGGCGGAAGCCTCAAAAGACGCGCCCTCCACGTTGCGCGAAAAAGTGACCTCGAAAGGCGGGACGACGGCTGCCGCGCTCGCGCATCTTGCCGCCACTGGCTGGCACGACGCCTTGGTCGGCGCGGTCGATGCGGCCTGCGCGCGCAGCCGCGAATTGGGTGAACAGCTTGGGCAGGGCTAAAGGCTTTGCCCGGAAACACAAGGACGGAACGACATGCTTGGACAGATTGTGCTTCTCATCGCCGGAACGGTATTCGGCTTCGTCACGCTGGCGCTGCTGGCGCGGTTTTTCATGCAGTGGGGGCGGGTATCGTTCCGCAACCCGATAGGGCATTTTGTTATTGCCGTCACGGACTGGGCGGTTATGCCGGCGCGTCGCGTCATTCCCGGACTGTTCGGCTTAGATATGGCGAGCCTGCTCTTGGCGTGGGCGACGCAGTTGCTTTACGTCCTGATTGAAGCGGGCTTTGGTGTTTCTGCGGACACGCCGTTCGCTATCCTGCTCTTGAGCCTGATTGGTCTCGCTCGCATGGCGACCTATTTCGTTTTTGGCGTCGTCCTCGTGTCCGCGCTGCTGTCTTGGGTCGGCCCGCGCAATCCGGCAGCCTATGTGTTTGACGAGCTGTCGCGGCCTTTCCTCGCCCCGTTCAGGCGGCTGATTCGGCCTCTTGGCGGCATCGACCTGTCGCCGCTGGTCTTGTTGCTGGCATTGCAGATTGTGCTGCTGGTCATCGAGCGTCTGCGGGTGAGCCTGCTGACGCTGCCGCAGGGTTTTTGAGCGTGGCGCATGGAGAACTGGCTGACCGAGGCCGCTGACGGCAGCCTGATTCTCAGGCTCCATGTTCAGCCCGGCGCGAAACGCATCGGCTTTGCGGGTCTGCACGGCAACGCCGCCAAGATTCGCCTGTCCGCCCCGCCCGTCGACGGCAAGGCCAATGCCGCCCTGTGCGCGTTTCTGGCCGAAATCTGTGACGCGCCCAAATCCGATGTCCGGCTTCTAAGCGGCGAGGCTTCGCGCACCAAGCGGATACGCATCGCCCCCGCGCCGAACCGCCTCTCCAGACTGCGAGCGGCGCTGGCGGCATCCGAATGATTGGCGGCTTGCCTTGACGCATCAACCGCGCCTGCTTAGAATCGCGTCCCTCACACTTGGGTGGTTAGCTCAGCGGTAGAGCACTGCCTTCACACGGCAGGGGTCACTGGTTCGATCCCAGTACCACCCACCAAATACCCGTTCCAGCCAGTTCGAGCCAATCCGAAAAACCCAGCAGCCACAAGGCTTCTGGGCTTTTTTTTGTCCTATGCAGTTCTAACCCGTTCCATTCCATGCAGCGTGTTTTGACGGTATACCGCCAGCCGTGACGATATACCTGCATGAGGCTCTGCCATGCCGCTATCCGATACCGCAAGCCGTCGAGATACTGAAAGAAATTCGACCTCTGGCGAGGGACGACGGGCTTGTATTTCCGGGTGTCTCTCACGGGAAGCCGTTCAGCAACGGGACAATCAACAAGGCGCTGCGCTCGCTTGGCTACGACACGCAGGAGGTCATCACCGGGCATGGGTTCAGGTCGACGGCATGCACGATGCTTGCGGAGCGGCTGAAAGTGCCGATTGACTGGATAGAGCGGCAACTGGCGCACAGGGTTGCGGGGGCGCTTGGCGACGCTTACAACCGTTCCCAGTTTTTGGACGACAGGCGGAAGATGATGCAGCGTTGGGCGGACTATCTGGACAGGCTCAGGCACGGCGTGGACGTTGTGCAGTTACGTGCCGGGTAGGGCGAGCGCCTGTTGAAAGAAGTTGAAATTCAAAAAGCGATTCAGGCGGCGATTAAGAACCAGCGCGAACGGGATTGAACGCACTGGAACAAAAAACCCCCTTGACGCCCGCCCCGCCACGGCGCAACATCGCCGCACGGGTTTAGCAGCCCTGAAAGAAAGGCGCACAGACCGCGCCGCCCGCGCGGTTTTTTATTGCCAAGTTACGGCGGCCAT
>JAITVD010000010.1 GCA_031285965.1 Azoarcus sp.
TGCTTTTGAAACTTTTATTATTCCATTGTTTCTTTTTAACCACTTTACAAACAATAAATCATTGTCTTTTAAGATTTTTTCTCTGTTGCTGTAATGCAACGGATAATAAATGCTGTTAAAATTGTTTATTTCTTTCCAGCTACTCCAGTCAAGTTCAAAATCACATTCAAAAAATACATATCCAGGAATTATTGAACGCAATTCTTTTATCTGTTTTCCATTTTTTACAATATTCCGTTCAACCAATGCTGAAATTACATTATAACCAAGTCCTTTCAAGAATGTTTCAACATTTTTTTCGAGTGAAGTTTCACAAAATATGCAATAAACAAAGTTTGAAGCCATATTCTTTGGACAATAAAATTCCTACCCAATTTTTTATTGGGTTTTACACCATAAAATGTATATCGTCTTTGTAATAGCCCGCCGTTGCGGATCGTATCCAATTTACGATAATTGTCTCTTACAGAATACCACTTTCAAAATATTCTGTCAATAAATAATTCACAATATTCACAAAAAATCTTGGGTTTTATTTCGCCTAACGTTCCGGCTGTATGCGACGGTTTGGGCAGGCAATAGGGCAATGCAAAGCATTGACCCCTGCCCAAACTGTGGGTGGAGTAAAACCGCACAAAGGGCGTTAGTTTTGCGGAACCCTGGAGCGCCCGAATGGGCGCGGAACGCATACAGTCCTGTTATACGACGTACCCCCGTACTCCATTATTTAAATATGTTATCATGTTCGATTATTCCTTTTGTATTTAAATTAGTTTTCCAATTTGTATCATGTATTGAAAAATACACTTCTGGAATATTTTTGTATTCTTCTTTTATATTATCCCAACATAACATAAACCATTTTTTAAATATTTCTTCTTTTTCTTCACTGTATTCGTCTCTAAAATCATCATAATTATCATCTTCCCCATCATATTCATCATCTATATCCATTTGTCTTTCCATTAAATCATTAGGGAATAAATGTTTACCATTTATTTTGCCATTCAAAATGTCAAGTTTCTTAAATAATACATTTTCTTTTTTATCCAATGCCCAAAACATTAAATCCATATCATTGTATTCATATTCAAAAAACATTGCATGAATATTTTTTAATTCTTTTGTTTCATTTAATATTGTTTTAATTGATAATTGCATTTTTGTTTCTATTTCAGACAAAAAATTTTTCCATGCGTCAAGTATTTCTATTTGTTCTTTATACATAAATCCTCCAAAATAGTATCTAAATATACTACACAAAAATACAATATGTCAAGTTGCTTTTAAGAAATTATTTTTTATAATTAATTCTAGGGGGTATGTCGTATAACTTGTGTATACCCGCCATAAAACTGCCGGTATACCCCCAAAATCGGGTGTATACCCGCCATAAAAGTTCGTTTTATTTTTTCCCCAGCTTGCCTCATGGCGTAGTGACATTTTGGATGCTCCTTGCGCTGACATGCGTAGATTTTGGGCGTTTTGCCGTTTCTAGCGGTTCCTGAACATACTACAAATTCGTGCCGTTTTCGATAGGCGCGGGGCGTGGCTGTGAACTGTGCAGCAGCCCGGATGCGCAAGTTCGCCGCCCTTCATTCCCGCGCCCGCTTGACCGTCACATCAACTTCTCCTTCCGCAAGCTGGACGGCGAGCCTGTCGCCCGGCTGCAAGCCTTTTGCCGTGCGCACGATATGGCCATTGGCGTTGCGGACGATGCTGTAGCCGCGTGTGAGCACGGCATTCGGGTTCAGTTGGCGCAAGCCTGTAGAAAACGTATCGAGTTTTTGCTTTTGAATGCCAACCAGCGCGTTCGCCGCCCTGCCCAAACGTTCGCCAAGTGCTTCTATCTGCCCGCGCAGGACGGCGGGCGAAACAATTCGGGCATTCAAGCGCAGTTCGAGTTTCGACAGGCGATGGGCGCATTCTCCCAAACGCACCGCCATCGCTTGCCGGAGGCGCTGTTCCCGATAGACGGCCTCTTCGCGGGCGAGGCGCAGGCGGTCTCTGGGGTGGATGAGGCGCAACGCGCAGCGGTCGGCGCGTAGCGCCTGCGTTTCCAGTTGGCACCTGATGGATTGCCGCATACGGCGGGATGCGACGGCAAAAACATCGCGGGCAGAGAAATATCCGGCGCTGGCCAGTTCAGCCGCGCCCGTGGGCGTGGGCGCGCGCAAATCGGCGGCGAAATCGGCAATGGTGAAATCCGTCTCATGCCCGATGCCGCTCACCACGGGCACAGGAGAGGCGACAATCGCCCGCGCCAAGGCTTCGTCGTTGAAAGCCCAAAGGTCTTCCAAGCTGCCGCCGCCGCGCACCAGCAGGATGAGTTCGACGCCATCTTTTTTTGCGCGTCCAAGGCCGGTGGTAAACGCCGCGCACAACTGACGCGGCGCGTCAGCCCCTTGGACGGCAGCGGGATAAATCATCACCGGCAAACCCGGCGCGCGCCTGCGCAGGGTGACGAGCACATCGCGCAGCGCCGCCGCAGCCGGAGAGGTAATGATGCCGACCCCCGCCGGAAACTTTGGCAAGGGACGGCGGCGGGCGGGGTCAAACAAACCTTCCGCCGCGAGCTTGTCCTTGAGCCGCCGGAACGTCTCCGCCAGTTGCCCCGCTCCCGCCGGACGCAGCGTTTCGATGCTAATCTGATAATCGCCCCGCGCCTCGAACAGCGTCACCAACGCCCGCGCTTCAACCTGCATCCCGTTTTCGGGGCGAAAAGGCAGCGTTTGCGCGCGAGTGCGCCACATCGCGCAGCGCACTTGGGCTTGGGCGTCTTTGAGGGTGAAATAGAGGTGGCCGGATGCGGCGCGGACGAGATTGGAAATTTCACCGCCCACCCACAGCAAGGGAAGAGCGGTTTCGAGCGCCGAGCGGGCCAGCCGGTTGAGCGCGCTCACGCTGATGACGCGGGACGCGGCCTCCTCTTGAAAGTGTGGTAAAAACCCGTCCGAAAATTCATTTTTTTGCGTTGACATTTAAGGGTAATCCACAATCCGGGGCCGCTCTCAGGAACAGGTTTCAAAGAATGCGGTAACTCACTGATCGTCCGGGAATTTGTTTTAATTTTCTTTTTAATCAATGACATGTATTATTGCACAATATTGTGGCGATAAAGCAAAAGTGGCGCAGCGGGTGTGGATGCGGTGTGTATTCCATAAAAATCCACATGTTTATCCACAGGTTTTGTGGATGAGATGTGTACGCTGCACTTGCTCGCTTCGTCCGGCAAGGCTACATTCGGGCGGTTCGTCGGATTACTTTATTTTTCATTTTTGAGGTACCAAGCGTGTTCCAGATGTTTTTAGCCGGTGGTTGGCCGATGTGGCCGCTGTTGCTTGCTTCGGTGATCGCCGTGGCGTTGATTATCGAGCGTTCGATCAGTTTGCGTCGCTCCCGCGTGATTCCGTCCGGCCTTCTGGATCGGGTCATTGCCGATTTGGGCAAGCATGGCGCGCCGCCGGAAATGGTGTCGCGGGTCGCTGCCCATTCGCCTCTGGGGCGCGTGCTCTCGGCGGGCTTGCGCAACGTCAAAAGCTCCCGCGAAATCATGAAAGAATCCATCGAAGAAGCGGGCCGCAGCGCCATGCACGACCTCGAACGCTTTCTCACCACGCTTGGCACGATTGCCTCCATCAGCCCGCTGATGGGGCTTTTTGGCACGGTCATCGGGATGATCGAGATGTTCGCGGGCGGCAACTCGGGGTCAATGGAGCAAATCTCCAACGGCATCGCCATGGCGCTGCATGCCACCGCCTTCGGCATCATCATTGCGGTTCCCGCGACAATTTTCTGGCGGCATTTCCGCCGCTTGGTCGATGACTACGTGGTTGAAATGGAAGAGCAGGCAACCATCCTCGTTGAAGTCGTGCACGGCGAGCGCAGGCGCTAAATACCATGAATTTCCGTCATACCAGCGGCCAGAAAAGCGAACCGGAAATCAACCTCGTCCCGTTGATCGACGTGATGCTGGTCATCATCATCTTCCTGATGATGACCACCACTTTCGATAAAACCTCCGGCTTGGGGATTTCCCTGCCCTCCGGCGACGCCAGCGGCAATCCGGTCTCCGTCAGCAACGAAATCGTCGTGGCGGTCACGGCATCTGGCGATGTCGTCGTCAACGGCAGAACCGTATCCGGCAAAACCGTCGATAGCATTGCCGCCGCGCTGGACGGCTCGCGCCCCCCGAACGTGCGGGAGCCTGTGGTGGTCATCAACGCCGACGCGCAAGCAACCCATCAGAGCGTCATCAATGTAATGCAAGCCTCGCAGCGCATCGGGATTGCCCACGTCACGTTTGCGACCCGGCAAGAGCCAGCCCGCTAAAGGGCATCTGCCAATGGCGATGAAAAACGCGCCGCTTTTCTGGCGGCGGCGGTCTTGGCGCTCTGCTTCTCTCCTGCCAGCGGCAATGCTCTTTCGCGCCATTGCCGCAACGCGCCGGGAGCTTTACAAGGCCGGGCGGCTTTCCCGCGAATGCCTTCCCGTGCCGGTCATCGTCGTCGGCAATGTCGCCGTCGGCGGCAGCGGCAAAACGCCGGCAGTGCTTTGGCTCGTCGAGGAATTGCGCAAGGCGGGCTACCATCCGGGCATCGTGTCGCGTGGGCATGGCAGCCAAGCAGCGGCAAGCGGCTCGCCCCATCTCGTCGCGGCTCGCCCCGGCTCGCCTCCTGATGCCGAGTTTTACGGGGACGAACCCGTGATGCTCGCACGGCTGTCGGGCTGCGATGTTGCTATCGGCAGAGACCGTCCGGCGGCGGCTCGCGCCCTGCTCGCCGCGCACCCGGAATGCAATGTCATTGTCAGCGATGACGGAATGCAGCATTACCGGCTGGAACGCGCAATGGAAATTGCCGTCGTCGATGAGGGCGCGCTCGGCAACCGCTGGCTTTTGCCGTCCGGGCCGCTGCGCGAACCGCTCTCGCGGCTCGCCGAAACCGATTTGATTCTCGCGCACGGGGAATTGTCGCCACATCTGCGGGCAGCGGCGGGCGCTGTCCCCATCGTCTCGATGCGCCTTGCCGGGGAACGCTTCCGTTCGCTATCGAAGCCGGATGAATGGCGCGGCGCGGAGGCGTTCATCGGAAAAAAAGTTCACGCGCTGGCGGGCATCGGCCAGCCGCAGCGTTTTTTCGACCATCTCGCGGCAATGGGAATCGAAGCCGTTCCCCATCCGTTTCCCGACCACTACCGCTTTTGCGCCGCCGACCTCGACTTTGCCCCCGGCGAACCCAAGCTAATGACGAGCAAAGATGCGGTAAAATGCGCCCCTTTTACGCCGTCCGACGCTTGGGAACTGCCCGTGCGGGCGGTTATCGATGCGGGGGCTGCCGCCCTTGTGCTGGAGAAACTGGCCGATGGATGCCAAACTGCTTGAAATTCTCGTCTGCCCTTTGTGCAAAGGGCCGCTCGATTACCTGAAAGAAAGCCAAGAACTTGTTTGCAAACCAGATAGATTGGCTTTTCCGATTCGGGACGGCATCCCGATGATGCTTGAAGAAGAAGCCCGCGCGCTCAAGGCTGAAGAGGTCGACGCGCTGCGCTGACCCTTTCTTCCGAATCTCCGCCATGACCCCGTTCAACGTCGTTATTCCGGCACGCTATGCTTCCACCCGCCTGCCCGGCAAGCCGCTCGCCGACATTGCGGGTCGCCCGATGGTGCTGAGGGTGCTGGATCAGGCGCACGCCTCGGGCGCGAAAGAAATCTGGGCAGCGGTCGACCATCCGTCCGTGTTTGATGCCGTCAGCGCCGCAAATGCCAAGGCGCTGATGACCCGCGCCAACCACGCGAGCGGAACCGAACGCATCGCCGAAGTCGTCGAAGCCCTGGGCTGGCGCGACGATGAAATCGTGGTCAACGTGCAGGGCGACGAACCTCTGATAGAACCCAAATTGATTGCCGCCGTGGCTGAGGCGCTGGCTGCCGACACCGATGCCGCCATCGCCACGGCGGCGCATCCCCTTTTCGATAAAGACGAAGCCTTCAACGCCAACGCGGTCAAGGTCGTCTGCGACATGCGCGGTCGCGCCCTGTATTTTTCGCGCGCCCCGATTCCGTGGGCGCGGGACGCTTGGGCCGAAGGCGCGGGCGGGCGCGATTCGCCCTTGCCGCCAGAGATGCCAGTTCTGCGCCATATCGGGCTGTACGCCTATCGCGCCAGCTTCCTGCGCCGCTACGCCGCGCTAGCGCCTTCGCCCTACGAGCAATGGGAAATGCTCGAACAGTTGCGTGCGCTCTGGCATGGCTATCCGGTGCGTGTTTTGACGCTTGCCAGCGCCCCGCCCGCCGGGGTCGATACCGAGGAAGATTTGGAGCGCGTCAGAAAGATGTTCGCGCACAGGGTTTGACCTCTCCCCCTCAACGGGGTTAAGTTTCGCCTTTTGGTCGACGATGGCCGCCGTGAGGGCGGCTTGGTTATTTTTAGAATAAGCATAATTCTGGAGAGAGCATGCGAGTCATTCTTTTGGGGCCTCCCGGCGCGGGCAAGGGTACGCAATCGAACTTCATCAGGGAAAAACTTGGTATCCCGCAAATTTCCACCGGGGACATGCTCCGCGCCGCGATACGGGAAGGAACGCCCCTAGGGCTTGAAGCCAAGAAAGTGATGGACGCGGGGCAGCTCGTTTCCGATGACATCATCGTTGGGCTGGTCAAAGACAGGCTGTCGCTGGAGGACTGCAAATCCGGCTACTTGCTCGACGGTTTTCCGCGCACCATTCCGCAAGCCGAGTCGCTGAAAGATTCCGGCGTGGCCATTGACATCGTGCTCCAGATTCATGTGCCGGACGCCGAAATCATCGACCGTATGAGCGGTCGCCGTGTGCATCCGGCTTCGGGGCGCATCTACCACCTCCGCCACAACCCGCCCAAAACGGAAGGCAAGGATGACGTGACCGGCGAGCCATTGGTGCATCGTGACGATGACCTCGAAGAAACCGTGAAAAAACGCTTGGAGGTTTACCGCGCCCAAACCGAGCCGCTGATTGAGTTCTACCGCAAATGGGCGGCAAACGACCCGCCGCATGCGCCAAAAATCCGCAAAATTTCGGGGCTTGGCTCGGTCAGCGAAATCACTGCGCGGGTATTCGCCGCGCTGCGCTAAAAAACCGCGATGAACCTGCTGTACGCACAGGCGGGCGGCACGACGGCGGTCATCAATGCCAGCGCCGCCGGAGTGATTGCCTCGGCGCGCGAGCATCCGGCCATCGGGTCGGTGCTGGCGGCGCGTTACGGCATCCTCGGCATTCTGGCCGAATCGCTTTACGACTGTAGCGGCATCGACACCGATGCGCTTGCCGCCACGCCCGGCGGTTTTTTCGGTTCGTGCCGTTTCGACATGCCCACGCGGGAAGAGCGCCCCGCCCTCTATGACCGCCTTTTTGCCGTGCTGGAAGCGCACCAGATTGGGGCGCTCCTCTACAACGGCGGCAACGGCTCGCTGGGCGTCGTCGCCAGAATTTCGGAAGCCGCCCGCAGCCGTGGCTATCCCCTCGCCTGCGTCGGCGTGCCCAAGACTATCGACAACGACATCGAAGGCTGCGACTGCTGCCCCGGCTACGGCTCGGCGGCCAAATACCTCGCCACCTCGATGCGCGAAGTCTGCCGCGACCTCGCCTCGATGACCAGCCGCCGAGGCCGGATATTCGTCATGGAAACAATGGGGCGCAATGTCGGCTGGCTCGCGGCGGCGACTTCGCTGGCGGCAGACAGCCCGGATGAAGCGCCCCATATTGTGCTCTGCCCGGAAATCCCTTTCGACGAAGCGCGGCTGGTGGCGCGGGCCGATGCCATGATCTCGCGCCTAGGCTATTGCGCCATCGCGGTCGCGGAAGGCATCCGCCACGCGGACGGCAGCCCCGTCATGGCGCGGATGCGCACGGAAGGAGTCGACAGCGGACACATGCGCTTCGGCGGCGCGGGCGCGGAAATTGCCCTGATGCTCAGTCAGGCATTGGATTGCCACCGCCACTACGCCGCCCCCGACTACCTGCAACGCAGCGCCGGACATTGGGTTTCCAGCGTCGATCACGCTCAGGCGCTGGCCGTGGGCAAAGCGGCGCTGGGCTACGCGCTGGAAAGCCGCGACGGTGTCGTGGCAGCCATCCGGCGGCTCAACGACGCCCCTTACCAATGGGACATCGTGCCAGTCGAGGCCGCCGCCGTCGCCGATCTCGAACGCCGCTTGCCGCAAAATTTCATCACCGACGACATGCAGATTACCGAGGCCGGACGCCGCTATCTGTCACCGCTGATCGAAGGGGAGCGCCCGATTCATTGCGCAAGGGGGCTGCCCATGCACAACTGCAACGCGCTGCCGCTCCTCCCCCGGAAGCTGCCGCCTTGGCATGATGAATGGGACGGAAATTTCGCTTGCTCGCGGCAAGGTTAAATTACTGCACCGCCCGACGGCGGAAATCGCGCAGGCGCAGCCCCAAGGCGAACAGCACGGCAAAGTAGCTCGCCGCCCCGCACACAATGAGCGCCGCCAGATGCCCCACCCGGCTCGCCGCGCCTCGCGCCAGCCAATCATCGGCAGCCCCAGCCCCGAACCACAGCACCGAGCCGAGCGCCGCCAGCGCCGCGAATAACTGGAACGCAAAGCGCCACCATCCGGGCTGAGGCACATAGACTTTGCGCCGCCTCAGCCCAACAAAGAGCAAACCCGCGTTCAGGCAAGCGGCCAGCCCGATGGACAGCGCCAGTCCGGCATGGGCAAACATCCGAACGAAAACGATATTCATCAACTGCGTAGCGACGAGCGCGAAAATGGCAATCTTCACCGGAGTGCGGATGTCCTGCCGGGCATAGAAACTCGGCGCAAGCACCTTGACCATAATCAACCCGGTCAGCCCCACGCTGTACGCCAGCAGCGCGTTGCGGGTTTGCAGCACATCCTCGGGGCGAAATTCGCCGTACTGGAACAGCGTGGAAATGAGCGGCACGGCAAGCAGCGCCAGCGCCAGCGTCGCGGGCAGGGTCAGAAGCAAGGTCAGGCGCAGCCCCCAGTCAAGCAACGAGGAAAATTCCTCCATGCGCGACTCGGCATGGAGCTTGGAGAGGCTCGGCAGCAGAATCGTCCCAAGCGCGACGCCCAGCAGGCCGGAAGGAAACTCCATGAAACGGTCAGCGTAGAACAGCCACGACACGCTGCCTGTCGGCAGAAACGAGGCGATGATGTTGTTGATGACCAGCGACAACTGGCTCACCGACACCCCCAGAACCGCCGGCCCCATCAGGGCAAGGATGCGGCGCACGCCCGGAAAAGCAGGATCAAACTTCGGGCGCGGCAGCATGCCAATCCGCATCAAGGGGCGCACCTGCAACAACAGTTGCAACGCGCCGCCAAGGAACACGCCCCACGCCAGCGCCAGCACAGGCGGGTCAAAATACGGCGCGGCGAACAAGCCCATGCCGATGAGCGCGATATTCAGCAGCGCCGGGGTCAGCGCCGGAATGAGAAAGCGGTTCCACGTATTGAGGATGCCCGCCGCGAGCGACACCAGCGTAATGAACAGGATGTACGGAAACGTGACGCGGGTCAGTTGAACCGTCAGGGCGAACTTGTCCGCCTCCGCGTGGAAACCCGGCGCGACGGCGCGAATCAGCCAAGGCGCGCCAAGCACCCCGATCAGTGAAACCCCCGCAACCACCAGCGCAAGCAAGGTGGCAACCCGGTCGACCAAAGCGCGGGTGGCATCAATGCCCTGCTTGT
The DNA here is from genome assembly GCA_031285965.1 of Azoarcus sp. Lineage (GTDB taxonomy): Bacteria > Pseudomonadota > Gammaproteobacteria > Burkholderiales > Rhodocyclaceae > WRNU01. The sequence goes on from JAITVD010000010.1 coordinate 9,720, forward strand.
TTTTGTACTCGGCCAGAATCGGAACATACGCCTGCGAAAAAGCCCCTTCCGCGAACAGGCGGCGCAGGAGATTGGGCAGTTTGAACGCAACGAAAAAAGCATCGGTCGCCACGCCCACGCCGAACACACGGGCAATGACGAAATCGCGGACGAACCCCAGAATGCGCGACAACAAGGTCATGCCGCTCACAGTGAAGAGGGTGTGAAGAAGATTCATGGGGAACGGCCAGGGCTTTTGCCGCGCTGCCGGAAAGGACGAAAGACGGCATGATAGCCGTTCACCGCGCGAAAGAAATGCTCTTGCATTCTGTTTCGCAAGTGGCTAGACTTCGCGTCTTTATTTTTAGGCAGGATTTCTCATGGCCAATTCGGCACAAGCCCGCAAACGCGCTCGCCAAGCGGTCAAAGCCCGTGCCCACAACGCGAGCCTGCGCTCGCGCCTGCGCACGGCAATCAAGGCAGTACGCAAAGCTATCGTCAACGGCGACAAAGCCGCCGCGCAAGAAGTCTACCGCTCCTCCACAAGCGTCATCGACAGCATCGCCGACAAAAAAATCATCCACAAGAACAAAGCCGCACGACATAAAAGCCGCCTGTCGGCAGCCGTCAAGGCGATGGCCTGAGCTTTTAGGCGCACCCCGCCCGCGTTTCACTGAATTCCCTGAAATGCAGAAACGGCGACCTTCACAAGGGTCGCCGTTTTCGTTTTTCCCGCATCGCGCCGCAAGGAGCGCCGGCATGGCTCTGCGGCATCTCCGGCAAGCCCACTATCCCCGCCGCGCATCCAGCACGCCTTTCACTTCGCGGATTTGCGCAAGCGCCCGCTGCAACTGCGCGATACCGGCTACTTCCAGCGTAAAGCGCATGTGAGCCTCGTTTTTCCTGCTCTGCGTATTGACGGCGGTCACGTTCAGCTTTTCGCGCAGCAGCAGTTCGGAAATATCGCGCAGCAAGCCCTGCCGATCCATCGCCTGAACGAGAATATCGACCGGAAAATTCGAGGTTTCCTTGTCGTAAGCCTGTTTGCCCCACTCGGCCACGATGACCCGCTCGGGATGCTGCCCGGCCAAATTCATGAAATCGCGGCAATCGGCGCGGTGAATCGACACGCCTCGCCCCCGCGTCACAAAGCCTTTGATGGCATCCGGCGGAGCCGGTTTGCAGCAACGCGAAAGCGAGGTCATCAGATTGCCCACGCCGACGAGCAGCACCTTGCCCGAAGCGTCCCCCGCCCGGGCGCGGCTGACGACGATTTCCGGTTTGTCATCGCCTTCGGCTTCCGCCGCCCTAGGCACCGCTTCCATTTCGCGCATCGCCGTTTGCAGGGCGCGTTGGCCGGGTTCGCCACGGGCGGTGGCAAGATAGAGCGCGTTGGCATTTTTGAACCCGAGCCGGGCGGCCAGCGTCTCGATGTTGATATGCGCATGCCCGTCGCGCTGCATCTCGCGTGTCACAGCATTACGTCCGCGCGCGAGCAGTTCCTCTTCGTCCAGCGTCGCAAAATACTGGCGTATCTTGCGCTTGGCCTGCGCGCTTGCCACGTAAGCCCCGCGTGGGTCCAGCCAGTCACGCGACGGGCCGCCCTCCTTCGCGACCACAATATCCACCGTCTGCCCGCTTTCCAGCCGGGTGCCGAGCGGCACGAGATGCCCATCGACCCTTGCCCCACGGCAGCGATGACCCACATCGGTATGCAGCCGATAAGCGAAATCAATCGGCGTCGAGCCACTGGGCAGGTCAATCACCCGGCCTTGCGGCGTGAGCACGTAGACCGTATCGCCGAGGGAAGCAAGCCTAGATTCTTCGACCCACTGTGACGAGCCAGCCACTTCGTCGCGCCACGACAGGAGGTTGCGCAGCAGCGCAATCTTGTCGTCGTACTCGCTTCCTCCAATGCCCATGCCCTCTTTGTAGCGCCAGTGCGCCGCCACGCCCAGTTCGGCGTGCCGGTGCATCGCGTGGGTGCGCACCTGCACTTCCAGCGACCTGCCGTCGCCCGCCCGCACGGCGGTATGCAAGGACTGGTAATTATTTCCCTTGGGGCGGGAGATATAGTCATCGTATTCACTTGGAATCGGCTGCCAGAGATGGTGCACGATGTCGAGCGCCGCATAGCAGTCCCGCACCTCATCCACCAGCACCCGCAGGGCGCGAATGTCGTACACCTCCGAGAAGCCGATTTTCTTGGAGCGCATCTTGTTATAGATACTGTAAATATGCTTGGGACGCCCCTGAATTTCCGCCCGGATGCCCGCCGCCGCCAGTTCGCCGCGCAGGCTTTCGATGGCGTTCTGGATAAATTCCTCGCGCCCGGAGCGGCGCTCATCCAGCATTTTGGCGATGCGCCTGTATGTTTCCGGCTCAAGGAAGCGGAAAGACAAATCCTCCAGTTCCCACTTGAGCTGCCAGACGCCCAGCCGATTGGCCAGCGGCGCGTAAAGTTCCATCACCTCCCGTGCCTCGCCGCGCTGCCGCTCATCCGATGGCGCGGCGGTGTAATGGCGGAGCGTCTGCGTGCGCGAAGCCAAGAGCAGCAGCACCACGCGAATATCCTCCACCATCGCCAGCAGCATCTTGCGCAGGATTTCGGTCTGGGCACGAAGTTCCGCTGCGGAGACGGAAGCCGTCCGAACAGGCATCCGCAGGCTGTCCAGCTTGCGCAGCCCTTGCATCAGCCTGAGCACATGCGGGCCAAAATCCGCCTCTGCCCGCTCACGCGCCTGCCCGGCATCGGCGGCATAGGCTTCCGCCGCAGACAGCAGCGCCGCAATACGCGCATCCACGTCCAGCCGCAGCGAAGAAACAATCAGCGCACAGCCCAGCGCGTGCGTCCACACCGGCTCCCCGGTGGCAAGCGCATGATCCGCATAAACTTCTTTGGCGAACGCCAACGCCCGCTCGATAGCAAGCCGCTCCTCATGGGTCATCCCTTCAGAAAGCAGTTCGACGGGCGGCGCGACCGCATCGCGGTCAACAGCATGTGTGACAGAAACCATAGCTGCAATTATCCCACATCAGCCCCGCCAGCCATTGCCCATCGCGGGCGGCGCGCTTATAATGCCGCTCCTTTCGGGCGCGATAGCAAAGCGGTTATGCACCGGATTGCAAATCCGTGTAGGTCGGTTCGACTCCGGCTCGCGCCTCCAAATAAAATCAAGGGGTTGCAGAAATGCAGCCCCTTGATTTTTTGGTCGGGCTAACATTCGGGCGCAGGCACGCAAAAAACGGATTATGCTTTTGCACTTCTTAATGCCCATATATCCAGCATCAATACACTATTTGTTCTTACATGTTTTTGTTCGGACACAAGTTTTTTGTACCCACAAAAAACATCTTCGTTTTCCGAAAAGAACCGAAGACACAACAACTTTCCGTCCGAGTTTCGCTATGCCACTTCGACGGTCACGGTTTCTTGCCGTTATCCATCCACGTCCCTCCTGTGTAATAGCTCTGCGCTTCGGTGCTCCTCTGGCACTGCGCCAGCAGGAAGAATCGTTTTTGATTTTCTGCAAAGTTACTACTGCTTGGCTAGGGACTTATGCGTTGCAAAAACAGCATGGATGTCAGCAAGCGGATAGCCATATCCGGCATCGCCAGCAGGCTTTCGCGCTCGGCGGCAGACAGTATCGAACGACGGGGTATATGGTTTCCTTTCTGTTGAAAACCTTCGTTTGCGGGAAGTTGATTTCAAATTGCAAAAGATGATTGTGGCTGGCAGTTTTTATCTCCCAAAACAAGCATCATGTGATTGAGTAAAAGGAGAAAATTATGGTCATCGTTATCGAAGATGCCAAAATGGAGCGTCTGGCGCAGCAGATCGCTGCCGCCGAAGGCGTGACCATTGCCGACATATTGCGCGAAAGCCTGACTTCGCTGGCGGGCTTGCGTGGGCTGCCTGTTCAGAAAGCCCCGCTGCGCGAACGGCTTGCCTCATTGGCGCAGGAAGGCGACGCCATACTGCCACGCACGCCAGCGGATATGCGGAGCGACGACGCAATCTTGAGCTACAATGAGTTTGGCGCATGGTAATCGACATATCGGCTGTCTTGGCGTGGCTCAAAAACGAGCCGGAACGAGAACGCATCGCCGCCGCACTGGAAGCGCACCCGCTCTGCAGCATTTCCGCCGTAAGCCTTCTGGAAGCGTACGTTGTCTCGTGTGTGGCCGAGAACATCCGGCGATGGTGGGAAAACTACAGCGTTTCTTGGGGGATCTGCCGTTGTCGTCATGCTATTCGATGAATGTCAGGATCAGATCGCAGACATTGCCTTCCTGCGCTATGGCAAAGGGGCAAGGGCATCCCACGACTGGAAGACGTTCGATGAATGGGCCGACGAGCACGTCGGGGCCATCGTCCACCGCGCCCGCAGCATCGCCCAGTACTGGGCGAACATTGACGCAGAGGCTTACGGCGAGCCGGAACTGACCGAATGGGAAGACCCCACGGCCGGGTTCCCAAAACAGATTTAGCGCCCCAGCGCGAGCGCGGCGCATCCCCTCTTTGGCGGCCCCGTCGGCCCCGACAGGAATCGAACAAACCCTGCAAACCCGCATGGCTGCGCGATTTCTGTTTCTTCGATGCACGGTGTACCGTCAAAAATACCGTCAACTTGTGGTTGGTGGATGTGTTCTGCCTGTTCCGGCGCTCATTCTCACCCGGCTAGAAATGCCTTGATGACCAAGGTAATTACGCCCGCGACTATCACGCCGACCATCCATTTGAGCAGAAGAATGTCGGCTTTGATTGGAGCAAGCTCGATCTGCAAATCTTTTTTCAGTGCCACAAGATCGCCTTTTGTCGCTAGCTCTTTCAAGTTCACTTCCATGACTTCGGAGAGCGCCACGGCCTGAGCCTTGGCCTGCTCGCGCGGCATTCCGGCGGCTTCAAGAGTTTCTGCGTACCTGAGCGTGTCGAATGTGATGGTGGTCATGCCCGGATTCTAGCCACGGAATCGCGGCGGTGGCAAGCGAAGCCGTGGAACGCTGAGGAACAATGCGGCATTGCGCGGACGATAAACCCCCTTGACGCCCGCCCCGCCACGGCGCAACATCGCCGCACGGGTTTAGCAGCCCAAATACACAAGGCGCACAGACCGCGCCGCCCGCGCGGTTTTTTATTGCCCGGTTAAGGCGTCCGTGCGGGAGGGCGCAAGCCCTGCCGGTTCCTTGTGTCGGTCTGCTAACCCGCACGGATGCCCCCCGTTTAGCAGCGGCGGGCGAATCAAAACGCACAAGGAACCCATCATGGAAAAGAGCGTCACGTCGTTGGAAGAGCACGGTACGCCCCGCGAGATTTGCGGGGACAGGGGCATCGGCAACGTTGTAAGGGAGCTATGGGACAGGGCCGCGCCCGGCCTGAACCGCCGCGAGCTTGAGTGGTTCGCCGGGAGCATCGAGAACGGGGCGCTGCTGCTGGAGCACATGGCGGACACGATGGAGAAGGTAGGCATCCACATCGGCTTCTGCGGCACGGAGAGCGCAAATGACTGGTACGGGGGCGGACGGGCTGAGGCG
>JAITVD010000005.1 GCA_031285965.1 Azoarcus sp.
GCTCCAGGGTTCCGCAAAACCGCAGTCGGGCTTGCGCCCTTTGTGCGGTTTTACTCCACCCACAGTTTGGGCAGGGGTCAACGCTTCGCGTTGCCCTATTGCCTGCCCAAACCGTCGCATACAGCCGAAACGTTATATGTAAACTGCCCGAAAAACGGGAACTGAAACTCACGGAAAAATGAAGCGGCGCTTCCATCAGCACGCCCCTCCGGCGCTTCGCGGCATCTCCCTTGAAAAGGGAGGCTTTTATTGTTTACCATGCCCAGCGAGCATCATACAGCCGCTTTCAGACCATCCCGTCCCCATCCCCTTCCGCCTGTTCCCGCTCGCCATCCTGAAAATGGTGGGGGAAAAGCCGGGTCATTTCGTTTTCAATCCACTCTTTCGCGCGGCGGTTGATTTCTTCGGCTTTGACTCCTTTGGCCTCGATCACGGGGCCGATGCTGATGACGACCTCGCCCGGATGTTTCAGAAACGCCTGCCGCCGCCAGAATTCGCCCGCGTTGTGCGCCACGGGAACGACCGCGACCCCGGCGCGTTTGGCGAGGAACGCGCCGCCGGGGAGATAGCGCCCGCGCACGCCCGGCGGCGTCCGCGTGCCTTCCGGGAACACCGCGACCCATAGCCCCTGCTTCAGCCGCTCGCGCCCCTCGTCGACAACCTGCGAGAGCGCGTCCTTGCCCGCCTTGCGGTCAATGCCAATGGAACGGATGCTGGCCAGCCCCCAGCCCAGAAAGGGAATCCAGAGCAGTTCGCGCTTGAGGATGTAAAGAAGCGGCGGAAAGATGACTTGCAGCCCGAACGTTTCCCATGCCGACTGATGCTTGGAGACAATGACCGCCGGCCCGACGGGGATATTCTCCTGCCCAATCACCCGATGGCGGATGCCAAGAACATGGCGGGACAGCCACATCAGCGAAGCGACCCAGCCTTTCGTTACCCAGCGATGGCGGGTAAGGGGCTTTGCGCCAATCAGCAGCCCGAAAACCCCTGCCGAACCGAAATAAATCGTGACTAGGGACGAAAGCACCATAAAAACGGCTGAACGGATGAAAATCATAGGAATACGCGCCTTTTCAGGCGGCAAAATGGGCTGCCACGGCAGCCAAATCGTTAAAGACAACGGTTTGCGGCGGCAATTGCGGGTCTTCACGTGTTTTCGTGCCCTTTCCAGTCAGCACGAGGCAAGGCAGCCCGCCCACCGCCTCGGCGGCTTGCAAATCGCGGAGGCTGTCGCCGACGACCGGCACGCCCGCCAAATCGACATTGAAGCGTTCGCTAATCTCGATGAGCATCCCCGGCTTGGGCTTGCGGCAGCCGCAAGGGGAATCCGCCGGATGCGGGCAAAAAAAGATGGCATCGAGCCGCCCGCCGACCAAGGCAAGGTTTTTTGTCATTTTGTCGTGAATGGCGTTGAGCGTATCCATGTCGAAAAGCCCGCGCCCCACGCCGGACTGGTTAGAAGCCACCACCACCCGCCAGCCCCAGCGGTTAAGCAGCGCGATGGCCTCCAGCGAGCCGGGGATGGGTCGCCACTCGTCGGGCGATTTGATGAACTGCTCGGAGTCGTAATTGATGACGCCGTCGCGGTCAAGAATGATGAGATTCACAGCATTGCCTCCATGCGAAGGTCAAACCGACAGTCTGGAAAGGTCTGCCACGCGGTTCATCGCGCCGCGCAAGCGGGCGAGCAGCGCCAAGCGGTTGGCGCGTAAGCGCGGGTCTTCGGCGTTGACCATGACGGCATCGAAAAACGCGTCGACGGGTTCGCGCAGTGCCGCGAGCGCCGTCAGCGAACCACTGTAATCGCCCGTCTCAAAGAGCGCGTCCGCCGCCGGGGCGATGCGGGCGAGCGCCTCGGCCAGCGCGATTTCAGCGGGTTCTTTCAAGAGAGCGGCATCGAGCGGCGCGGCGGCGTTAATTTCGGCTTCGCTTTTTTTCAGAATGTTCCCAACGCGCTTGTTCGCGGCGGACAGCGCGGCGGCTTCCGGCAGCGCGGCAAAGGCGCGGACGGCGGCAAGACGCTTGGGAATGTCGGAGAGCAGCGGCGGGGAAAGCGCCAGCACCGCGTCGACTTCCTGCGCGGTATAGCCCTGTTCCCGCAAATTGACGGCGAGGCGGTCGAAGATGAAGGGCTTGAGTGTGCCTTCAAACCCGACGCGGTTGCCGGTATCGGCCCAAAGACGCCACGCGCTGTCCACTCTTTCAATGTCAAAGCATTGGTACGTCATGTCTAGGCCAGACGCGCCAAACAGATTCGCACTAATGAGCACCCTATCTAGCGACAAGCCCAGGTTGCCTTCCATCAAGATGCGGATGATGCCAAGCGCGTGGCGGCGCAGCGCGAACGGGTCTTTGTCGCCCGTGGGCGTTTGCCCAATGCCGAACATCCCGGCAAGCGTTTCCAGCTTGTCCGCCAGCGCAACCACTTTCCCTACTCGGCTGCGTGGCAAAACATCGCCCGCGAAGCGCGGCTTGTAGTGGTCTTCGATAGCGTCGGCCACTTCTTCGGAAAAGCCTTCGTTCAGCGCGTAATAGCGCCCCATCGTGCCTTGCAATTCCGGGAACTCGCCCACCATGTCCGTGAGCAAATCGGTTTTGGCCAGCCGCGCCGCCTGTTCGATAGCCTCTGTTTCCGCATGGGTTAAATCCGAAAAACCGCCCGTCATTGACGCAGCGATTGCGGCCACCCGCTTGCTGCGGTCGCCCTGGCTGCCGAGTTTGTTGTGATAGACCACTTTGTCCAGCCCCGGCAGACGGCTTTCCAGCGTTTTCTTTTTGTCCTGCTCGAAAAAGAACTGCGCGTCCGCAAGCCTTGGGCGCACCACGCGCTCGTTGCCGCCGATGATGGCGGAAGGGTCATCGGGTGACAGGTTGCTGACCATCAAAAAGTGACGCGCAAGATTTCCATCACTATCGACCAGCGGAAAATATTTCTGGTTCGCCTTCATCGTGAGAATCAGGCATTCCTGCGGCACGTCCAGAAACGCCGAATCAAACTGCCCGACCAGCACATTGGGGCGCTCAACCAAGGCGGTGACTTCGTCCAGCAAAGCCGCGTCGTCGATGGGGCGGAACCAGTCATCAACCTGAGCGACCTCAACACCCGTCCGCTTTGCCGCTTCCATCAACTGACGGGCGATTTCGGCGCGGCGCTCGGCAAAGGAGGCAATGACTGCACCTTTTTCCAGAAGGGTTTCGGCGTAGCGGTCAGCGTGTTCGATGACGATTGGGTCACAAGGCGCTTCAAAGCGATGCCCGCGTGTGGTGTTGCCCGAAGAAAGCCCCAGCACGGAAATCGGCACGACCGCCGCGCCGTGCAGCGCAAGCAGCCCATGCGCGGGACGGGCGAAGCTCACGCTCGTCCAGCCGTCGGCCAGTTGATAGCTCATCACCTTGGGAATCGGCAGCGCGGCGAGCGCCGATTCAAGCGCCCTTTGCAGCCCTTCCGCCAGCGTTGCGCCTTGGGCGACGCTCTCCAGAAAAAGCGTTTCCGCCTTGCCCTCGCCTTCTCGGCGCAGTTGCGAAATGGCGGGAGCGTCTACGCCCAAGCTGGCGAGTTTTTTCAGCAGCGCGGGCGTGGGCGCGCCGTTCGTGTCCAGCCCGACGGAGACCGGCATCAGCTTTTGCGACACCGCCCGGTCGGCGGCTTGCGCCCGCACATCCGTGATGTGCGCCGCCAGTCGGCGCGGCGTGGCGTAAGCGGTGACAACGGCGTCATCCGCCGCCAAAGCGTCTCGTTTCAGGGCGGCGGCAAGCGATTGGGCGAAGCTGTCGCCCAAAGCGTTCAGCGCCTTGGGCGGGAGTTCTTCGGCGAGGATTTCAACGAGGAGGTTGTGGGTCATTGGGGTGTCTCTTCTTTCCATGCTGAAGGACCGCCGATAGCGCGGCCACTTAATATGATTTGTGCGGCTGATTTAGAATTAAAGGTGCGGTCTTGAGCAAACTCAAACACATCTTTTTCATTATGTTTTTTAGGTATTAAAACTCCTTTATTAAGCAGTTCTTCGTGTTCTTCCGCTAAATTAGGATGAAATTTTTTGAGAGCACCTGTTTCCTTTATCTTCGCCGCAAACGACCCTTTCAAAATAGTCATTTTTCCATCTGGATGAAGAATGGCTGTTGCGTCAACGCCCATTCTGGGATGGCGCAAGCGCATTCGCTTGCTAGATAGCGTGAAGACGTAGTTTCGACCTTCATATTGGAAGGTTTCGCGTCCTGTATCTCTAAGTTTCTTTCTGAATTTCTCATGTATGCAGTCTGGTTTTATCGGTAAGCCAAGCGCCTCAAACGCTTTGTACGTTGAGCCAAATGTGCCGTATCCGTCGACGGTCACTGGCATCCGTTCATGACGAGAGATTGGCGGAACAGAACCCCCCGATGTCACAGGTTTAGGCGGAGGAGGTGGCGGTTCTCCATTGTTTATTTCCGAAATAAATTCTGTTGCTTCCTTCACCGTGATAGAAAAACCATGCTTTTTGCAGCATTCGACCAAACTTTCCGCCAAAGTGATGTTTCCCTTTTGCAGCACGTACTTTTGGGCTTCAGGAAAAACTTTTTCCATCATCTGTTGCTTTTCAATATGCTCAATCAAGGATTCTGCTGGGGTTTTATAAGCACCAGAAAGTAGACTGTCTTTTGACAGGAATGTGCAAAAATCAGTCTTTATTCTGGACACATCAGCAGTTAGCAAATCAATTTTCATGAAACGTTTTTGTTTGAATCTTCCTTCGGCACTCGGAAGATAGAAGTACCACTGGCTTCCATCTGTCAAGACTGCAATACTCGCTAGATGGTACAGGTTGTATTTTTCCAATTGGCTTTCTGCCTCTGCAAAACCTTGTTTTTGCTGTAATTTTTCCACTGTTTTGACTTCAATAAATAGCGCCGCCTTTGAAAAAACGGGCGGTTTGAATAGCGCGACATCAACTCTTTCATTGTTATTATTATAATTTGGGGTGTGTTCCGGCCAGCACTCGCGTGGATTCCAAATATCCCAATCCAAGGCTTGCAGAATTCTGAGAACAATCGCAACGCGAACGTGCTCCTCGTTCTTGTAATCACCGCTTTTCAGATAGCCGACGATTTCTGCCAGAACCGTTTCCAGTGTTTCCATCCTCATGCCCTTCCTAAAATCCCGTTCATCGACGCAAAACCCTCACGCCGCTTTGAGTTTTGCGAGCGCCTCCGCTGCGCGGTCTTTTTGCGCCATCGGGAAGCCCAAACGGGCGCGGGAATCCAGATAGCTTTGCGCGACGCTTCGCGCTAGCGCCCGGATGCGACCAATGTAGGCGGCGCGTTCGGTGACGGAAATCGCGCCGCGCGCGTCCAGCAGGTTGAAGGTGTGCGCGGCTTTGAGCACTTGTTCGTAGGCGGGCAGCGCCAGTTGGGCTTCCATCAGGTGCTTGGCCGTGCGCTCGTGCGCGGCGAAGGCGGAGAAGAGGAAATCCGCGTCCGAGTGAGAAAAGTTGTAGGCAGACTGTTCGACCTCGTTCTGGTGATACACGTCGCCATAGGTCAGGCCGTCCGTCCAGAGGAGGTCATAGACGTTTTCCACGCCTTGCAGGTACATGGCGAGCCGCTCCAGCCCGTAAGTGATTTCTCCGGTGACGGGTTTCACGTCGATGCCGCCGACCTGCTGGAAATAGGTGAACTGCGTGACTTCCATGCCGTTCATCCACACTTCCCAGCCCAGCCCCCACGCGCCGAGCGTGGGATTCTCCCAGTCGTCCTCAACGAAGCGCACGTCGTTCTTTTTGAGGTCAAAGCCCAGCGCCGCCAGCGACGCGAGATACAAATCCAGAATGTCGGCGGGCGCGGGCTTGAGCACCACCTGATACTGGTAATAATGCTGCATCCGGTTGGGGTTCTCGCCATAGCGCCCATCCTTGGGGCGGCGCGAAGGCTGCACGTAGGCGGCTTTCCACGGCTCCGGCCCGATGGCGCGTAAAAACGTGGCGGTGTGGCTCGTGCCCGCGCCGACCTCCATGTCGTAGGGCTGCAAAAGGGCGCAGCCCTGTTTCGCCCAGAACGCCTGTAGCGTGAGAATGATTTGCTGAAAGCTGGGTTTGTTCGATGGCATGACTGTTAAGCGCGCCAAACGCGCCGCAACGCGAAAAGTCGGATTCTACTGGGTTTGCCCACGCGGCGGAGCCATCCCTTGCCCGAAGCGCCTCAGCGGTTTTTTCAACGGAAAAGCGAACAATGAGCGCCCAAGGCTTGCTATTTGCATTATCTATGTCAGTTTTTTTGACACTTTTATGCCATTAACCATAAAAATCATGTCTGGACAATAAGTTATCGAATGTCGCCAATAACTTGCAAACTGCATTTTTTGTGTCGAATTTTTTAACACTCTTCCCTCACAATGTAAAAAAATCATGCTAAGTCAATGAGTTAAATTTAGGCATAGTTATTGCTCAGGAGCCGCTATAGTTTTCGTTCCACCTGTTCAATGAGGTTTTACCATGCGCAAACTGCTTCCCGTGATGTTGCTGTCTTCTTTCGCCGTGACCGCCGTGGCCGCGCCCCTGCCTGATGCACCCAACACTTGGGACTTGGGCAGCAAGTACTACGCCAACGGCCAAGCCAGTTACAGCATCGAGTTCTATCAAACCAACGCGGATTACCAGCACCTCCTGTGGGTTGGCGTCAAGAGCAGCACAGCCACCTCTCATGAGGACATCCAATGGATGCCCATTTTCGATTCCGGTGTGATCGACCCCAGCATTCCGACCTCTGAATACACCCAAGGCAATCTCCAGTTTGCCCAAGGGGACGAAATCGTGTTCAGGCTTGATGCCATCAACAACGCTAGCAAAGTCACCAATACTTATTACTCCGGTTACATGGACTGGAACGGCGACAAGCAAGACCACGCCAGAGCCTATTACGACTACAACGACTATCTGCCCGAGGGCAGCACCACGAAGACGCTCGTCTTCTTCGAGGACGAGTACGGCCTTGGCGACAGTGATTTCAACGACATCATTATCGGCATCAACAATGTCACCTACCAAGCGGCTGCCGTGCCCGAGCCGGAAGCGTATGCCATGCTGCTGGCCGGCCTCGGCCTGATCGGCGCCGTGGCGCGTCGCCGTCGGAACAAGTAATTCCGCCGCTTCAAAAGCGACCGCGTAAAGGGGGCGAAAGCCCCCTTTTTTATTGCCCGCGTGGCGAATGCGCCACTCAGGGTAAAATCCGGTGCGAGAATAGTAAAGCGGTCTTGATTTTCGGACGGGAATCAAGGCCGCTTTACTCAAGGACTGGGTTGCAAAGGGTTTCCAGATCGACCCTGCGCTTGGCTTGGTGTCAGGGTCTGCCCATCACAGTCAAAGCCTGCCCAGTGCATTTCAAGACATCTCCCCCGACCGCTGGGCGGTGCCTGTCCGAAGGCCGTTGTGCAAAATGGCGATAAGCTCTACCTGGCCAAATTTCAATCAAACCTCGACACTGAGCGGGTGGGCGCGTGGGAAGCGACCATGCTTGATTTAGCCCAGAAAGCAGGCATACCGGC
>JAITVD010000006.1 GCA_031285965.1 Azoarcus sp.
CTTCGCATTGCCCTATTGCCTGCCCAAACCGTCGCATACAGCCGGAACGTTATGCGCAATTTGGGCAAAATATTATAAAAAATGATTAGAAAACTATAAAAATTGATTTAAATTTTTGAGGCATCTTTAAAAATATTAATATAATATTAAAGAATAAATAAAAATAGAGATTTTAGATTTTTGGATAAGTCTTTTCAAATATTATGATATAATGATTTGATAAAATATTATTAAAATTACAAAAATATAATATTGACAAATTGAAATTATTATGATATTTATTTTTTATGAATAAGAATGAAGTATTTTTTGTATGGTTAATAATAACCACAATAATGATGTTATTTATGAGTTTATTAGCATTAGCATATTTCATTATAAATATTATTAGAAATTCAGTAAATATTTTGATATGGTTGGAAGAACCAATGCGTTTCATTAGAGGAGGTGTAGTCACTCGTTTTGTTATAGTTGCTTTTTATATATTCCTTGGATTTCTTATTGATTTAATTATGATACGATATTGTATTGATGAATATAAAAAATTATGAAATAGTGTAAAATGCCCAAACTTCGCATAACAGGACTGTATGCGTTCCGCCGCCGTTGGGCGGCTCCCGGGTTCCGCAAACCCGCCGGCGGGCAAACACCCTTTGTGCGGTTTTGCGGAACCCACAGTTTGGGCAGGGGTCGTTGCTTCGCAACGCCCTATAACCTGCCCAAACCGTCGCATACAGCCGGAACGTTATATGTAAACTGCCCGAAAAACGGGAACTGAAATTCACGGAAAAATGAAGCGGCGCGTCCATCAGCACACTCCCTCCGGCGCTTCACGCCATCCCCCTTGATGAGGGATGTTTTTAATAGCCCAACTTTCCGCGCTGCCATCTGCCCATGCGTGAAACATTTTTTATTGCGGTATACACGCGAATGGGTACATCATCGGGTGGTTCCTGTTTCCGCCCTCTCACGGCAAATTTTCCATGCGTCCCGCCCGCGCCCTGATCGACCTTGAAGCCTTGCGTCACAATCACCAGATTGCCCGCCGGCGCCACGGCAGGCATATCTTTGCTGTCGTCAAGGCCAACGCCTACGGCCACGGCGCGATTGCCTGCGCACAGGCGTTGTCATGGGATGCCGACGGCTACGCAGTGGCCTTTCTCGATGAGGCGCTTGCCCTGCGCGAGTCCGGCATCAAGCTCCCCATCCTGCTGCTCGAAGGCGTGTTCGACCCCGCCGAACTGCGCGAAGCCGCCCGCCACGGGTTCTGGCCGGTTATCCATCACCCCGCCCAAATCGACATGATTGTGAAAACCGCCCTGCCCGCGCCGCTGCGGGTCTGGCTCAAAATCAACAGCGGCATGAACCGCGCCGGGTTTCCGCCCGCCGATGTGCGCCGTGCATGGCGGCGGCTCATGGTCAGCGGCAAATCTGAGGAATGCGGTTTCATCAGCCATTTCGCCCGTGCCGACGAACCGGGCTGCGGAGCCACCGCTGAACAAATCCGCGTTTTCGACGAAGCCACGCGGGGCTTGCCCGGCTTGCGCAGCCTTGCCAACTCTGCCGCCATCCTCGCCTGGCCAAACGCCCGCCGCGACTGGGGGCGGCCCGGCATCATGCTCTACGGCGCAGACCCCATGCCAGAAGAAGGCAGCGAGCTGCGCCCGGTCATGACGCTGGAAAGCCAAGTCGTCGCCATCCAGAACATCCCCGCCGGACAACCGCTCGGCTACGGCGCAAGGTTTGTCGCCCCGCGCCCCACTCGCGTCGGGCTGGTCGCAATGGGCTACGCCGACGGCTACCCCCGCTCCGTCCCCGACGGCGTTCCTGTCGCCGTCAACAACAAACTCACAACTTTGATTGGCCGCGTTTCGATGGACATGCTCACCGTCGACCTCACCGACCTGCCGGAGGCGGGCATCGGCAGCGCCGTCGAACTCTGGGGCAATCAAGTTTCCGTCAACCAAGTCGCCCAAGCCGCTGGCACGATTGCCTATGAGTTGCTGTGCAACGTGAAACGGGTTTCCTACGTCTGGAACGACAACCGTTAAGCGGGCAAACGCAAAATCATTTTTTGGCAAGGGTATCCATAGACTTCCAATAATGCGCCGTCTTTGAATCCGCAAGAATAGTAACAAGCAATTGCGGCTTTCCCTTTCGGGTCATCGTTTCTGAATGTTATGACATGAAGCATCTCGCCCAGACGAAAACATTTCATCACTTCACGGATGAGGCTTTTAGCAATTCCTTTTTTCCTAAAATCAGGATTCACCGTCAAAAAAGTTATTTCGTGATTTTTATATGAGAACGCTATCAACCCGGCTATTGTATCAACGCCATAAATGACAAAAGCATCTTTCGCCGCGATGGCAACGCGCATCGCCTGTATAAACTCATTCTTTTCATATCCCGCAAAATCGTCTTTTACATGCGCCATCAAAGCCAGACAATCATCAATATCCTTTTCTTCTAAATATCGGATTGTCACTCGCCTGACCGAATCATCAAGCAGCGGTCAATGCGTAATGTCGTAGTAATACGAATTCACTGGCACATGCGCAACCTCGAAGCGGCGGATTTCATCGGGGTCTTGCGGGCGGTTCCACCACAGCGCCATGCCTGTGCGCTTGGTTTCGTTTTCCTCGGGGTGCTTTTCCAGCCATTCGCGCATGAAGAGGGTGAATTCGGATTCGTAGGGCTTGGCCATGATGAAGCGCCTCCAAGGCGGGCATGTGTGGGTGATGAGGGGCAATGCTACCACCGCTTGGCGGGCAAACGGTATCTCTTTCAGCGTTTGCGGCTTTCCCAAATTTTCTGCAAACGCTTTGCCGAAACCGGCATCGGCGTTTTCAGGGTTTGGGCGAAGAGGCTCACGCGCAGCTCTTCGAGCAGCCAACGGAAAGCCTCCAAATCGGGAACGGGCGAGCCACTGCGGGCATGGGCGGCGGTTTCGCGTTGCCAAGGCTGTGCCAGCGTTTTCCATTCGGACAAGAGCTTAGCGTCGCGGGCAGGGTCATCGCGCAGCTTGTCGAGGCGCATGAGCGCGGCCTTGAGATAGCGCGGGAAGTGGGAAAGATTTTCCCAGCCGAAAGCGGTGAGGAAATCGTTTGCCAGGAACGCGGCGGTTTGGCTGCGGATGTCCGCCACAGCATCGGGAAAAGCCTTGTTCAGCGCGGCGAGGCGTTTCTGGATGGCGGCAGCGTCCGTGAGCAGTTGAGCGGACAGCCGCATAAATTCCTGCGCCACCAGCGTCAGGCGCGGGCGGACTTCCCGGCAACGGCGCTCGAATGTTTCAGCGTCCTCCGGCAACGGCTCGCCAAGGCAGCAGCGGGCAAGGCTGGCTTCGACAAGCCGCGCCTTAAGGTCGGCATCGCTGCCAAAATCGCGGTACTGCAAAGCCAGTTCGCGCAATCCCGGCAAACGCTCGATGGCTTTAGTTTGGTCTTTCAGCGCCAAAGCAAAAAGCCGCAGCAGCCCGCGACGGTGCACCCGCGCCGCTTCCTCGGGCGTGTCAAACGGGCGCAGCGACACGCTCCCGCCATCGTCGCGCAAGGCCGGAAAGCCGATGACCTGCTGCCCGTCTATCGTCACTTCAATGAGTTCAGGAAGCCTGCCGAACGCCCAGCCCGTAAAACTTTCTCCCGCCGCGTTTTCCCTGCCTTTTCCGTTCGCGGAAGAAGGATTGGATGAAAGGGCAGGCGGTTTTGCCCCTCCCTGCCCTTCATCCCGCGCTTTCCCGCGAGCGGGAACCGCCGCTTCAAATCGCGCCGCCACATGTTCCTTGAATCGGGCGCGAAGTTCGCCCAACTGGCGGGATTGCCCAAGCACGCGCCCATGTTCGTCGAATACTCGGAAATTCATGAAGCAATGCGGCAACAGGTTTTCCGGGCGGAAACTTTCCAGCGGCAATTTGAGATGGACACGTTCTTCGACAAAATTCTGGAGCGTTTTCAAGAGCGGCGGAAAATCCCTGCCCTTGCCGTCCGACAAACTGCCGTCCTCGAAAGCGGCCATGAAAGCCGCCGCGCTTTCGCCAAGCGGCTGGAGCCGATGGCGGATTTTCTGCGGCACGGTTTTCAGCAGCGCGACCACCTTCTCTTCCAGCAAGCCCGGAACCAGCCATTCGCAGCGGTTCGCGTTCACTTGGTTGAGCATCGCCAGCGGCACGTTCAGCGTGACGCCGTCATCAACATCGCCGGGTTCGTGCCTGTAATCGAGCTTCAATTTCTGCCCGAGCACGTCGAGCGCGGGCGGAAAGCGTTCGCTGGTCACGCCGCCCGCTTCGTGGCGCATCAGTTGCTCGCGGGCGAGATAAAGCAGTTTCGGCTCTTTCTTTTCCGCCTGTTTGCGCCAATGCTCGAAGCCGACGAGATCAACAATATCAGCGGGAATCTTGCTGTCATAAAAGGCTTCTATCAGGGTCTCGTCGACGAGCACATCGGGGCGGCGGGTTTTCTGCTCCAGCCGTTCGATTTCCGCGACCAGCCCGAGGTTATGAGCCAGAAATTTCATCGAACGCGCCGCGCCTTCGGCGATTTCGTCCGCCACCAGCCCTTCTCGAATCAGCAGTTCGCGGCACAGCACGGGGTCAGTGTCGCAATACGCCACGCCCCGGCGCGGCCAGATTACCAGCCCGTACAGAACGCCCCGCTCCCACGCTTCCACACGTCCCGCGCTTTTCGACCAATGCGGCTCAAACACATGCCGCCGAATCAGGTGCGCACCGACCTCTTCCACCCATTCCGGCTCGATGCGGGCAAGGCAGCGCCCGAAAAGCCTCGATGTATCGACCTGTTCGGCGGCCATCATCCACTTGCCCGCCTTCTTCGCCAGCATCGACCCCGGATGCGGCCAAAATTTGATGCCGCGCGCGCCAAGATAGCTGCCCGCCTGCGTGCCGCTTCCAGTTCCGGCAGCCTCTTCCGATTTGCAGCCAATGTTGCCGAGCAGCCCCGCCAGCAGCGATTTATGAATCGCCTCATAGCCAGCGGGAACGGTGTTGAGCTTCCAGCCATGCTCCACGCACAGCGCGTGAAGCTGATTATGGACATCCCGCCACTCGCGCATCCGCATCCACGACAGAAAATGGCGGCGACACCACTGCTTCTGCTGGTTGCCGGACTCATGCCGCTGCACCTCGCTCCACGCTTTCCAGAGATTCCAGAACCAGAGGAATTCGGAACGCTGCGCCTGTTCCGCGCCGCGAAACTGCGCGTGAGCCTGTTCAGCCGCGCCGGGGCTTTCCTGCGGGCGCTCGCGCGGGTCTTGCGTGGAGAGCGCGGCGGCAATCACCAGAACTTCTTCCAGCGCACCTCGCGTTCGCGCTGCCAGCAGCATGCGGGCAATCCGGGGGTCCACTGGCAGCTTCGCCAATTCCCGCCCAATCGCCGTCAGTTCGCGCCCGCCCTCTTCCATCGCGCCCAATTCCGCCAGCAGCGCGTAACCGTCGCCGATCAGCCTCGATCCGGGCGGGTCGATGAACGGAAAATCTTCCACTTCGCCCAGCCCGAGCGCCTTCATGCGCAGGATGACCCCGGCCAGCGAAGAGCGCAGGATTTCGGGGTCGCCATGCGCGGGGCGCTGCCTGAAATCTTCCTCATCGAACAGCCGGAAGCAGATGCCGTCCATCACGCGCCCGCAGCGTCCGGCGCGCTGAAGGGCGGACGCTTGCGCAATCTTCTCGATACGAAGCTGTTCCACTTTGTTGCGCGGCGAATAGCGTTTAATCCGCGCCAGCCCCGTATCCACCACGTAGCGCACCCCCGGCACGGTGAGCGAGGTTTCCGCCACGTTCGTTGCCAGCACCACCCGCCGCCCGCCGGAAGACGAAAAGACCCGCGCCTGTTCCTGCGCCGATTGCCGCGCAAAGAGCGGCAGGATTTCGCTGCCGGGCAGCAGCCGGAACTTGCCCAGCGCCTCGGCAGCTTCGCGGATTTCCCGCTCGCCCGGCAAAAAAACCAGCACGTCGCCAGCGCCATGCCGCTGCGCCTCGTCCACCGCGTCGGCGAGCGCGTCGAACAGGTCGCGCTGTTTCTTTCCGCCCCCTTTTCGGCTCTCCCGCCGCCCGCCCGCGCCCTCTTCCTCATCTTCCACGTCATCAGGCGCAACAGGTCGATAGCGCACTTCAATCGGATACAAGCGCCCGGAGACCTCGATGACTGGCGCGGGCATGCCCTGCGCATCCGCAAAATGGCGGGCGAAGCGTTCCGCGTCGAGCGTCGCGGACGTGATGATGAGCTTCAAGTCGGGACGGCGCGGCAGCAGGGTTTTGAGATAGCCGAGAAGAAAATCAATATTGAGCGACCGCTCGTGCGCCTCGTCGATAATCAGCGTGTCGTAAGCCGAAAGCAGCGGGTCGCCCTGCGTCTCCGCCAGCAAGATGCCGTCGGTCATCAGCTTGACATAGCTCTCCGACCCCACGCGGTCGGTGAAGCGAATCTTGTAGCCCGCCGCCGCCCCGAGCGGGCTGCCCAATTCCTGCGCAATCCGCGCCGCCGTTGCCCGCGCCGCCAGCCGTCGGGGTTGCGTATGCCCAATCAGCCCCGCCGCGCCGCGCCCCAGCGTGAGGCAGATTTTCGGCAACTGCGTGGTTTTCCCGGAACCCGTTTCACCGCAGACGATGATGACCTGATGCGCGCGAATGGCATTGCCGATTTCATCGCGGCGGGCGGAGACGGGAAGCTCAGGGGGAAACTCGGGTGTCGGAAGCGCCGCCAGACGGGCGGCGAACGCGGCGCGGGAACGGGCGAGCAAGGCATCAAAATCAGCTTGCGCGGCGGCGTGTCCGCGCTTGCCCCAAAGGCGAAGCAAGCGGGCGCGGTCGGCAACAAGGGTATCGCTAAGGGAAGGAATTGCGGCGAGCGTCGGGCGAGAAACTCGCATATCGGCAAAGGCGGACGAATCGGGAACGGAGCCGCATTATCCCGTGTATGCGGAAAAAATGCGCACTCACCCTTGTTACGGAAAAAACCGCCCTTGTGGTGAAGCTGTACCAACATTTAGTAAAATCTGGTATCTGCTAAGGAGAATCCTATGAGACGAAACACATCAGTCGCCCTTGGGCAACACTTCGCCAGCTTCATTGATGCGCAAGTACAAGGAGGGCGTTATGGCACGGCAAGCGATGTCATCAGGGCAGGATTGAGGTTGTTGGAGGAACATGAAGCTAGGGTGAAATCCCTGCAAGACGCGCTAAACGCTGGGCTTCAATCTGGCGAGCCGCGCCCGTTCGATAGCGGGGCATTCTTGAGCCGGATGCACGCACAGCATGGCTAAGCCTTACCGACTGTCGCCGCTGGCCGAGGCAGATTTGGAGGAAATCTGGCTCTACACGCTCAAAAACTGGTCGATGAAACAGGCGGACGACTACCACAGCAGCCTTGTTGCGGCATTTGAAGGGCTTGCGGCAGGTACAAAGCAGGGTCGCCCTGCCGATGTTCTGCCAGATTTCCAAAAGTATCTCTGCGGTTCGCACGTGGTTTATTTCTTGGACTTTGCCGACCACTTGGACGTTATCCGCGTCCTGCACCAAGCACAGGACGCCCAGCGTCACCTGTAGCCATATTTTCTTCCCGCAGCAGTAAGTTCTACCCTTGCCGCAGGCGCTCCGCCAGCCGCTCCACCCACTCCACGACAAGCTGCCGATCCGCGCCATCCAGCGCCTCAAGCAGATGGCTGATTCGCTCGGCCTGGTCATCAGGATTGGGACTGGCCTCGGCCAAAAGCATCGACGCTTCGCAGCCAAAAACCGCAGCAAATTCCACCAACCGCGCAACGTTTGGCATCACAACGCCCCGTTCGATGCGCGAAATCGCCGCGTTCCCCACCCCGAGCCGCTCGGCGACTTCCTCTTGCGTCAATCCGCAGCGCATCCGCTGCCGCGCCACCGCCCGCCCCACCGCAACCGCCAACGCATCCAAGTTAACTTTCGGCATGGTATCCATCCAAAAACAACTTGGATGGTTGAACATCAACCTGTTGACATGAAGAACATAAAAGATTCAAACTAGACCTTCTAGGTCTAGTTTTGTAATCCTTGGCAAGTCACGAAATCACGGACGGAGCAGAAAAATGAATTTGCGCAACAAACTGTTTGTCATTCTTCGAAAAGGGATATCGCAGTCTGATGTCATCTGCTATTCAATGCAGTTTGCTTAACCTGACAGAAAACTTAGCATCATGGCAAAGAGAAGGAACATCATCGTTTTGGGCGACCGGACATCGCACGGGGGGACGGTGGTCTCGGCGTGGGGGCGCGACGGCCCCTGGCCGATGACCATAGAGGGCAAGTTCGTCGCCTGCGTGGGTGACTACGGTTTACTGCCCGCGCTGCCGGGGGACGCACCGGATTATTCAGGGCGCGGAGAACCCGCCGATGGACCTGAACGGTCGGCTGATCGCCACGGAGGGCTGCCTGGTGTCGGACGGCTCGAAGCTTATCTCGGTTGGGCAGTCGCGGGCTTGGCACGAGAGCGATGGCGACGGGGAGACCGAGGAGGCGGAAGGGATACAGACGGCTTCCGCAACGCCCGCCCCTGCCAGCGGAGAAAGGGATTCTCAAGGGCTTTACGCCGAGTATTTTGTCTTGCTCGACCATGAAACGGGCAAACCGTTGCCGGATTTTGCATGGGCGACCCGATGCGAGGAGAATGAGCAGGTGGACATTACAGGAGCAGACGGCTCGACGCGGGAAATTGGGGCGGACGAACGGAAGCCCGCTGAACTGACAGGCTGCATCCAACTCAAGCCGATAATCCGATGAGCAAACCCATTGCAAGCACCCAACTCAAGCCCCAAGGAAGCCAGCAGGGCGAAAAGACCCTTCTGCCCGCCTTCAGCATCGACCAGATACCCGGCGCGATGGACAAGATGGGCTGGCCCGTGTCGGCGCAACTGATGCGCCGCTGGTTCGGGACAATGCCCGCGTACAAAATGCCGCCGGAAATTCGGACGGGAAGAGATAAAAGAACGGGTTTATATGTCGATTACCGTATCCTGCCCGCCAGCCAGATTGACGACCAGACTGTAAAAATGGCATGGGCGCTGAATTTCAAGCCCGCCAAGGAGGCGCTTGACCAGCTCTATGCTGAATGGTGCACGCCTGAAGGAATAGGGCAGTTAAAAATCCGTCTTTCTCGGTCTGGCTGGCAGAGCGGAGCGACATTCAGGCTGGGCTACACGCCAAGCGGCTCCAGTATCACAAGCGCAAAAGAACTGGACATGGTTTATCAAATGAATGCTAGACCATTTGGCAGCATTGCCGACACATTAGACGATTTCTTTGGCGCTATTTTCAAGGGCACCATGAAAGTTGCCGTTGTCGGCACGGCCTCCCATGATGCCAAGCGGAACTGCGATGTGTTCAAGGTGGCGAGCCTGGGGTTCTACATCCGGGATACGTATGACTTCAACGTGGATGGCATCGACCTTGCGGGGCTGGGCATCTGGAGCAAAGACAGGGTGCTGGAGAAGGGGGAAACAGCGGACTACCGGACGCATTACGCCATCCTAAAAAGTCCCGCCGCGCCTCTTCCGGCAAGGATTGCGTCGCTGCTTTTCTTGCAGAGCAACTATGCCGGGTTTGTACCGGTGGAAAATGACGACTTCCGCCGCTGGCAAGACAAAAAGAACGAAGGTGGGGATTTCTTTGTATTCTCGGACGTTTTCTGGGCGAGGCCAAATGTTGCAGAAATCATCATTCCTTGAGGAGTATCTCAGCGAAATTATTACCACTACTTTTTTTGTGGCTTTGGTGGGGGCAATTTATGTTTGCTTTTTCCTAGACTGGATAAGGTATCCGAGAGGTGAAAATGTTTTGAAGTATTGCTACAGCCCCAACCATGAATACTATATCACTCTATGGCAATCGCCTTGGGCATCCCAAACAGACGAAAGGTTTGTAGTGGGAACGGCAAAACTTTATGACAAAACTGGAAAACTTCTCTATTCAAATAAAACACACATTAGTTTAGAGTATGGCCCGATATGGGGTGACTATTCCGATGGTCGTTCAGTAGTTTTCTATCAAGGGACAGAAGAACCGGGGTGGGGCTATGACCTTCCAACGCCGTCAGGGCGTCGTGATTATTCTGGACCAAGCCGAAATTGTTACTAATGCAGCGCAACTATGCCGGGTTCGTGCCGGTGGAAAATGACGACTTCCGCCGCTGGCAAGACACAAAGAACGAAGGCGGGGACTTCTTTGTATTCTCGGACGTTTTCTGGGCGAGGCCAAATGTTGCAGAAATCATCATTCCTTGAGGAGTATCTCAGCGAAATTATTACCACTGCTTTTTTTGTGGCTATTGTGGGGGCAATTTATGTTTGCTTTTTCTTGGATTGGGTAAAGTATCCCAGCTATTCAAATACAATTGAATATTGCTACAGCCCCAACCATGAGTATTATGTCTTACGATGGCAGTCACCTTGGTCTGCCACGACAGATCAGTTGCACGTAAAAGGCACGGCTAAGCTCTATGACAAAACTGGAAAACTTCTCTATTCAAGTAAAACTGATCTTAGTGAAGAGTTTGGCCCGATATGGGGTGACTATTCCGATGGTCGTTCAGTGGTTTTCTATGGAGGGACAGAAGAACCGGGGTGGGGCTACGACCTTCCCTCCTCACCCGGACACGATTACTCTATGCCAAATCGAAAATGTTACTAATTCCTAGATTCCTTGACCAGCATCTTGGCGCGGTTATTGCCGCCGCATCCTTTGCGGTTGTTGGGAGCAATTTATGTTTGTTTTTTCTTGGATTGGGTAAGGCATCCAAGCTACTTATATGGCATTAAACGCTGCTACAGTCCAAGTCATGAATACTATAAGTACGGCAAGGACTCTATAACCAAGCTGCTAGGCGCTTATGATAGGACAGTAACACTCTATTTTTACCAGAAATAACAAAATGAAAAAACCCTATACAAGATGTATATAAAACTGTAAGAAAAGTAAAACTAATGGGGTACGCCGCTACTTCGCATAACAGGACTGTATGCGTTCCGCCGCCGTTCGGGCGCTCCAGGGTTCCGCAAAACCGCAGTCGGGCTTGCGCCCTTTGTGCGGTTTTACTCCACCCACAGTTTGGGCAGGGGTCAACGCTTCGCGTTGCCCTATAACCTGCCCAAACCGTCGCATACAGCCGGAACGTTATATGACATAGGGGCTAAAATGATGTTCAAGTGATTATAACAATTATGATTGACAAAATTAAATAAAATATTGTATTGTAATTAATATGAAATTAAAACATTTTGTTTTCATGTTATTGTTTATTATAATGGGGCTTAAAAGTTATGGAGATATTAATGGGAATAATTTAAATGTAATGGTAATCCCCCGGCTCTGCCGGGGAGACTATAAAAGTTTGACAGTTACGGGAGTATAGAACATGCTCTCCTATCAGTGAACCGCTCAAAGTTCAAAAGATAGGAGGCAAAAGTGAATGAGCCAAACAGACTAACCCATAGTGTATGGGAT
>JAITVD010000060.1 GCA_031285965.1 Azoarcus sp.
GCACGGCGCTGCGCAGGCGCTCGGCAATGGCGGCAATGATTTCAAGCGTTGTCGCCATGTCAGTAGCGATCCAGCATGTCCTGCCCGAACTGCTGCGGGCGGGTGCGCACTTTGAACTCGCCCGGCTCCGGGGCAGATGCGCCGGTCGAGATGATGCCCAGCGTGATCTTGTTGTCGCGGATCGCCTCCAGCATCTGGAACGCGGCCTTGTACGTGCGCGTTACCGCATCGGGCAGTTCGTTGCCTTCCGGGCGGCGGGCGTACAGCCAGTGCCGCGCCAGATTGACCGTCATGTCCTTGACGATGGACGGCACGGGCGAGAGCGGCAAGCTGTAGCGCCCGCGCAGGTAGCCGTCGACCAGTTCTTCCGCTTGCCGCACCGCCTCATCGACCACCGCCGGATTCATGGCGGTGGCCGCAGCGTCGTCATTCGAGAGCCAGACAAGCGTCTGCTCTGGGATGGCAAGCTGGAGGTCGGCGAGCGTGCAGTAGGGCATGGCGGTCAGATGCCCCGGACGATTCGGATCAGGTCGCCGTCTGCGGTGGCGGCATCGAGCGCAAAGCCGCAGCCGACGCCGGACGCTTTGGCGATGGCTTTTCCGTCCGTGCCCGCCTGGACTTCCGCGCCCTGGGCGATTGCGCCCCCGGCCTCGACCAGCATCACGCCGTGCGTATTGACTGGCGCGGGCATTGAGGCTTCGGTTTCGGCTTCAACCACGCCGAGCGCCTTGGCGCCGTCTGCGGCGGGCAGGCCGTCAAACCCCACGAACCGGCGGGGAAGCAGGTCGGCGACCGCCATCAGGGTGATGCACAGGATGATGTTCTGGGCCTTCATTTCTTGTCTCCGGTTTTGGGGTCGGTTTTGCCGCTGGCCTTTTCTGCGGCGGGTTTCAGCCATGCGGCGAGGGGTTTCAGCCATGCGGCGAGGGGTTTCGCCTCGGCGGCGGACAGTTCGATCTCGTCCCCTTCGCGGTACGGCTTCCCGTTGTGGTCGATACTGATGCCCTGCACGATGTACTTGCCCATGCCAGCCTCCTCAAGCCACGGTGTCGGCAATGAGGTAGCCCGCATCCGCGCCGACGATGACGGCCTTGTAGATGTCGGTATGGCGCACGTAGCGCACCTTGCCGCCCTCGGCATCGTAGCGGTCGGTCTCCGGCATCCCTTTCAGGCGCAGCGTGTAGCCGAACGATGGCTCGTCATGGCTGGCGCTGCTCGGCGCGACATAGGCGAGGATGAAGTTGTCGCCCCAGATGTCGCCCGTGGCGGAATCCCCGGCCAGCGCCTCGCCGATGTGGATGGCACCGATGCCGAAGAGCGCGCGCAGGTGCTCCAGCGTGATGAGCTTGCGCTCGTTGGAGCCAAGGGCTTCCTGCAATTTCGGGTGGAACTTGAGCGCCGCGTAGGTGCTTGCTCCCATCACGATGGTGTTCGGGCGCACGCCGATGCGGCTGCGGATGACTTCCTTGCCCGCTTCCACGGCGGCAACGGGGTCGCCGCCGCCGCCGCTCCACTGGCTCGTGCCGGACAGGGCGACTTTCGCGCCAGCGAGGTAGCTGGCCGGGTTCTGCGCCAGCGCCGCGTAGCCCCACTCGCGCTTGAGGTCGATGGCGTCCTTCACGCGGATGGCGGCGCGGCTCTCCTGGTCGAACATCGCCTCGGCCTGCTCGCGGTAGTCGACCGGGTAGGCCAGGTCGTGCTCGCGCAGCACCACGTCGAGCGTGTGGATGTCGTCGGGCGTCATCACGTTTGAGGCCGCGCGGATGGCGCGTTCGGTATCCCACAGCCGGAAGGCTTCCTTGCCGAACAGCGGGACGATGACGCCTTCCTTGTCGACAGGGACGACGGGAAAGAGCGCCTCGCCGATGTGGGCGGCGTTGCGGTAGCCTCGCGCGATCTCGGTGAGCACCGGATCGACGACGCGCAGTTGCTTGAGACGGTCAGGCATGGCAGTTCCTCAGTTGGATTGGGATTGGATGACTTGGCGGATGGCCGCGCCGTAGGGGATGCTTTTTTCGGCAGCCAGCGCATGGGCGCGGGCATGCAGGGTGAGCCGCTCGGGGTCGACCGGCTTTTCGGCAAACTCCCGCACGGCGGCGTCAGAAGCCGCCCCGGCGACCTTGTCTTTGGTAGCGTGCTCGCCGAAGGCAACCATCGGCGGGCGGGCGGCAAGGAACTGGCGGAAGGCGGCATCGAGCGGCACGCTTTGCCCGCCCTCCCCAAACTCGGCAGCCGCGCCCGCCCCGCCCGCCAGATCGAGGAACGAGACGACGAGGGGCTTGTCGTTCGCCCCGATGCGCGCCTCGGCGAGCATCTTCTCGGCGAAGGCGGCGTTGCCGTCATGGCGGCGGGCAAGCGCCTCGGCCTCGCGGGCGGCATTGAGGTTTTCGAGTTCCTGTTTCAGGCGGGCGTTTTCTGCTTCGAGGGTGGCGGCTTGCTCAGGGGTCACGGCGGATTCCTCGCAAAAAGTGGCGTCTGGTTTTTCAAAACGGTCGACGTCGACCGTTTTGGTCGCGTCGGCTTCATTCAAATGATGCGACGTCGCATCATTTGGCTCGGCTGCCTCTTCACAGAAAGACGGTTCCGGCGCTTCAACTGAAACGGTGACCACGCCCTCTTCGGCCTCGCCGAAGGCGGGCTGGCGCAGCCCCTTGACGGCGGGCGGCTGCGCGCCGAGGAAGCCCATGTGGCGCAGGTACAGCACGCCGGGCTTCGGGTTGCTGGGCGAGGACGGCAGGTAGAAAGAGGCGCTGATCTTCTTGTAGCGCCCGGCGGCGACGATCTCGGCAAAGGCCGGATCGACCTGGTGCGGCGAGGCGTGCAGCCCGCTGCCATCTGCGGAAAGATTTTTCACCCAGCCGTAGGCCGGGCCGTTCGTGGCCGGATGCCCGACGACGATGGGCGCTTCATGGAGGGCCGGGTCGTAGGCCGCCGCGCAGGCGGCCAGGTCGGCCTCGGAGAAGTCGATCTGCCCCCCTGACATCGGGGCATGGCGTCCGGCACGGAAAATATGGAGGTCGGCGGCGGGGTTCATGGGGGCATGATCCGCGCCGCCGCCGGGGGCGTCTCTTAAACTTGTTTAAGGATTGAAAATAGGGCGCCTGAATAAATTTATAAACGCGGTCTCCGGGCGCGGGCAGGCATGGGGCCTTCCCCGCGCCCTCGGGGCGCTCAGGGGGCGTTTTTTTCGGCCTCCGCGCCCAGGGCTGCCCGGACGGCCAGCGCGGCGCGAGCATCGGGCGTGCCTGCCGCCTTGAGCGCCTTCTGCGTGACGGCGCCGGGGTCGTATTCCAGCCCCTTCTCGACGGCATCGAGCGAGAGCGCCACGGTCTTGGCCAGCCCCGCAACCTCGTCGGCGGCCATCTGGACATCCCCCTCCCGGTCGGCCAGCGCGGCGATGCCGTTCAATGCGCCGAGGGCGTAGGCGAGCCGCAGCCAGCCTTCGTGCGAGAGCATGTAGAAGCCGCCCTCGATCATCTCCCGCTTATTGGCGTTCATCGCTGGCCTCCTGCGGCAGGAGCGCCCGTGCGGGCGCTTGCTGGAGGCTCAGCCCGGCCCAGTCCAGCGCCTCGGCCAGCCGGTGGTTGTGGGCGCTGCTGCGCAGCCCCTGCGCGATGCGCTGGTGGGCGTCCGCCAGCCGTGCGCGCCCCTCTTCCAGCAGCCGCGCGGCCACGGCATGGATGAGCGCGTCCGGGGCGAGGTCGTCCCCCGCGCCGGGGGCGAACTGGAACTTGCCGCGCACGAGCAGGCTGACCGAGGCGTTGGAGATGCCCAGGCGCCGGGCGATGTACGTCTGCTGCCAGCCCGCCGCGAAAAGCTCCAGCGCGTCGCGCTCCGTGCGCCGGGTGATGAGCGCGGGCCGCCCGGCCTTGGCGGGCGCAGCGGGCGGCACGGGCACGGGCGGGCGCGGCGGCGCCGCTTCGGGGGCGGGCAGGGACTGCGCGGCCAGCGCCCGCTCCATGCCGTTGAAGGCTTCAATGTAGCGTTCCTTCCACTGCGCCGCCTGTGCCCCGGTGAAGCCCATGCAGAGGAAGACGAAGCCGTCGCGGGTGATCTCGTACATGGGGGCGGGGATGCCCGCGCCGCCGCTGGGGTTCGGGCGGTGGTAGACCGTCTGCGCAAAATTGCGCTGACGGTATCTGGGCGAGCACTCGAGGCTCTCGATGGCTCGCAGCACATCGTTATGCCTCTTGCCGAAGCGGTTGGATATCTCGAGTGAGGTGACAAAAAGGCGCGCACCGTTGCGGTGGACAAGGGGCTGCGTGTTCATGGCTGAACTCCTGTAGAAGCGGTCAAGTTGTCCGCCCGCCCCGCTGCTAAACGGGGCGGGCGGAACCGTGCGGGTTAGCAGACCGGACTACAGGAACCGGCAGGGCTTGCGCCCTCCCGCACGGCCCGCCCATAGGGGAGCCATGCCGCGCAAAAAAGCCGCGACGGTAAAAAACCAGTGGCGCGGCTGATGCGCCTGTAGAGTCCGGGCTGCTAAACCCGGCTCCCGATGTATCAGGAGCGATGGGAACGTTACGCCATGTGAAAGTGGTTTGCAAGGGGTAAAATGACGGAGTTGGTGATGATTTTATGGTGAGGGGTCATAGGATATCCGCGCATGTGGAAGTTTCTTCGAGGTCTTTTTGATCTTTTTTTTGCCACAACCCAACCCAGAGTGCGGCGCGTTGTCGCTTGCAAAGCGGAAGCGGCTCGCCCAACCTCGTATGTCAACCGCTTTGGGGAATTTATCCCCGCTGATGAGGTATTTTACGCTTGGACATCAGGCGACCTGGACACAATGCTCAAGGCATTGGATGTCAAAACGAATCTCATTGACCGGCATTGTCTATTGCAAAAAATAGTTGATGCCACATATAAGCATCGAAATGACGAAAAAATGAGGTCGATTTGCTCCACTGTCGCCGAACTGCATCTTTCGGAGTTTCCATCCATTGCGCTTGCGCTCAAAAAAAACGGGCTTCGCGTTTTGCATGGCGGTTTGCCCCATGTAACAACATTCCAGCTATACGCCACTCTTCTAACCGAACAAAAAGAGTTTGAAAAAGCCATCGCTGTTTGCGAAAGCGCGCTTGCTTATGGGCTTCACGACAATACTCGCTCAGGGTTTGAGGGCCGTATCGAGCGCATCAAGAAAAAGCAACGGCTGGATACATGAAAGAAGCATCTGCATCCCCGTCCGCGCCGCCTTTGGTGCGGCAACAGCTAGGGCGTCACGCCCCTTGGAAGGGATTTGCAAGGGGCGCAAAGGGTAGAATGATGGGCTGCGGTTTTTAATTCAAGGAGAGGGAGATGAGAGAGGAGGAAATGAAGGAAGTGATGGCGCGGGTATTTGAAGAGCACACTCAGCCGACCATGACATACCTTGCGTTGCTGACAAGAGTCTTGTGTAAATGCGCTGGCGCCGGCGTCGAACAAACAGTTTCAGAGATGCTGGGACAGGCTGCCGAAAACCTTCCGGAAGTTCAAAAGAAGTTTTTTACTGAAATGGTCGAGATGATCCGGCTTCGGCCTGAACCTCATCCGGGACACAATTAGAATTTTTCTGCGTTCCCAATTCCGCCAATGATTCCTCGAAAGCGTCTTTTATTTTGTTTTTCGGGATCATGTCGGCTTGGATTGCTTTAACGGCAGATTCCAGGCGAGAAATTCTGATGTCGAATGCTTCCAGCGTTTGAGGGGTCTTCATGATGTGCGCCACCTTAGCACAGCCTGCCGGAAATATGTTTTCATGCTATGAAAATGTGTTTCAGGGGGCGGGATTGGCGACACAAGGTCATGGCCAAATTTCCGCCTTTTTGTATTCAATCCTTGAAATAAAGTCATCCACCGCGCAGCGGATATCCCGAACGATCTCGCTGCCCGCAGGCTGGGGCTTGAAGTCCGATTGATCTGTGTTTTTCCGCGTTATGCTCTGGCGCAGCTCTTTCAGTATCTTCCAGTCTATCGAGAGCTTGTCTAAAGGACGCTGCCGTACAATCTGGGTTATCCGCTGTATTTTCCTGGCAAGAGCGTCATTGGCGTGGCCGTCGAATTCCGGTGCGCAGTGGAAGCGTATCGCGGCTTCTTCAAGCTCAAGCAGATCAGTTACCACGGTTTCTGCTTTTGCCCTGTTTTCTTTCCTGCGCTCCGCCTTCAGCGTCAGGCAGTGGACAACGCACCAGCCGCCGATGATGAGAGCACAGTTCAAAAGAAGTTCTAAGACCTTCATCAGCGGATTGATGCCGTGGCCTCGCCGATGTATTCCCAAACCTCATGAATGATGGATTCATCGCTGCTTTTGAGTTCCAGCCGTTCTTTAAGGTCGCCAAGAGTGAACCCATTGCGGCGGACAAGCCCGCCGAAAGCCTCTTCCAGAAACGAAGAGGCCAAGCCGCGCGTGCCGTCGAACTCGATGACAACGCGCTCTGCCGTAGCGTCCCCCAAGGCGGGAATCAGGTGCTTGTCACGGAAAATCTCGCCTGTGTAGGGACCGTCCTTGGCATAGCGCCCTGCTGGATAGCGCGAAAACTCACGGGCGACGTTGATAGTTTTTGTCATGGGCTAATTCTCCTTGGCTAACGGCAGGCTCCAGAAAACAAGCGTACCTTCCAAGTCATTTTTGTAATTATAGTGCGAAACCCTGCCTCTTTCTGAGACATAGCACCCTTTGTTACTGTGTATCATGACTGTGCCATCCCCTCCTGCGGCAGCAATGATGTCGCCGAGGCCTTTGCCGCGTTCCCGTTGCCTTGTCCTGCTTTTGCTCTCCTCGACAGAGGCCACGATACATTGAGCGTCTGTTGGAGCGCCAAAACGTTCTAACAAATTGTTGAAAAGGGCGCGAAATTTCCGGGGAAGCGTTTTGGGTATGCCGATCCCCAGGTCGCACATGGCTACGGACAGATATCCGTCCTTGTCTTGCGAGAAAACCCACCAGCCTAAATTCTTCGGAGGGCTTTTTCCATCGCCCGTATCCATGTAAGCGTGATGCATCACGTTTGTCATGGCTTCGGCCATTCCCCTGAAAACACCTCTAACAAGCGGCTCCGCAAGGCTTCCTTCATGCTTTTCAATGGTATGCGCATAATACTTTGCGTCGACCACTGTTCCTCTAGCAACCTGCCAGTGGACAACATCGCTGTCTTTGAGTTTCCCGGTGAAGTGATATCCGCAGAGCTTGTACACGCCGATCTGTTCAAGTACCTGATTTGCCTTGCTGTTGCGCGGCGGCTTGCATTTCAGGGTAATTTGACGGTTTCTTATCCCCATCAGATGGCTTAACCGGGCAAAAAATAACAGTGTTCCTGTGACAACGAATTTTTTAGTCTGGCGGAAATCCAAGACAATTTTTCTTGCGCTTGGCTTTTCAAGCTGCTTTTGAAGATTTTTAATGAATTCCAGAAGGGAATGCCGATGTTCTTCCATATGAATATCGAATGTCTCTGGGGCGGTCATAACAATTTCGTTCAATGTATGGATGCGTTTTTGTTCCCTGCGTTTTTTCAGCCTGATTCTGCGCAATGCTTTCTCACGCTGTTTTTTCTTGCGTTTTTGTTGAAGGATGAGTTTCTTCGTCAGGCGTTTCATTAAATAATCGCATTTTGCATAAAACAGATCTAAGCGAGCGTCTTAAATTCTGATTTTACCTTGGGGCGCTACCGCTGAACAGCTATCCCGCCCGGCGCAGGTGCTCGGCAATCCGCCCAAGGATGAGCGCCTCGTCCTCTGCCGATAGCTGCCCGGCCTCCGGGTCGAGGTAGAAGATGCCGCGACGGGGCATCTTGGCCGTGCCGAACTCGTGGTAGATGGCATAGGGCTGCCCGAAGCCGACTTCGGCGCGCGTGGCGTCCGCGTGGGGCTTGAGGGAGTTCAGCATGTGCTGGCTGACAACCAGCGTGGCCGGGGCGCTCTCGCCTTTCTTCGGCTCCCAGCCTCTGCCTACCGGGTCGCGCTGGGTCTCGAACCGCTCGCCCGCCCGCTCCCAGAGCGTGGCGGCGATGTCCCGCATGGCGGGTTCCATGTCCCTTGCCGCCCGCTGGAGGTGGTCGAGCGCGGCGCGGAAGGCGCGGTCGTCGACGGTGATTTTTAGGGCGGCGACCATATTTGGCTCTTGCCTTGTGTGAAAACGCCTTTCAAGGGGCGGAAATTGGATAATGGCAACTCTTTTTTATCAGAGGGTGCGCCATGAATTGGACGAATATCGAAATTAACGATGTTGCCCAGTTGAAGCTGGACGCGCGGGAGGGGACTCTGGAGATTCGTGTTCCATCTTCCCGACCAGAATTAGAGTTCCAATTCCGTCTTTCTCGTGAAGTAACCCGATATCTGTACGTCCAGCTTTCGCGGATGCAAACAATTCTGGAAACAGGCGTCGAAGGATCGCCGCCGTCAGGCGTTCGGCAATGAAGCGGATGGGGTTTTTCATGGTCTTGGCTTTATTTTGCGTGGAGGCGTTCATGCTGGCTATTGCTCCGTGCGGAGTTGTCCTATACTGGAAATGACGGCAGACGAACGGAAATTTTCGGAGTCCGTTCATACGTTTGATCCTTGAATCAATCGTAGATGGTGGGACATCCGGCCACCTTGCCGTCATTTCAACTCCTCGTATTCCTTGGGCGCGTCCGTCACCTTCTTCGGGTCAATCCTGAAGGCCGAACGGGTCATGTTCATGACACCTTTCCCTCGCACGAAATTTACTGCTACCGCCAGTTTGGTAGCCTTTTCTTTGGACGGAAGCAGGTAGATCACGTTGCCGTTGTCAAGTTGCAGATAGGCTTTTCGCTCGCCCCGCATCAGCGCGGGCAGCGCCTTCAGTTCTTCGTCCGTCAGCGCGTCGCCTGCGGTTTGATGCCGCGCCGCTTTTCTGCCAACGATCAGCCTGTCCTCCATCAGGATGGCCGCACTAGCAGGAAGGATGCCTGTTATGCGTGCATAGGCTGCGAGTTCTTCAGGCCGCATGACGCCATAGACGGCTGACGCATGGCGTGCCATGCCCACCTGCCGGACTTCATCCACCCAGCCCGCAAATGTGGCATCCAGTTTCGAGCCAAGCGCATCCAGTTCTTTCCCCGCTGCCGCGCCCAGCGCCGCCGGGGCGGCGGCGATCTTCGCGCCCACCATCTGCGCCTGCGCGGCGTTGCGCATCGCGGCCTTTCCGGGGTTGTACGCGAAGGCGGGATGCACGCCCGCCGGGGCGCGGAAGGTCTTGCCGCTCTTGCGGTCGACGGTCTCCACCATCCGTTCGGGCGGGGCGGCTGTCTTGATGCTGCCCTCGCCCTTGCGGCGGTCGTATTCCGCCTGCCGCAGGGTGGTGACGCGGCAGCGGCAGCGGTAGCCGCAGGGCGGGTTATGGGCATCCCAGAAGGGGTCGTCGACGGGCAGCGTGACGTTGTCCCATGCGGCATGCTCTGAGCGCACGTTTCCGTCGCGCCGGGTGATGTATCGCACGTAGGGGTGCGTGTCCTTCGCGGCCTCGATGTCCTGCCACATCCTCGCACTGACGTTCTGCGATGCCATCCAGTTGTTGCCGGGCTGGAGCGCCTCGAAGGGCGCGGCGCTGGAGGTGGCCGTGGCTAGGGAACTGGGGATGCGGATTTTTGATCCCTACTGCCCGCTCGCGGAGGAATGCTGTGGCTGACCGGCTCAAGCACCAGCGAATCTTGTGAAAAAGATCAGAAAATGCCTTGCTATATAGAGGAATCCAAA
>JAITVD010000089.1 GCA_031285965.1 Azoarcus sp.
CCCCAAATTCGTCCGGAAATCAAGATTTTTGCAAAAAGACCGATTTCCCTTCAACCGCACGGGTTCCAGCCCGATTTTGACCCACTGAATCCGTCCGGTTTCTACCACTACCCTACTCAGAATAAGCGTATAAACCCGTTTGGCTAGATTTATTTTTCCTGCATGAGAGGTGGGGGACATTGTTGGCTCCTTGTAAAAGGATGGGAATGGAGGAATACGGAACAAGCTCATCATGGGAGTGCCTATATTAAACTCCGTGTTAATTAAACAAAACATCATGGAAACCAATGCTGAAGCATAAGATATGTTACCCATGCCCCTAAAATATTAACAATGACAGCAGCCACTCGACTTGTTTGAGGTTTACCTTGAAAATCAAACTTTCTATATCTTATATAGAAAATATATATCAGCATCGAAAAGAAAATGGTAATTAAAACACGCTTTAATATAAAACCTTCTTCAACAAAATAAGGTATCAATAACAAAACGCAAAAAACAATCCAGAACATTGCACTGAATCCATCGACTGTTTTTAATATTCCTTTGAGCTTATTCATGTTAGATAGTACTTATAAAGAATTTCCAAATCGGATAGATTTTTCCAGATGGCATTTCGCAGGCCACCCCAAAATTGCCGACGAGTTCCGGCCAAGGAAATCAACAAGCGCCTGCAAGCACAGTGCACACATTTGCGACTGTCATTAAGCACAGTATTGGTTATGATGAAAATGTAAAACTCCTGTTTTGCCACAAAGATTCATTAAGCGCACATTATTCATGGCCCATCCGACAGCGCAATACGTATTTTCACTGATAGTAAAACTACGTATACGCTTACTTTGAGTGACATTTAATAAAAAACTCTTCTGATGCTCAAATTTATTGTCAATTCATTATTAAAATTTTTTTATCACTCCAGTTTTTTTAGCTGCAATTTCGCATAACAACCCGTCGGGCGGAAAAACAGGTTCTCCCCGTCATTCCGCCCTGTTTTGTTCGACGCACTAATCTTTGTGCGAAACCATTCAAACCCGAACTTTCACATATCGACCGGGCGCAGGTTCAATCGGTTCGTACTGCGCGTTGCCCAGCCGCCCACGCGCCGCAACCTGACGCCCGCCAAAACTGTTGAGCCATTCAATCCAGTGCGCCCACCAGCTTCCCGGATGCTCCTGCGCGCCCGACAGCCAATCTTGCGGCGAGGCGGTCTTGGCCGGGTTCGTCCAATAGCTGCGGCGGTTCTTCGATACCGGGTTGATGGTTCCCGCGATATGGCCGCTCGCGCCCAGTACAAACGTGGTTTCGCCTCCCAGCAGAGGCCGCCCCAGATAAGAGGTTCGCCACGGCACGATATGGTCCTCTTGCGCCGCGAAAAAGTAGGCGGGCGCGTCAATCTTTCCGAGGTCGACCTTCTGCCCCGCGACGGTCAGCCGACCGGGCAGCCGCAGGTTGTTTTCGAGGTACATGTTGCGCAAATACCAAGCGAGGAAAGGCCCCGGAAGGTTGGTCGCGTCCGAGTTCCAGTGCAGCAGGTCAAACGCCTTGGGCGTGCCGCCCTTCAGATAGTTGCCAACGACGTATTGCCAGACGAGATCGTTGGCGCGCAGGAAAGAGAACACGCTGGCGAGTTCCTGCCCCTGCATTAGCCCGCCCTTGCCAATGGTGTTTTCGCGCATCTGCACGCTCGCCTCATCGACCAGGCAGCCGATTTCGCCCGTGTCGGAGAAATCGAGCATCGTCGTCAGGAACGTCACGCTGGCAACCGGGTCTTCGCCGCGCGCCTTCGCCACCGCTATTGCCGTGGCGAGGATGGTTCCGCCGACGCAGAATCCGAGCACGTTGGGTTTTTTGACCTTCGCCACTTCGCGCACTGCCTTGAGCGCGAGCAGCGGCCCTTTTTCGACGTACTCGTCCCAAGTTCTGTTGGCGTCTTCCTGTCCCGCGTTCTTCCACGACATGAGAAATACGGTATGGCCCTGTTCGACGATGTAGCGCACGAATGAATTTTCCGCTTGCAAATCAAGGATATAGTACTTGTTGATGCAAGGCGGCACGATTAGGAGCGGCGTTTGCGCCACTTTTTCCGTCAGCGGCGCGTACTGAATTAACTGGAACAGCTCGTTCTCGAAAATGACCGCCCCCGGCGTGATGGCAAGCTCCCTGCCGACTTCAAAGACGCTCTCGTCCGTCATCGAAACGCGCCCCTTTCCGAGATCGGAAAGCAGGTTTTGGATGCCCTTCGTGATGCTCTGCCCTTCGGTATCAATCGCGGTACGGATGAATTCCGGGTTGGTCGCGGCAAAATTGCTCGGCGCCAGCGCATCGATGTATTGCCGCGTCAGGAATTGCAGCCGGGCTTTGGCTCGCCCGTCGTTCATCGGCACGCTGTCCGTGGCCTGCCGCAAAAAACCGGAATTGATTAAATAGGCTTGCCGCAGATAATCGAACATCGGGTTGTCCGACCATTCCGGGGACGAAAAACGTTTGTCGCCTGGCTCCGGCGCGGCCACCGGCTCTGGATTCTCGCCGGGCTTGCGCCCCGCCATCGACGACCACAGCGCCATATGCTTGGCCGCGAACTCTTTCTGCAATCTCGTCATGGTTTCGCTATCGGGCATGGGCAGCTTCGTCGCCGCCAAGCCCGTTGAATCCTGCATGGCCACCTGCTGCTTCGCCAGCGTCTCGAAGAAACCCTGCATCATGGCCTGCCCCGCTTGCATCATGGCTTGCAAGCCATCTCCCTGCTTGCCTGTATCGTCAGACATGTTCGCCTCCCTGAACCCGGACTACGCTGCGCGGTATCGTCCGTGCTTGTTGGTTATCGACAACCGCTCTCTGCGGCATTCCTGCCCCCGCTGCGATGATAGCGCAAAGACGCAATCAGGCAGCAAGCCATATCAATGAGGCAAAACGGCCTGTCATGGATTCGCGCCGATAAGAATAAAAACGCTCGCTCTCCGAGGCCGTGCACACGCCGCCGCCATAGATTCGCCCTGGCTCCACGCCAACCCGCGACAGCCGTCGCCGCGCCAGCGCAAAAATGTCGGCAAGCCACTTGCCTTCCGTTCCGTGCGGCACAAACGCTGCGCTGGCTCCCGAATCGGCATCCAAAAAAGCCGCCCGCACTTCGCTGCCAATTTCAAAGGCGGATGACCCGATAGCGGGGCCGAGCCAAGCCATGACCCGATTTGGCCTCACCGCCATCGCGGCCAGCGTCGCCTCCAGAACGCCCGCCGCCAAACCGCGCCAGCCCGCGTGCGCGGCAGCCACGACCGTGCCTTCATCATCGCAGAACAAAACGGGAAGGCAGTCTGCGGTCATGATGGCGCAGACCGCGCCCGCTTCCCGCGCCACCGAAGCGTCAACGCGAACCGGCGCATTTCCGCCTGCCGCCGCTGCCGCAACGTCGATGCCGTGAACCTGTTCGAGCCAGAACGGCTCTGCGGGCACATGCCGCCGCAACCGTGCGCGATTGGCCGCCACCGCAGACGGGTCGTCGCCCACATGCAAGCCCAGATTGAATTCGTCGTAAGGCGGCTTGCTGACGCCGCCATAGCGCGTCGTCACCAAAGAGCGCACCGGGCCGGGCGCGGGCCAGTCCGGCACGAGGAAAGCCGCCCGTTCAGTCACTATCCGCCTCCATGCTGCTGGCGCTGCGGCTGCCAAGGGCGCACAGCAAGGAGAAAAAATCCTCCGGGAGCGGCGAAAACCAGCGCATCGTTTCTTTTGCTGACGGATGAACCAATTCCAGCCGGAACGCATGAAGCGCCTGACGGCTGAAACCCGCTAAAAGCGGGTCGGCAACGCGCCGCAGCCCATACACCGGGTCGCCGACAAGAGGATGCCCGAGATGCGCCATATGCACCCGTATCTGATGGGTTCGCCCCGTTTCCAAACGGCATTCGAGCAGAGTTGCCGCGCCTAGGCGCTCGCGCACGCGAAAATGGGTCAGCGCGGCTCGTCCGCCTCCGGTGACGGCCATTTTCGTGCGCAATGCCGGATGTCGCCCAATCGGCGCGTCGACCTCCCCGTCACGGATGACCGTGCCGTGCGCAAGCGCCAGATAGC
The DNA here is from genome assembly GCA_031285965.1 of Azoarcus sp. Taxonomy (GTDB): domain Bacteria; phylum Pseudomonadota; class Gammaproteobacteria; order Burkholderiales; family Rhodocyclaceae; genus WRNU01. The sequence continues at coordinate 4,072 of JAITVD010000089.1, forward strand.
GCCGCCCAACCGTGCGCGCCTGCAACTGCCGAACCAAGCTGGCCTGCGCGGGCAGCGTTTTTGCGACGACCAAAAGGCCGCTGGTTTCCTTGTCCAGCCGATGCACGATGCCCGCTCGCGGGACGGACGCCAGCAATGGGGCATGATGAAGCAAGGCATTCATCAGAGTTCCGCTCCGGTTGCCGTTGCCCGGATGCACGACCAACCCGGCGGGCTTGTCGAGCACCAGCAAATCTTCGTCCTCAAAAACGATGGCCAGCGCAATGTCCTCGGCCTGCGCCGCGTCCAGATCGTCGGACGGCGGCTGCCCGATTTCCATTTCCAGCCGTTCGCCGCCATAGACTTTGCTGCGCGGCTCGGGCATTCGCCCATCAACGCGGATGCGCCCCTCGCGCAGCCATGATTGCAAACGGCTGCGCGAATACTGGGGAAACATTTGGGCGAGCGCCTGATCCAGCCGAAGCCCGGCATAGGCCGACGGAATGATGTCTGGAACACATTCTCCGGGTTTTTCTCCCGCGCCCGATGAGGCGAGGCTATAATTTTGCGGTTTATTCAAGCGAGTGCTTTCGATGACATTCACGCATGGAAGTGTAACGGGAAAACTGGCGCGGTATGCCGCGCTCGCCGTCATTCTGGCTCTGTCCGGCTGCGGCAGCCTCCCCGAAGACGAAACGGCAGGCTGGGATGCCGACAAACTTTATTCCGAGGCCAAATCCCTCATGTCGGAGGGCGGGTACGATGAGGCAATCAAGCTGCTCGAAAAGCTCGAATCGCGCTATCCCTATGGCCGCTATGCCCAACAAGCGCAGCTTGACACCGCTTACGCCTACTACAAGTCGGATGAGCCTGATCTGGCGGTGCTCTCCGCCGAACGCTTCATCAAACTGCATCCCAACCACACCGATGTCGATTACGCCTATTACCTGAAAGGGCTGGCTCGCTTCAACGAAGACCTCGGCGTTTTGGGCGACGTGCTCAACAAAGACCTGACGCAGCGCGACCCGCGCGCATCCATCGAAGCGTTTGATGCCTTCCGCGAACTCGTCGAACGCTTCCCGAACACCAAATATGCCGCCGATGCCAAGCTGCGCATGCAATATCTGGTCAACACGCTCGCCGCCCACGAAATCCACGTCGCCCGCTACTACTACAGGCGCGGCGCTTACATCGCCGCCGTCAATCGCTGCCAAGCCGTCATTGCGCAATACCCGAACGTCCCGTCCCACGAAGAATCCCTGTTCCTGCTGGTCGCCAGCTACGACAAGCTCGGGCTGGACACCCTGCGCGACGACACCGAGCGCGTGCTGCGGCAAAACTTCCCGAACAGCAAGTATTTCTCAAAAGGCACGGAAAACTGGTGGAAGCACTGGGATTGATCTTGAATAAACCGCAAAACTGTAGCCCGCCTTACGAATCCAGAATGATATGACGCGATTTACCCCCCCCATAATGATAGTAATTCTCATCTAAAATACCGCCCCGACATTGACGGCCTGCGCGCCGTCGCCGTGCTCTCCGTCATCGCCTACCACTTCTTCCCCGGATGGGTCAAAGGCGGCTTCGTCGGTGTCGATATTTTCTTCGTCATCTCCGGCTTCCTCATCGGCGGCATCCTGCTCGACGCCGTGCGCGAGAACCGTTTCTCCCTCCTCGATTTCTACGCCCGGCGGGCGCGGTGCATCCTGCCCGCGCTGCTCCTGGTGCTCGTCTCCAGCCTCGCCTTCGGATGGTTCTTCCTGCTGCCCGACGACTACCAGAATCTCGGCAAGCACTCGGCGGGCGGCGCGGGATTCGTCGCCAACCTGCTCTACTGGCAGGAAGCCGGATATTTCGACACGCTGGCCGAGCGCAAGCCCCTGCTGCACCCCTGGAGCCTCGGCATCGAGGAGCAGTTCTACATCGCCTTTCCGCTGCTGCTCTACGGCCTCTGGCGCAAAAACCTGCGGCTCGCCACCTTCCTCTTCCTTCTGGCTTGGGCATCCTACAAATGGAATTTGGTGCTTTACAAGAAAGACCCCACCGCCGATTTTTATTCGCCCCTCGCCCGATTCTGGGAACTCCTCGCCGGGGTGCTGCTCGCGCTCTGGGAACGGCGCGGACTGGCGGCATCGCAAACCAAATCCACGGACATTCCGCAAGCGCCGGAACACAGCAGGCTCCGCGCCCTGTGGCATCGGCTGGCGCAAGGCGCGGGCAGCGCCGCCCGCGTCCTCTTTTTCCGCAACGCCGAACGCGCCAAACAGTCCGACGCCTTCCGCTCTTTCCTCTCCGTTCTGGGGCTGGTGCTGCTCGCGCTTGCCTGCTTCAAGGCGGAAACCCGGAACTTCCCCGGCAAGCAGGCGCTCGTGCCCGCGCTGGGTACGGTTCTCTTGATTGCCGCAGGCCGGAACGCTTGGGCCAACTGCGTCCTGCTCGCCAGCAGGCCCGCCGTGTGGGTCGGCCTCATCAGCTACCCGCTTTACCTCTGGCACTGGCCGCTGCTCGCCTTTAGCCGTGTCATGCTCAACGAGATGCCGGATCGGCTCTGGCGCGTCGGCCTGCTCGCAGCCGCCTTCCTGCTCGCCTTCCTCACCTACCGCTTCATTGAGCGCCCCGTCCGATTCGGAAAACGCGCCAGGGGCGCGAAAACCATTGCATTGCTCGTTCTCCTTGCCCTTACGGGAGGCGGCGGGGCATGGGTTTATAAGGCTGAAGGCTTTAAGTCGAGATTTTCACCAGAAGATATAGATTTGCTTGTGTCGAGAGAACAGAGAACAGAATATGTCATACACCGATATGGAGCAGAATGGAATTCCATTTCTATTTCGGAAAATTCTTTTAGTATTTCGAAAAAATCCCTGAAAATTCTTTTGATCGGCGACAGCTTTTCGCAAGATTTGTTCAACATGATTCATGAGGCAAACTTGCTGCCTCTTCAGAATATTGATCTCCGTGCTTTGTTCATCCCCAATACTTGTGGTTTATACCGAGGCTCTGAAGATGTATGGACACAATTTGTCTCGAAACACGGTTTGTCACACACATGCACGAAAATCAGTAAAGATCCTGAACGTTTTTATGCATCACTGGACACGAAAATCAATGAGGCCGATGTCGTTCTCATCGCTCGTGCATGGAAGGAATGGGAAGTTGACCGACTGCTAGAAACCTTGAAAAACTTTTCATTTCCACCTTCAACTCGCGTTATTGTCGTTGGCAGCAAAAGGTCTCTTTTCTATATAAAAAAACCTAAATCATATTTAGGTATGTCGATAGCCGAAAAGCGATCTGTCAGAATAAAGAGGCAACCTTATAATATGGGTGGGTTAATACATTATGACCCATATGACTCATCTATGCGTGAAAATCTGAAAAGCAATTCTGTCGAATTTATTGACATTTTTACGCATGTATGCGGCGGGGAGGACGGTAGCGGATGTCCGGCTTTTACCGACGATGGTCTGCTCATCAGCTACGATGACGGGCACCTGACCCAAGCGGGCGCAAAATACATCGGACAAAAACTCGCTGCTCATCCCGTCTTTCAGAGCCTCAATGAGGAAATCGCGCAAAAGCTCAAGGGCGCGGCGCAATAAACTGGGGTTTCTGCGCATGCCGCAATCCGGCAGAGATTTCGCCAGAAACGAACGCCTCGATAACCCCAGCTTAGCGACTGGTGAAGCTGTCATCCTTTCGGCATCACATGATTTGCCCGCGCAATCTTTCCGTTTGCTTGTTCAGTGGCGCAGGAAATCGCTCCATCTCGTGGCAGAGAGCGTGTTTTTGACCAGCAGGCCGAGGCTGGTGTCGCCCAATGGAGACAGGGCAATCCTGCGGCGATGCGCAGCAAAGGCACAGAGTGGCGCATGCGTGGATATTTGCCAGCAGCTTGATTTAGGTCAGCCCCTCAGCGGCAACGAACTTGACGATGGCGAGCGAAATGTTGTCGCCTTTGCCTTTGGAGCGGTCGCGGGCGAGGTCGACCAAGCGTTGCGCCGCCTCGGCGGCGGAGAAGCTCGCCAAGGTATCAGCCAGTTCCTCGTCGGAAAAATAGCTCCACAGGCCATCGGAGCAAAGCAGGAAATGATCCCCCGCCGCCACGCTGTCGCAGCCGCCTTGCTCGACCTGCGGCGCGCGGTCGCTGCCTAGGCAGGAAATCAGCACATTGCGCTGGGGATGCTGAAGCGCCTCCTCTGCGGTCAGCTTTCCCCTGCGCTGCAATTCCCCGACCAATGAATGGTCTTGGGTGCGCAGCATCAGCCTGCGGCTGCGGAAATGATAGAGGCGCGAGTCGCCGCAGTGCGCCCAATACCCTCGCCCACGATAGAGCATGAACACCACAATCGTGCTGTGCGGGTCCTGTTCGCTGGCAAATCGGCTCAGGCGGATGGATGAATGCGCTTCCTGAAGCACCGCGCCCAACAACTGCCCCGGCTGTTCGGTGGCGGGTGAAAAGGCTTCCAGTTTCTGCTGCGCCGCGAGGACGACCTGCTCGGCAGCCATCGCCCCGCCGCTGTACCCGCCCATGCCGTCGGCCAGCGCGATGAGCAACGCGCCCGGATGCGACGGATGGGTCAATACGGTGACGCGGTCTTGTTGCTCCTTGCGGTCGCCGATATGGCGGGCAACACTGGTCTCGACGAAAACACGCATGGGAAAGGAGGCGAAACAACATGAAAGGGATGCTAATGATAACAATCTAACCGTCAGGGACACCCCTGAATTTACGTGAAATTCTCCATATATAGGCGCTTTGGCCTCTTTGCGCCGCCGCTTGTTGACCTTCCCATGTTTCGCTCATAGAATGCGCGGTTCGTCAAATCTGGAGCAACACCATGTACGCGGTGATAAAAACCGGCGGCAAGCAGTATCGCGTCGCAGCCGGCGAAAAGATCAAGGTAGAACAGATACCGGCCGACGTGGGTTCCAAAATCACTCTCGACCAAGTTCTGATGGTCGGCGAAGGCGAGTCGGTCAAGATCGGCACGCCCGTGATTTCAGGAGCCACTGTCACAGCATCCGTGCTCTCGCATGGCCGCCACGACAAGGTCAAGATTTTCAAGATGCGCAGGCGCAAGCATTACCAAAAGCACCAAGGGCATCGCCAGAACTACACCGAAATCCGCATTGAAGCGATTTCGGCCTAAGACCGGAGGCTATTCGACATGGCTCATAAAAAAGCAGGCGGCAGTTCGCGCAATGGCCGCGACTCGGAATCGAAACGCCTCGGCGTCAAACGCTACGGCGGCCAGTTCGTCACGGCGGGCAACATCCTCGTCCGCCAGCGCGGAACGCAGTTCCATCCGGGCGAACACGTCGGCATCGGCAAAGACCACACTTTGTTTGCGCTCGTCGACGGCACGGTCAAGTTTCAGGTCAAGGGGCCTAGGAACCGCCGCACCATCACGGTCATCCCGCCGCAAGAGGCCAGCGCGGCCTGACGCAGGCCCCGCCGTCGGCATCTTCGGCTCCTGCCCGGATGCCGGCCTCCCAAGCCCTGTCCTCTGAGATGGGGCTTTTTTCTTTTCGCTTCTTCGCGCCGCCCGGAATACCGTCATGAAGTTTTTTGATGAAGCCCGTATCGAAGTCATCGCAGGCAAAGGCGGCGACGGAGCGGCCACGTTCCGGCGCGAAAAATACGTCCCGCGCGGAGGCCCCAGCGGCGGCGACGGTGGCCACGGCGGCAGCGTGCGAGCCATTGCCGACCGCAACATCAACACGCTGGTCGACTACCGCTATACCCGCATCTTCCGCGCCCAGTCTGGCGAAAACGGGGCAAGCCGGGACTGCTATGGCCGTGGCGGCGAGGACATTCTCCTGCGTTTCCCGGTCGGAACCGTCATCATCGACAGCGACACCGGAGAGCAAGTCGCCGACCTCGACAAAGACGGCAAAGAGGCGCTGCTGGCCAGCGGCGGGCGCGGCGGTCTGGGCAACATCCATTTCAAATCGAGCATCAACCGCGCCCCGCGCCAGCGCACGCTGGGGCAGGAAGGCGAGCGGCGCAATCTTCATCTCGAACTCAAGGTGCTGGCCGACGTTGGCCTCGCCGGACTGCCTAATGCCGGAAAATCCACTTTCATCCGGGCGGTTTCCGCCGCCCGCCCGAAAGTGGCCGATTACCCGTTCACCACGCTCTCGCCCAACCTCGGCGTGGTACGCGCCGCCGAGCACCGCAGCTTCGTGATTGCCGACATTCCGGGCCTGATTGAAGGCGCTGCCGAAGGCGCGGGGCTGGGACACCAATTCCTGCGCCACCTGCAACGCACCCACCTGCTGCTGCATCTGGTCGACCTCGCGCCTTTTGACCCACAGGCCGACCCGGTGCGGGACGCCCGAGCCATCGTCGAAGAACTGCGCAAATACGACGAAGCCCTGTACGCCAAGCCGCGCTGGCTCGTGCTCAACAAACTCGACCTCATCCCCCTTGAAGAGCGCCCCGAGCGCGTCCGGACTTTCCTCGATGCCTTTGGCCCGATTGAGCGCCATTTCGAGATTTCCGCCATCAACAAAGAAGGCTGCGAAAAGCTCGTTTTTGCCATTCAGGATTTTCTTGACAGCCAAAGCCCGCGAGCCGCCGAGGATGACGGCGAAAAAATCGTGGATACGGAAAGCATCGACGCGCCGCAAGAAACGGGAGAATGAACATGAGAGCGCGTCTCCAGAAAGCATCCCGGCTGGTCGTCAAAATCGGTTCCGCGCTCGTCACCAATAACGGCGCGGGACTTGACCACGCCGCGCTCGACAACTGGGCGCGGCAGATTGCCGCCCTGCGCCAAGGCGGACGGGAAATCGCCCTAGTCTCTTCGGGCGCGATCGCCGAAGGCATGCAGCGGCTAGGCTGGAAAAAAAGGCCGAGCGAAATGCACTGCCTTCAGGCGGCGGCAGCCGTCGGGCAAATGGGGCTTATCGAAGCCTATGAAAAAACCTTCTCGCGCTACGGCCTCGCCACCGCGCAAATCCTGCTCACCCATGACGACCTGGCCGACCGCCAACGCTACCTCAACGCCCGCTCAACGCTTATCACGCTGCTCGAACTGGGCGTGATTCCAATCATCAACGAAAACGACACCGTCATCACCGAGGAAATCAAGTTCGGCGACAACGACACCCTTGGCGCGTTAATTGCCAATCTCATCGAAGCCGACGCCCTGATTATTCTCACCGACCAGAAAGGGCTTTACACCGCCGACCCCCGGCGCGACCCCGAAGCCAGCCTAGTCGAAGAAGGCGCAGCCCAAGATGCCCGGTTTGAAGCGATGGCGGGCGGGGCGGCCAGCAGCCTCAGCAAAGGCGGCATGCTCACCAAAGTGCTTGCGGCGCGGCGGGCGGCGCGTGGCGGGGCGCATACCTGCATCGCCAGCGGGCGCGAGCCGGATGTCCTCCTCCGGCTCATCCGGGGCGAAGGCGTCGGAACCCTGCTTCACGCCAGCAGTTCGCGGCTGGCGGCGCGCAAACAGTGGCTTGCCAACCATCTGCAACTGGCCGGCACGCTCGTCATCGACACAGGCGCCATCAAGGCTTTGCACGAAGGCAAGAGCCTGCTCCCCGTTGGCGTGCTCGATGCAAAAGGCGATTTCCGCCGAGGGGAAGCCGTTGCCTGCGTCAATGAAGCCGGGGAAGAAATCGCGCGCGGGCTGGCCAACTACGACGCGGGCGAATGCCGCCGCATCCTGCGCAAACCCAGCGCCGAGATTGAATCCATCCTCGGCTACGTCGATACGCACGAAATGATTCACCGGGACAACCTCATCGTGCGGGCGGCGCACTAAGGCCACCCGCACGCCCCGTTCAGTTGCGCCCGTAGTTTTCCAGCTCTCCCAGCGGGATGCCGAAATGCAGCCGCTCTTCCAGCAGGGTGAACAGCGGCATGATGGCGGCAATGACTTCCGGCAGGCGCTCCATCACTTCTTCTTCCGCGCCGATTCTCAACTGAAGCAGGACATGGTCGACGCTGAGCATTTGATTGACGTAGCTCTCGACCTCGACCTTGTCGACTTCGCCTTCGCTGCTGACAATCCGGTTGCCCCCCGCCGCGATGCCCCGGCGCACGCGCTCCGTCGCCGTCCCGATGAGGCTTTCCACGCTTTGCACGCCATCGGCCTCCGAACCGGAGATGCCGACCGTCACGGTGATACGGATACGCTCCTCGCGGTAAGTCAGCACGAGCTTTTCCATTGCCTTTTGCAGGCGCAGGGCAAAGGCGCAGCAGCCCACCACCGAGGTGCTGGGCGACAGCACCACGAAGCGCCCGCCCGAGATTTGGCTAATCGTATCTTCCTGCCGCACCTTGCTGGCAAGAATCTTGGCGAGTTTTCCGGTAATCAGGTTGGACACGTAATCGCCGTGCCATTCCAGCAGTTGTTCGTAATGGTCGATGTCGACCACCATCACCGTCACGACTGTCTGCCGCCGCCGTACCTGCGCCAGAAGCTGCTCGCCGTTGTGGTTGAGATAGGCGGGCGTGGCCAGCCCGGAATCGGGATCGACGATCGGGTTTTCCCCGTTCATCGCAAGGCTGCGGCGGATTTCGGTCAAATCCAGCAGGGATTCGAGCCGCGCCGTCATCTCGGCGCATCCCGCGCCCTTGGAGACAAAATCGTTCGCGCCAAAATTGAGCGCCTGCTGGCGGGCTTCGTCATCCTCATCGCCGGAGATGATGACGACCGGCAAATCCTGGATGCGCTGCACCTTTGAGCCACGGATGCGCTCAAGCAAGCCGAAACCGTCAAGTTTGGGCATGCCGAGGTCGGTGAGCACGATTCTGATGGCGGGGTCAATCAGCAAGGCTTCCCAGCCCGCTTCGCCGTCAGACTCTTCCCGTATCTGGAAACGGTGGCGAATCTGCTTGCTGAGGCTGGCGCGCACCATGCGCGAGTCATCGACAATCAATATTTTCGGCAGGATTCCGCCTGATTCTTCTTCGTTCATTTCGCTTTGCCCAGATAGCGTTATCGTTTTCAGCCAAACTCAACCCAAAATACGGACGACGGTCCGACCCCTTGCCCGCCCCTCAATGAAGGCGGCGAAAGCGTTCGGCAACTCGTCGAACCCAATCACGCGGATAAACTCTTTCAGATGGCGCGGCTTGAGGTCAAACGCCAGCCTCGCCCAAACCCTTTGCCGCATGGACATGTTCGCATAGCCCGAATCTATCCCCAAAAGACTTACTCCACGCAAAATAAACGGAAACACCGTGGTCGCCAGTTTGAAGTCGGCGGCGTTGCCGATGCTGGCGACCACGCCGTCTTGCCGCATCGTCGCCAGCACCCAGTGCAGAATCGCGCCGCCCACATTGTCGAGCGCCCCTGCCCAGCGGGCGGCTTCCATTGGGCGAACTTTGCCAAAGTCGATGTCTTGCCGCGAAAGAAGTTCCGACGCGCCAATGCGCCGGAGGAAATCCCCCTCCTCCCGCGCCTTGCCAGTGAGCGCCGCCACTTCATAGCCAAGCCGCGACAGCATGTCGATGGCCAGCCCGCCGACCCCGCCGCTCGCTCCGGTGACGAGCACCGGGCCATTGGACGGCTTGAGGCCGTTGTCCTCCATTCTCACAATCCCGAGCGCAGCGGTCAGCCCCGCCGTACCCAGCGCCATCGCCTCCAGCAGGTCAAGCCCGGACGGCAGCAAAATCACCCAGTCCGCCGGAACCCTCGCGTATTCGGCATAGCCGCCATGATGGGCAACGCCGATGTCGTAGCTCGTCGCAATCACCGCGTCGCCCGGCTTGAAACGCGGGTCGGCGCTCTCGACCACCTCACCGGACAGGTCAATCCCGCCCACGCAGGGGAAGCGCCGGATGATTTTTCCGGCTCCGGTCGCCGCCAAGGCATCCTTGTAATTGATGCTCGAAAAGTGCACCCGAATCAACACCTCGCCCACATCGAGCCGTTCCCGCGAGAGCGACGTGAGCGAGGCGCACACCTTGCGCTCGCTGTCCTGCTCAATTAGCAGCGCCTTGAACGAAGCCTTTTCTCCCACTTGCGTCTCCCTATTAGTTGTTGTGATGAGCATTTGCTCTTACCGTTTTTACGCAAAGCGCAAAAATACGGACAAACGGACTTTTGATTATAGACCGCCGCCCGCCGGATTATCCGGCGTGGATTCTTCCATGCCTATCGCGCCAGAACGCCGTTATTTGAAAGCGGAAGATACAAATTGCACAACACGCCGATTCAAAGATTGCCCAAAGCTGTCGATAATTAAAAGCGTCGGCACTTGCCCTAGGATTCAATCATGACCACTCTTACGCACGCCCTGTCTTCGGTCGAGTCCTACACCCGATTTTTTTCGCAGCAGCCCGTGCCAGTGCTGCGCCGGACGGTCGAGACCTTCGCAAAAGCCGCCGAGAACATCGACAACATTACCCGTCAGGAAATTGCCGCTACGGTGCAGGCCGATCCGCTGATGACGATACGGCTGTTCAGCCACATCGAAACCCACCGCGAAATCACGCAAAACAAAGACATAATCACCGTCAATAGCGCCCTCGTCATGATGGGCATCGTCCCTTTCTTCAAGGCGTTTGGCGACATGCCCACCGTTGAAGAGGCATTGGCGTCCAGCCCCAAAGCCTTGCTCGGTCTCATCCGGGTTGCCAACCGCGCCAGCAAGGCCGCCCACTATGCCCACGACTGGGCAGTCATCCGGCGCGACCTCGACGTCAACGAAATCACCGTTGCCGCCCTGCTGTACGAAGCGGCTGAAATGGTGTGCTGGCTCAACGCGCCCGATCTTACCCAGCGCGTCTACGACATGCAGCATGCCAACCGGGAATTGCGCAGCGCCGCCGCTCAGCGCGAAGTGTTCGGAATCACGTCGCGGGAACTTCAGTTCGCCCTGATTCGCGCTTGGCGCCTGCCCAAACTTCTTGTTGATTTGCTCGACCCCTTCCGAACCGAAAACCCCAGGGTGCGCACCATCACCCTTGCCGTCGACCTGGCGCGGCACGTCGCGCGCGGCTGGCACAATGCCGCCCTGCCCCAGGACATCGCCAGCATCCACGAACTGCTGCGCATCCCGCCGGAAGTCCTGCTGCGCCACACCGAAGCGCCCGAAGAACATTGGCCCGCCCTGCTGTCGGCCATCCACAGCCGCAGCCTCTTCTGAAAACGCCGCCAGCCCACTGGCTTCCGCCCGAAACGCCTTCGTGATAGGCTTCACCTCCTTGTTTTCAGCCCCGCTCCCTGTAGTTCAATGGATAGAACGGGCGCCTCCTAAGCGCCAGATACAGGTTCGATTCCTGTCGGGGGGACGAAACCCCGTTCCGCAGAGTTCCAAGATGTTCCGCAAAGCCCAGAGAAATCAAACCTTCTGGGCTTTTTTTATTCCCAAGCGTTCCCATATGTTCCTATGGAAGCCGCAA